>JANXVA010000638.1 GCA_025351875.1 Myxococcales bacterium | reverse complement strand
CGAGCGCGCCGCCGAGGCCGAACGCGAGGACGCTGCCGCGTCGCGTCCCGCCCCCGTTCCCGGGCAGTATCCGACGCTGCGTGAGTTCCGCGAGCAGCAGGAGCGGAGGTTCATCGTCGACACGCTCAAGCTGACAGGCTGGAACATCTCGCGCACTGCCGTGGTCCTCGGCGTCGAACGCACCAACCTCCACAAGAAGATCCGCGGTTACGCGATCAAGCGCGGCGAAGGTTAGCGGGGTAGAGGCGTGATCGTCGGGAGGGCGCATACCGACAAGCACGGCCACGTCCGCGGCCAGGAAGACGGCGCTCCTGTCCGCCGCGACGGCGCTGCCCCTTGCGTCGTGGCGTTCCACGGGTTCACGGGGACCACCGCCGAAATTCGCCCGATGCTCGACGCGCTCACCGCGGCCGGCTTCGCCGTGCGTGCGCCGCTCCTCACGGGACACGGTACCCACCCCGGGAAGCTGCAGGACGTGACGTTCGACGTGCTCGTCGCCGACATGGAGAAGGAGGTCGACGCCGCGCGGGCCGAGCACGAGCACGTCGTCATCGCCGGGTTCTCGCTCGGGAGCCTCGTGGCGATCGAGCTCGCGGCACGTCGGCCTCGGGGGCTCCTCGGTCTCATCCTGCTCGGTAACGCGCTCACGCTCTCGCCGCTCGTGAGCGCCGCGCTCGGGCTCATCGACCGCCGCGGCTGGAAGCTCCCGGACTGGTACCTGCTCAAGCTGTGGTCGGCCGATGTCCGCGATCCCGTCCAGCAGAAGCGGATCACGGGCTACGACCGCGATCCGCTCCGCGCGGCGCTCGAGGTGTACCGTGGCGGCATGCGGGTGCGCGCTCGGCTCGCGGAGATCGACTGCCCCACGCTCGTCCTCCACGGCGCCCGCGATCGCGTCTGCCCGTCGTCGAACGTGGCGCTCGCCGCCCGTTCACTCGGCTCACGCGACGTGCGGACGCGCATCTACGCGAAGAGCGCACACCTCGTGGCGGCCGACCACGATCGACGCGAGGTTGCCGACGCCGTCACGAGCTTCGTGAGCTCGGTCGCGCCTCAGCCCGTCGAGCCGTAGCCGCCGCCGCCTCGATCGGTCTCCTCGAGGTCGGACACCTCGACGAGCACAGCGATCTCGTGGCGGGTGAACACGATCTGCGCGATCCGATCGAGCGGCGCGATCGTCACGGGCTCGGTCCCGAGGTTGACGAGCACCACGCCGATCTCGCCGCGGTAGTCGCTGTCGACCGTGCCCGGCGTGTTGACGACGGTGACGCCGTGCTTGGCGGCGAGCCCGGAGCGCGGTCGAACCTGCCCTTCGTAGCCATGTGGGATGGCGACGGACAGCCCGGTCGGCACCTTGAGGCGGGCGCGCGGCTCGAGGACGGCGGCCTCGGTGAGCGCCGCGTGGAGATCCATCCCCGCCGACCCCGACGTCTGATAACGCGGCAAGGGCACCGGGATCGTGCCGACTCGCTTGACCCGTACCAGGAACGGCTCTCGGCTGCGCTCTTCCATCGCGCCGTGACCTACACGCTCCGCCACGAGGTGTCGATGCGCGGTCAGCGCTCACAAAACGGCGGGGGGACGCTCGCACGTTAGGCGCGTTCGATCCGGTATCGCGGTAATCTTCCGAGACGATGCTGCAATCCGACGGGCAAGCGCATCCACGCACAGTGGGTCGCTACGTCCTCTATGGAGAGCTCGCCTCGGGCGGGATGGCCACCGTCCATTTCGGACGGTTGAGCGGTCCTGTCGGCTTCTCGCGCACCGTCGCGATCAAGCGTCTGCATCCGCAGTACGCAAAGGATCCCGAGTTCGTGACGATGTTCCTCGACGAGGCGCGCCTCTGCGGGCGCATCCGTCACCCGAACGTCGTGCCGACGCTCGACGTCGTCGCCACCGAGGGCGAGATCTTCATCGTCATGGAGTACGTCGCCGGAGAGGCGCTCTCCAAGCTGATGAGGACGGCCCAGAAGCAGCAGGTGCCCATCCCGGCGCGCGTCGCCGCGACGATCATGTCGTCCGTCCTCCACGGACTCCACTCCGCTCACCAGACGAAGGACGAGCACGGTCGCGCGCTCGGCATCGTCCATCGCGATGTCTCTCCGCAGAACATCCTCGTCGGCTCGGACGGCACGACCCGCGTGCTCGACTTCGGCGTCGCCAAGGCTGCGGGCCGCATCCAGACCACGCGCGACGGGCAGGTGAAGGGCAAGATCGCGTACATGCCGCCCGAGCAGCTGAGCGGCGGAGTCGTCTCGCGCCAGTCCGACATCTACGCGGCGTCGGTCGTGCTCTGGGAGGCGCTCACCGGGCACCGCCTCTTCGACGGTGAGACCGAGGCGATCGTCCTGGTCCGCGCCATCGAGGGCAAGGTCGACCCGCCGAGCATGTTCAATTCGCAGCTCGACCACGCGACGGACGCCGTCGTCATGCGCGGTCTGGCGCGCGATCCTGCGCAGCGCTTCACGACGGCGCGCGACATGGCCCTCGCCATCGAGCAGACGCTCGGCCTGGCCTCCCCCTACGAGGTTGGAGAGTGGGTCGAGAGCTTCGCCGCCGACGAGATTGCCCGTCGCGCACGCAGCATCGCGGAGATCGAGAGCGCTTCGATCAACGCGAGCGCGCCGCGCATCGGCCTCGCCCCGCAGCCGGCCGAGCCTCCGCACTCGCAGGTCTCGAGCATCTCCGTCTCCCGCCCCGCCATCTCGACGCGTGCGCCCCCGAAGAGCCATCGCGGTGCGCGCGTGTTCCTCTTGATGGCTGCGCTCCTCGCGATGGCCGGCATGACGCTCGGCGCGTTTGCGCTCCAGGAGAAGCTGACTGGCGGTGCGCGCGCGGCCGCCGTGAACGAGGTCGCGCGTGACGGCGTGCGTGGGTTCACGCTCGTCAAGCCGCCGAGCTCGCTCGGCAAGCTCAATGGCCCAGCGGCCGCGTCCTCGTCGACGGAGACGACCACGACGAAGCCGTCGCCGACCGTCCGTCCGCCGTCGCCCACTCCCGTCACGGCGAAGCCGCCGAGAGTGAACCCGGCGTGCGATCCGCCCTACACGCTCGATGCTGTGACGGGCCGCAAGAAGTACAAGATGGAGTGCCTCAAGTAAGTTTCCATCGCGCCGACGCCTAGTTACCTTGTAGCCTCGGACGGGTCGGAGGCTCACGGAATGACGCACGCGAGACTGAGCAGCGCTCTTCGAACGGGGACCATCGCGAACCGGACTTTCGCGAACCGGACTTTCGCGAACCGGACCGTCGCACGCATCGCGACACTGGCCGTGATGGCCGGCGCTACCACGGCGCTTGCCGGCGAAGGCGTCGCCCGTGCGGACGACCGCGAACAGTGCGCATCTGCCGCCGACCAGGCGCAGCAGCTCCGCGACGAGGGCAAGTACCGCCGCGCGCGCGAGCAGCTCATCGTCTGCGCTCGCGACGTCTGTCCCGCGCCGATCAAGCGTGACTGCCTCGAGTGGCTCTCGCAGGTCGAGAGCACCGCTCCCACGGTCGTCTTTGGCGCCAAGGAAGGCACCAAGGACCTCTCCGACGTGAAGGTGTACGTCGACGGTGCCGCCGTCACCGAGCGCCTCGACGGCAAGCCCGTCCAGATGGACCTCGGCAAGCACACCGTGAAGTTCGAGTACCAGGGCCAGACCAAGGAAGAGGAAGTCATCATCGGTGCCGGCCAGAAGAACCGGAACGTGACGGTGACGTTCAGCGGAAGCGCGACGGCGCCGACGGGCCCGACGGGAGCTGCCGGCGCTGCTCCTCCGGCCGAGGGTGGCGGCGGCTCGCTCGTCCCCGCGATCATCGTCGGCGGCGTCGGCGTGCTCGCCATCGGCAGCTTCGCGATCTTCGGCCTCGGCGGAAAGAGCGACGTCAGTGATCTCGAGAAGACGTGCAAGCCGCACTGCGCTCAGAGCGACGTCGACGCGGCCAAGACGAAGCTCCTCATCGCCGACATCTCGCTCGGCGTCGGAATCGTCGCGCTCGGCGTGGCGACGTACCTCGTCATCACGCGTCCGAAGATCGAGCCCGACATCAAGACGGGTCACGCCTCGAATGCGCCCCGTCCGTTGCCCAGGAGCGGCTTCACGAACGTGAGCGTCGATTTCGGCGCGCTCAACGGCGGCGCAATGGGCTCTCTCGGCGCGCGCTTCTGACCTGCCGCTCCCTTCGGGGAGCTTCGCGCTCAGAATTCGTCCGCGACGGCGTTAGTGCACTGACCTCCGGCGGACCGCGGGTCTATAATCGCTCGCTGAAGTGCGAGGCGAAGCTGCTCAGGAAGAGGCGGGCGCGCGGCAGGGGGATTTCCTCTGCGGCAAGTACCTGCTCGAAGACTGCCTCGGCATCGGCGGGATGGGCGAGGTCTATCGCGCGACCAACGTCTCGCTCGGTCGCAAGGTCGCGATCAAGATCCTGAACAAGGAGCACACGAGCAACGAGGAGGACGTGATGCGCTTCCTCCGAGAGGCGCGTGCGGCCGCGGCGGTGCGTCACCCCAACGTCGTCGACGTGTTCGACGTCTCGCGCGATGACGACGGCACCCCCTTCATCGTGCAGGAGCTCCTGCACGGGCAGGATCTGGAGCAGTACCTCGGCACACGGCCCGACTGTCTCTCGGCGGCGGAGGCCCTCGAGATCATGATCCCCGTCGCTGACGCAGTAGCGGCGGCGCACAAGCAGGACGTCGTCCACCGCGACCTCAAGCCCGCGAACATCTTCCTCGCGCGCGAGGGCGACAGCCTGATCCCGAAGGTCCTCGACTTCGGCGCGTGTCTCTTCAAGACCGTCGGTGCGCTCAGCGCGAAGGAGCAGCGCATGCTCATCGGGACGCCGCACTACATGGCGCCCGAGCAGATCACCACAGCCGCCGAGGTCGATGCCCGCGCGGACGTCTGGGCAATGGGCGTCATCCTCTACGAGATGCTCGCCGGCGAAACCCCCTTCGAGGCCGCCGACGGCAACGCCGTCATGAAGCTCGTTCGCACACGGAACGTCCTGCCGCTCCGCAAGGTTGCGCCGCTCGCTCCTGCGAGCCTCGAGGAGCTCGTGCTCCGCTGCCTCGATCGTGACCGCAAGAAGCGCTTCGCGGACGCGAGCGTCGTGCGCACGGAGCTCGACAAGATCCGGAGCGAGCTCAAGAAAGCGGCGCGCAAGCGCATGGATACCGAGCCGGAGGAAGAGGACGGCCTCGACCCCCGTGCGAAAGCACCGCCCCCGCGTCGGCGTCCGTCGACCGTGCGGCGTGGCTCGTCGATGCTGACGCTGAGCGCGCCCGACGATGAAGTTCGCTGGGACACGAACCCGCCGCCCCACCAGTCGACGTCGCGCCCCATCGAGGTGGCGAAGCCCGCGTCGAAGCCCGCGCGCACAGCGGCGGACGTGATCCGCGACGCCGAGGCGGCGGCGTCGAAGCCCGCGCGCACAGCGGCGGATGTGATCCGCGACGCGGAGGCGTCGGTGTCGAGGCCGGCGCGCACAGCGGCGGACGTGATCCGCGACGCCGAGGCGGCGGCGCCCCCCTCGCTCCCACCGCCCTCGCGCCCGCGGGCTTCGCTCACGACCTCGACCCGATCGTCCATGCCGCCGGTGCTCGACCCCCGCGCCGCGAGCTCGTCCGAGCGCACCTTCTCGACGAGCGACAAGCCCCCGCCGTCGACACCGTTGTCCGACCGCCTCTCCGCCGAGAAGTTCCGCCCCTCGCAGCCCACCTCGTCGCGTGACGCCCCGCTCACGCCTCCGGTCGCCCCGCCGCGGAAGCGTCCTTCGGCCGCCGAGGTCGAGGTCGACGCGCCGTTCTCACCGAAGGAGCGGGCCACCGTCGCCGCGTGGGTCGTCGGCCCGGCGCTCGCGGCGTTCCTGGCGCTGAGCCTCGCACCCTCGATCACCGCCCCGCTCGGTCACGCGATGCGCGGCGACTCTCCCCTGGCGAGCGGCGTGCTCGCCGTCCTCACGCTCGTGGGTGCCGCCGCGCTCGCGGCGAAGTCCCTCGGGCCATCGCGCTCGCGCGGCTTGCTCGTGGCGACCGTCGGCGCCGTGCTCCTGGGCGTCGTGATGATCATCGTGACGTTCTCTGCGGGCGACACCGCCGAGCTCGATATTCCGCCGGCGGCAGGCTCCATCGTGCCGTTCCTCGCGCCCATCATTCCACTCGGGCTCGGGATCGCGGCATTCCAGCGCGCGCGCAGCGTCTGGCGATCCCGCTACGACGACGAGCGGACCGAAGCGAAGCGTTTTGCGGCGCTCACGAGCCTGCTGATCCTCGTGCTGCTCGAGCTCGGGCCCTTCGGCGCTGTGCGCGCGGCCGTGCGGAACGCCAGTCCGCCGGTCAAGTCGACGACGACGCACCAAGCGCGCTGAGGCGCCTTCACGCGCCAGGCGCCGAGACCGGCCCGGGTGCCTTTTGCCGACGGCGCCCGCGTGCTACCGAGGGCGCATGGCGAAGGACCTCGTCCTCATCCTCGACTTCGGTTCGCAGACCACCCAGCTCATCGCACGCCGGGTGCGCGAGGCGAAGGTGTACTGCGAGATTCACCCGTGCACGCTCTCCTTCGAGGAGGTGCAGGCAAAGGCCCCCCGCGCGATCATCCTCTCGGGCGGCCCGGCGAGCGTCTACGAGGAGGGCGCCCCGAGCATCGACAAGCGCATCTTCGAGCTCGGCGTCCCGATCCTCGGGATCTGCTACGGCATGCAGCTCGTCGCGCACATGCTCGGCGGCAAGGTCGACCGCGCGGACAAGCGTGAGTTCGGTCTCGCAAAGCTGACGGTCGACAAGCCCCAGGGCATGTTCCACCGCTTCGCGAAGGGCGAATCGCTCGAGGTGTGGATGAGCCACGGCGACCGCGTCGTGAGCATGCCCCCCGGGTTCGAGACCGTCGGAACATCCGGCAACACGCCCTTCTGCGCCGTGGCCAACGACGCCCGCAAGATCTACGGCGTCCAGTTCCACCCCGAGGTCGTCCACACGCCGCGCGGGAGCGACGTCATCGCGTCGTTCCTCTTCGAGGTCACCGGCCTCACGCCGACGTGGACGCCGAGCTCCTTCACCGAAGACGCCATCAAGGCGGTGAAGGACCGCGTCGGCCCGAACGAGCACGCGATCTGCGGCCTCTCCGGCGGCGTCGATTCGTCGGTCGCGGCGGTGCTTTGCCACAAGGCGCTCGGCGATCGCCTCACGTGCATCTTCGTCGACAACGGTCTGCTCCGGCAGGGCGAGTTCGAGCAGGTCTGCGCGACCTTCCGCGAGACGTTCCACTTGAACCTGGTCGCGGTCGACGCGCGCGAGCGCTTCCTCTCCGAGCTGAAGGGCGTCAGCGATCCCGAGCAAAAGCGCAAGATCATCGGCCGAATCTTCATCGAGGTCTTCGACGACGAGGCGAAGAAGGTCGCCGGTGCCGCGTACCTCGTGCAGGGGACGCTCTACCCTGACGTCATCGAGAGCGTCTCCTTCAAGGGGCCGAGCGCCGTCATCAAGAGCCACCACAACGTCGGCGGCCTCCCCGACAAGATGAAGCTGAAGCTCATCGAGCCGCTCCGCGAGCTCTTCAAGGACGAGGTCCGCGCCTGCGGCGACAACCTCGGCATGCCGCGCGACATCCTCATGCGCCAGCCGTTCCCCGGGCCCGGGCTCGCCATCCGCTGTCTCGGCGAGATCACGCCGGAGCGTCTCGCCGTCCTCCGCGCCGCCGATCACATCGTGTCGGAGGAGATCCGCATGTCGGGGCTGCTCGAGCCCGGCCCCGCGCAGATCTGGCAGAGCTTCTGCGTCCTCTTGCCGGTGAAGAGCGTAGGCGTCATGGGCGACCAGCGCACCTACGAGGAGACGTGCGCGATCCGCGCGGTGCGCTCGCTCGACGGCATGACCGCCGACTGGGCTCACCTTCCCTACGATCTCCTCGGTCGCATGTCGAACCGCATCATCAACGAGGTGCGCGGCATCAACCGCGTCGTCTACGACATCTCCTCGAAGCCGCCGGCGACGATCGAATGGGAGTGAGCACCTCGGCCCTGGCGCTGCTCTTCGCGCTCGCAGGCGTCGCCTGCGGGCCGCCCGCTGCTGCGAAGACGGTCTCGATGCGTATGGTCGGCAGTCCGCCGAACGCGTCGGTCACGGTCGACGACATCTTCGTGGGGACGCTCGACGTCGTCTCGCGACGTGGCGTCGCGTTACCGCCGGGCACGCACCGCGTGTCGGTGGAGGCGCCTGGTCACCTGCCCTGGGACAGGTTGATCGAGGCGAAGGAGGGGCAGGGCCTCATGCAACTCGACGTGAAGCTCGTCGCGATTCCGGATTGAGCTGAGCTCAGCTCACTTCTTCTTGCGGCGGCGGATGACCGCGGCGCCGAGGATCGCACCGAGCGCGAGGAACATCTCGCCCGTCGGCGCCGGAGCGCCGGGGGCCGTGCTGCAGCCGCCCGCGGCCTTCTTCTTCTTCTTGGTCGGCGCGGCCGCGTCGGAGTAGTCGTCCCCGCCGCTGGTGTCGGTGCCCGCTCCGGTGTCATCGGCCGGGAGCGTGTCGGAGTGCGGGTCGCCGGAGACGGGGGGCTCGGTCGCGCCGGCATCGCCGACGGTGCTCGCGTCGCTGTCGGGGGCGATCGCGTCGGACTTGCCCGCGTCGCCGGGGGCCGTGGTGCCGTCGCCGGTGGGTCCCATGGGCGAGCCGCCGTCCCACGAGTGCTTCACGCAGCCGCCGGAGGCCTCGCTGCAGGAGTGAATCGTCGCGACGCCGAGGCCCGCGAGCCAGTCACCGATCTTGAAGCGGGACATCGCGTCGACGCGCGTGTGGTGGATCGTGACCGGGAGCTTGCCGCCCGCGAAGGTCGTGTAGTTCGCGGTGACGCCGGCGACCGAGGCCGAGCCGGCGCGGAAGATCGGAGAGCTCACGTCACCGTTGCAGAGCTTCGGCTCGCCGCTGCGCCATCCGGCGCCGGCGGTGACGACGTAGGACGACGCGAGGCGCGTCACGAGCGCGGGCTGCGTCGCGTACGGGCTGCCGGCGTGGTTCACGCTCTTCGCGGGGACGGCGATGGTCTTGACGGTGCGCGGGCCAGCGGAGGGCTGACCGTCGAGCGTGGTGCAGCCGCTCGTGACGAGGAGCAGCGGATCGGCCTGACCAACGGGGTCGAGATCGACGGGAACGCTCGGGACGGTGTCGAGGTCGTTCGTGAGGAGGATGATCGCGATGTCGGGAGCGTCGCTCGCCTCGAGCTTGTTGAAGCCGCAGACGTCGGTCTTGCACTTGGCGACGTACGAGGGGTGAATCTTCACCTCGGCGATGGTCACGTCGCGTGAGGTCGCGGAGGGCGCGCGGCCCGCGTCCGACGCGCCGGCATCGCTCTCGCCTGCGTCGTCGTCGGCGGGCGGGTCATTGTCGACGATGGCCTTGCCGCTCGCGACGCTCGTGAACTTGAGGACCTTGCCGGCCGCGAACGCGTCGTTTCCGGTGACACATCCCGCCGAGACGAGGAGCTGCCTCGGGCCCACCTTGGCGGCGGTGCAGCCTCCCTCGAGGACGAGTGTGCTCTTCAGGAGCGCCGACGTGTCGCCCGCGGAGACGACCTTGTCCGGCGCCGAGGCGGTGTCCTCTTCCTGGGCGACGGCGCATCCGAAGGCGCCGAGACCGGCAAGCAGGCTCGCGATGACGGAGACTTTAAGAATGGCCCTGGGCTGCATCCTCGATGTATGTGCAACACTCACTCCAACCCGGCGAAGCTACTTAAGAACGTGAAATCAGCCACTTGGGGGATGTGCGATGGATCCCCCTTCCCCCAGATGTGGGGTGTGGACGTCGCTCAGGGGTTGATCTTTCCACCCCCTCATCCGACGGGCAAAGGGGGGCCCGTGCGCTGAATCGCTTGCTTTCCTCGGGGCTTTTGACCATGTTGCGCCCCCTATGTCGAACCGCGCGATCTGGAGCATGAGGAAGAGGCACGAGTGGCTGGCGACGCCCCTGAAGAAGAAGCGCGTCAAGAAGGCCACGCGCCTTCGTTGCGGCCTTCAGGACGCGATGGACCGCAAGGGTCCGGCCGAGACCTCGAAGTAGTCTCAGCTTCCCGACGCGGCCGTACCGCCGCTGCCCGGGATCCCGTCCGAGTGCATGCTCGCCCACGTCATCGTGCGCGTCGTGCGCGCGAGGCCGACGGATCCGTCGTGTGAAACCACGATGAGGCCGCCGGTCTGTGCGGTGCGTCGCTGCATGAGGCTGATCGCCTCTCGTGAGGTCTGCTCGGGCGTGAGTGCCGCGTCCGTTCGCGTGCGCAACCCTTCGACGGCGGTCTTTGCGAGGCAGATCCGGATCATCGCTTCGCCGTGGCCCGTGGTCGAGCATGCGCCCGCCTCGTCGTCGGCGTAGTTGCCGGCGCCCACGAGCGGCGAATCGCCGACGCGCCCGACGCGCTTGTTCACCATGCCGCCCGTGCTCGTCGCGCCCGCGACGTGACCGCTCGAGTCGCGCGCGACGGCTCCGACTGTGCCGCCGCTCGTCGTCGGCGCGTCGCCCGCCCAACTCTCGGTCGTGCCCTTCGCGCGCGCGGCCTCCCACTTCGCGCGGGCCTGCGAAGTGATCATCGATGCCTCGTCGACCCGCACGAAGCCCTGCGCGACCGCGAAGCGCGTGGCGCCGTCCGCGGCGAGGAGGACGTGCGGCGTCGCATCCATCACGCGCCGTGCGATCGCGATCGGATGCTCGAATGCCGGAAGCGCACACACCGCACCGGCACGGAGGCCGTGGCCGTCCATGATCGAAGCATCGAGCGCGAGGTGCCCGTCCGCGTCGAGGCACGCGCCGGTGCCTGCGTTGAAGATCGGATCGCTCTCGAGGACCTCGACGGCGCGCTGCACGGCGTCGAGCGCAGTGCCTCCCGCGGCGAGGATCTTGGCGCCCTCGGCGGCGGCGCGCTCGCATCCCTCGACATGCGCCCGCACCGCGCCGGCGGGGAGATCGCCGGCGCCTCCATGAACGACGATCGACCACGTGGCGGGCCCTGCGCCCCAGCTGCTTACGAGCGGTCTCTCATCCGGCGTGACCATGGCGAGCACGATATCCGAGAAGCGCGACGGCCAGCAGCAACGCCGGTGGCACCATCGCGAAGGATGCCGGCGCAACGCGGGCTGCCGCGGCCTGGAAGGCCACGAGCGTGAAGAGGACGCATACGAACACCTGGACGCCCGCGACGATGCGCCTGCGCCTGCGGGCTCTGCGGTGAAGCAGGCTCACGCGCAAGATCGCGCGCGCGGCGACGAGCGAGAGCGCCACGCCGGCGATGGCGGTCGTGGTCGCGGCCGCGGCGCGGGCATGCGTGGGCAGCCCCTCGTCGGCGGTGGTGCCGTGGCCTTCGATGGCGCGTGGCTCGCCGTCCGCCGTAACGCGGACGCCGAGCGTGGGACTCGAGAACGCCCCGTCCTCGTAGACGAACGCATCTCCACGGGGCGCGCGCGGGTAAAACCCGGAGACGTCGATGACGGAGCTCGCGGCGATCGCGATGCCGATGAGGATCGACGGCAGCGCGGCGCCGAGCGCGGCGGAGCGCGCGGTCTGTCCGGGCGAGCGGCCGAGCGCCTCGAGCGCGCGCGTCTCGTCGCGGACGCGCGCGGTCCCGAGCGCGAGCGCGGCGCCGATCGCGCTGCAGAGCGGAGCGAGGGGCAGCGTGCGTCCGGCGCGCACGCCCGCCGCCAGCTGCCCCTCGTCGCTCGCGGCCGTGACGAGCCACACGACCGCGACCCCGATGAGGGTCGCGCCGAGAGCGCGGGCGAAGCTGCGGAGGTCCCAGGCGGTCATCGAGGAAGGCGGAGGCTTGACGGGGCGAGCGACGGGGGGGAGTGCCGGAAAGTTGGCCCAGGCTCGACTGACTGGATACCAAAGGCACGGACCCATGGCTCGCCCGTCTTGTCGTGACGCGCTCGTTGCCCTTCCCTTCGTCCTCGCGACCGCCGCGATCGCCGGCGGATCCGGGTGCTCGGGGCACGATCCCTACCGGCCAGGAGAATCCGTCGGCGTCTTCCACGTGACGAGCAAGCTCGTGTCGACGTCGTGTGGCCCGACGCCAGACCCGTGGGAGTTCGACGTGAAGCTCCGCCACGACCAGACGACCTTGTACTGGGTGCAGGGCGACGCGCCGGTCCAGGCCATCGTCGACCGGGCGGCGCACGTGGTGCTGAAGACGAGCGTCGTGAACACGGTTCGCCCTGCCGATGCGAAGACGCAAACGGCGGCGTGCACGATGGCGCGCACGGACGTGGTCGACCTGGTGCTCGCGCCCGTCACGGACCCGGCGATGGTGGCGAAGGACCTGGGCACGGCGACGAGCTTCAAGGGCACGCTCGGTTATCAGTTCGCGATCGTCGAAGGCTCTTCGTGCGAGGACCAGCTCACCGAGTCGGGCGGCGACTTCGACAAGCTGCCGTGCTCGGTCAGCTACGAGATCTCCGCGACGCGCACCGGCGACGCGAAGTAACGGCCGAGCTCATCGGCGGGCGGCGTGTCCGACGTGCGCCTACCAATCGGGGCCCCTCCCCTGACAACTGGCATCTGCGTGTTAGACTTTGAGAATCACGTTGCGTCCGGACACTCTCCCGGGCTTATCCGGCGGGGGCTCACCCTCGCGAGCGCAGCACAGACCCAGGGTTGATCCTCAGCGAAAAACCCCCAACGAAACATCCGCGCGAGGCGGCGGTCTTGACCGCTGGGCCCGCGGGTGCCGGTACGCCGGAGGAGGAAACAGCAAATGCAAAATACCAATGGCTCTCATCCGGAGCAGACGTCGTAGCCGAGCGCGATCGTCGGACGCGAGCACGTGCCTATGAGCGCACGCACCTCGAAAAACGTCCGGACGTAGACGTGCCGGTTGCCTTGCCCAGGATCTGAGGGCCGACGCCACGGAAGCCAAGAGCGCTCCCGACGGCGCCGAAACCGGGGCGGCCCAGGTCGAAAGACCTGGGCCGTTTCTTTTTTTATCGCGGTCGCCGACGACGGGCCTTGAGGCTTGGGCGGCAGGCGAGTCATTGACGCGAGCGGGCTGTGGCGTTACGAACGCCATACTCTGCGGGACTAACTCAGTTGGTAGAGTGCCAGCTTCCCAAGCTGGATGTCGCGAGTTCGAATCTCGTGTCCCGCTCCAATCGAAGCTCACTCCGGCCCATCGGGCTCTACAACGGCTGCCAAAGCTCCAGGCGGTTCCCGTCCAGGTCCTTGACCCATGCGAACCGTCCGTAGCTCTCGTTCAGACGTTCCGGGTCGACCCACACCCCTGCCGCGATGACCTTCGCGAGGAGCGCGTCGAGGTCGTCGACCCGGTAGTTGATCATGACCGCCTGCTCGCCATCGCCGAAGTACTTCGTGTCCTTCGGGAATGTGCTCCACGTGGTCTGGCCCGTCCCGGGCGGCACTTCATCCGTCCATTTCAGGCTCGCCCCGCCGTAGGCCTCGAGCACGACGCCGAGGTGCTCCGCATACCAGGCGGCGAGCGCCTTCGGATCCCTGGACCGGATGAAGACCCCGCCGACTCCCGTCACTCTTGCCATCGTCATCTCCTCCTCGGCGAATCGACTTCTTCAGCGCTCGCACCAGTCTGCGTCGGGGAACGGCGGGTTCGGGCGCTTCTCGCATTTCGTCCACGCATCGGTCCGCGCGACGCGGTCGACCTCCTCGGCGAGGGCCTGCAGTGAGGCGGGGACACAGCCGTTACCGAGGTAGTCGACGAGCGTGCGCTGTCGGCCCTTGTCGACCAGCGTGAGCGTCACCGTTGCGTGGTCGGTGACCATTTGCTTGCACGGGTCCTCCCACGTGAGCTCGAAGAAGCGAGTCGTCTCGAAGCGCGCCACGAGCGCCGCCACGTCGGCCGCGGGAATGCTCGCGGTCTGGTTACCTCGGGCGCGCACGTAGCGTGTGCCCTGGAAGCGCACCGAGCCGTCGGCGTCGATCTCGAGGTCGTACACCGGACACGTCCCGTAGCACGCGGCGCGTGTCATGCGGACCGCGAACGTCTCCCCCGACGCCGGCGTCGAGAGATCTTTGCCGGCACCCTTCGTACTGCCCGACGCGCCGCGAACCTCGCGCTCTCGCGGCGTGGCCTCGGTCGAGACGCGCTCCTTACCGCAACTGGCGACCGCGGCGAGAACGACGACGAGAGCGAGTCGGCGCACGACCGGATCGTAGCGCCGTCCTTGCGGGCAAGGCCAGCGTGGCGCGCTGACGCGCGTTGACATGCTCGGCCGGGTCGTTCGATACATGAGAGCCCATGGCGACGAAGAAGAAGGCAGCGGCGGTGCCCGTCGACGTTCCGAGCTTCCTGCTCGAGGACGAGGGAAACAAGACGATCGCGCGCACGGTCGAGGCGCTCGCGAAGAAGTGGAACCTCACGCGCAAGGAGAGCCTCGAAGGCGCGGCTCGCCTCGGCTGGTTCTACGTGGCGCTCGGGCGCGATCGCGAGGCCTTCGAGCTCGTCGAGCACGTCTGCGAGCGCGTGGCCTTCTCGGCCGACGCGGAGGCGTGGTCTGCCGCTTCGCAGTCGATCGTGCTCGCCGCGCGCCTCGCTCGCGTCCACGGGGACGAGCCGCGCCGCGTGCGCCTCATCGCGCGGGTCGTCGAGCATCCGGCCTTCGCCATCACGTCGCGCGAGGGCCTCGCGAAGTCGCTCTCCGATGCGGAAAAGGACATCCGCTCGGCAGAGGTCGAGTCCGCCGCCAAGTGGGCGCTCGAGGGCTTCGCCCGCGGCTGCGCGCGCGCCGCCTATTTTCGCGAGACCGCGGCGGAGGGCGCGTGCGAAGCCGGCTCCCTCGACGTAGCCGCGCTCGACCGCACCGTCGAGGAGGGCCTCTCCGGCCTTCGCGCCTTCCTCGCGAGGTGAAGGCGACGTCGGGCGGCGAACCGCGCTGAGCCGAGGTACGCTCGGTCCTCCAGAGATGACCGACCAAGCCAAGCTCATCGAGCAGTTCTACGCCGCGTTCTCCCGTCGCGACGGCGACGGCATGGCGGCCTGCTACGCCGACGACGTCCGCTTCTCCGATCCCGTGTTCCCCGCGCTCGAGGGAGAGCATGCTCGCGCCATGTGGCGCATGCTCTGCGGGCGCGCGAAGGATCTCACGGTCACCGCGAGCGACATCTCGTGGGACGGCACCGAGGGACACGCCAAGTGGGTCGCGCACTACACGTTCGCGGCGACGGGCCGAAAGGTCGAGAACATCATCCGGGCGACGTTCGCCATCAAGGACGGGAAGATCGTCGAGCACAAGGACGTCTTCGACTTCTGGCGCTGGTCGAGACAGGCGCTCGGTCCCGCGGGCCTGCTCCTCGGTTGGTCGTCGTTCCTGCAGCACAAGGTCCAGGGTCAGGCGGCAAAGTCGCTCGACGAGTACGAGCAGAAGAAGCGCGGCGGCTGAACCGCGGCCGTCGTGCGCGAGCTACGCGGCGTGGGGCTGCTGGCGGCGGCGCAGCCACGTGGCTACCAAGCCGATTGGCACCAGCGGCAGGACGAACGCCATGAACATGAGCCCGATGACGACGCCGGAGAGCGCAGTGAGCGCAAACGCCGCGGCGTCACGAGCCGTGGCGCCATCCGCCGGATGGACGAAGGCTTCGCGCATCTCGCCCACCTTCCGATCCAGGAGCGGCTCGAAGGTTTCGCCGTAGAGCGTGCGACTGCGACGGCCGCGCACGTAGGCCGTGAAGACCCTTGCGGGTGAGGAGACGAGTCCAGCCGCGAGCCCGCCGTGATTGATCACCCAGGCCGCCGGGAAGCCCCCGCAGCCCGCACCGAGCTCCCAGGCGGAGATCTCGAACTCGCCGGTCGCGTTCGTCTCGTAGCCCGTCAGGACGTGATGCAAGTCGTGGAACTTCACCGCCGCGATGCGCCCCGCCGTGTTCGGGAACGGGAGCGGCAACGGGCCGAGCTTGAAGTCGACCCACGTGTCCGCGTAGCCGCCGTCGGCGCCGAAGCCGTTCACGTCGAAGTAGTGATCTCGGGCTGCGCGCATCGTCATCTCAGGCGTATAGGAAGGGTGCATGAGAGCTCCTGGTTGAGTACAGTCAGTGACTACACTCATGATGTTTAGGTCTGTTCCGGCGCCCGTCAATGGTCGCGCTTGTCTTTTCAGTGAGTGCAGTCATATTGAGGACGCACATGGTGCGTAAAGTAGGCGTCGTCGACGGGCGCCGCGCCCGGAGCGTGGCGACGCGCGAGCGTATTCGCGCCGCGGCGTGGGAGCTCTTCACGACCGTCGGCTACGACGCCACGACGACGCACGCGATCGCAACGCGCGCTGGCGTCGCCGCGGGGACGGTGTTCGTTCACGCGAGCGACAAGGCCGACCTTCTCTTCCTCGTCATGCACGACCGCCTCGCGGTGGTCGTCGAGGACCGCATGGCGACCCTGCCCGAGGCGCCCCTGCTCGACCGCCTGCTCCACGTCTTCGGTGGCCTCTACCGCATGTACGGCGAGCATCCGGAGGTCGCGGCTGCGTTCGTTCGGCACCTCCCCGGCGCCTCGGGGCCCAACGCGCAGCGAATGACGATGCTGACGCTGAGCTTCCTCCATCGTGTGGGGCTGGTCGTCGCCGAGGCTCAGGCGCGAGGCGAGGTCTCGAAGGACGTGGATCCCATGGCCTGCGCGCAGAACCTCTTCGGACTCTACTTCCTTCAGCTGATGACGTGGCTGAGCGGCCACGCCACCCTCGAGATCGCGCTCGTGCCGCTCCTCCGTGACTCGATCGCTCTCCAGATCCGCGGCTTCCGACCATGACTCGAGGGGCCGCCGTCCTGCTCCTCTGCTCGGCGCTCGGCTGCGCACGCAGCGTACCGACCGAGCCGGCGGCGCAGGTCGCGCCTCTGTCACTCCCCGCTCCGGCAGATGCGCCCACGGCTGTCGACGCCGCGCTGAAGGTTCGCGTCGCAGAGCCAACGCCACCGCTCCCCTCGTCCCCTCGCCCGCTCTCTGCGCGCACCGACGGCTCGCACGAGCTTCCCCTCGCCCCGGAGCGCACGGTCTTCTATGCGCGCCCGATCGAGTCACCGGGCTCTAGCGCGGGATCGCGGCCGTGGCGTCTCGTCGGTCACCTCCACGGCATCTGCTATCCGCCGTCGTACTCGGCGGGCCGCTGGCTCGGGGCCGCGGTCGATGTCGGCGTGCTCGTTTCGCCGACGGGCAACGCGCGCTGCGGCGACGCGAACCTCGGTCCACCGTCGTGGGAAGCAGCGTCGTGGGAGGAGCTCGTCGCGACGATGGACGCCGACCTCGAGCGCTCGATCGCGAAGGTGGAGGCGAAGCATCCCGGATCGATCCGGCGAAGCGGCGCGATCCTCACGGGCTTCTCGCGAGGTGCGTTCGCTGCGCCGGTCATCGCGCGCATGCATCCGGGACGATGGCCACTCCTCGTGCTCATCGAGGCGAACGCGCCCGTCACCGCTGCATCACTACGAAAGGCCGGAGTTCGTGCGGTGGCGTGGCTCGCGGGCGAGGTCGGGACCGAGATCGCGGGGGAGCGAAAGACCGACGCCGAGCTGACGCGGGTGGGCTTTCCGTCGCGGCTCTTCGTCATGCATCGCGTCGCGCACGTCTATCCGGACGAGATGGATGATCTGATGCGCCAGGCCTTCGAGTTCGTCCTCTCGCATGAGCAGGACGAGCTCGATGGCGGTCGATGACGGCGCGATCAGGGCTCGAGCGAGACCCACGCCGGCAGCGGCGAGTTGACGGCGGGGTGACCGTTGTTCGACGGATGCATCTGGATGTTGCCGCCGTTGAGGTCGCCGCGGGTCTCGTAGACGATCACGCCGGACGCGGCCTTGGCGGGGTCGTCGATCTTGCGGATCGTGAAGTGGTACGTGTCGGCCATCATGCCCTTCTTCGAGGCGGCGGTCGTCGAGCCGGGCTCGCCGTGATCCTTCGCGACGACGTCGAACCAGTAGCCATCGTTCCACACGTCAGCCGTGCGCCACCGCGCGTGGCCGCCGAAGTAGACCTGGTTCGCGGTCAGACCCTTCTTGCCGCCGGGCTGGCCGGGGCCGGGCTCGTCGACGTGGCGGCACATGATGTACTCGGGTCGGCCCTCGGCGTGGTTGCCCGTGCCGTGATCCACGTGGTTCCAGTGGCCGCTCACGTTGCCGCCCTTCATCGGCTTCGCGTTGCCGCCGAAGTTGTCGTGTCCGTCGGCCGGAGCCGCCGGAGTGAGGCTCGCGGCCTCGACGAAGCCGCCGCCGGTGACCCAGCAACCGCCTTCGGCCGGCGGGACGCAGTCGGCGGTCGAGCCGTCGCTGTCGGAGACGCACGCGCCGCACGCGGCGGCATGGGTACCGGGCGCGCAGTCGGGCGTCGAGGTGCAGCTCTTGTTGCCGGACGAGTCCTTCGTGCAAGTGTAGTGGTGACCCTTGCCGCCGCCGCCACTGCCGCTCGAGCCGCTGCTCGACGCGCCACCGCTCGATCCGCTGGTGCCACCGCTCGATCCGCTGGTGCCACCGCTGGTCGTGCCGTCGCTGCCGGTCTTCTTCTCCTGGCCGGGCGGAAGCGC
>JANXVA010000625.1 GCA_025351875.1 Myxococcales bacterium | reverse complement strand
CGTCGACATGCCGCTGCAGCACGCCTCGGACGCGATGCTCAAGCGCATGAAGCGCGGCCACGGCGTGGATCGGCAGAAGCGCGTCGTCGAGCGCATGCGCGCGAGCATTCCCGACCTCGTCTTCCGCACGGCGTTCATTGTCGGCCACCCGGGCGAGACGGGTGAGGACTTCGACGACCTGTGCGCGTTCGTGAAGTGGGCGCGCTTCGAGCACGTCGGCGTCTTCCGTTACTCCGACGAGGAGACCGCCAAGAGCACCGAGCAGGACGGCAAGGTGACCAAGCTCGTCGCCTCCAACCGCTGGCGCAAGCTGATGACGCTGCAACGCAAGATCGCGCGCGAGAAGAACAAGGCCCTCGTCGGCCGCGAGCTCGAGGTCCTCGTCGAGGGCGCGAGCGAAGAGCACGACCTCGTGATGATGGGTCGCCACCGGGGGCAGGCCCCCGAGATCGACGGTCAGATCTACCTCTCGGGCGGCGACGTGCTGCCAGGAGAGATGCGCCGCGTCCGCGTGACCCAGGCGAGCGACTACGATCTCGTCGGCGACGTCATCGAAGAGACGCCGCTCGTTCGCGCGTCCCGCACGCCCGCCCAGAAGCGACGCGTGAGCCTGAAGGTCCTCTCCCCCGACGCCTGACGCCCGATCCCTCCGTCAGCGGACGGTGACGGTCGTGCTCGGCGAGCTCGTCGTCCCCGACTCCTGAGAGATGTCGAGCGCGTCGCCGATCTTCGCGATCACCGTTGCGTCCCAGGAGCCGTTGGCGTCGGCGATCGTCCCTGACACGCGCTTGTCGCGCGCGAGCGTCTCGTTGCGGTTCACGATGACGATGAGCGCGTTCGGCAAGGAGCCGTTGATGCTCGTCAGGCGGAAGGTGTCGGGCTCCGTCCCCGTCGAGATGATCGGTGCCGCGGGAGGGGGGAGCGGGAGCGTCGGGCTCACGCACGAGACCGAGCTCGCGGCGACACCGACCAGGCTCGGCACGCCCGACAGCGCGATCAGGAGCACAGAGGCGCGAAGTTGAGGTCCGAAGCGCGAGAGCTTCGGCGCGCAGCGACGCCGGACGCGGGCCATAGCAACTGCGTAGCACGCTGCGTGCCGGGGTCGCCAACCGATTTGAACGGCATTTAAGGGCTCGAAGTGCCAACTCTGTTGGCGTTACCTTCCACGAGTTAACGCCGGTTGGTTCCCCTCTTCGGCCGAGTCGCCGTAGTCTCCACCCGCGGACTCGCCCGCCCGCGATGAGCGTTTCCACCTGGTTGCTCCGATGAAACCCTGGCTCAGGCCGCTGCCGTTCGCTCTCGTCGCCGGGTACGCACTCTCGCGCGCCGGGCGAGCCCCGATCGACGACGCCGCGCCGAGTCGGTCCGCGGCTCTCTGCGGGGCGCTGCTGAATTCGGGCGTCACGTGCACGGCCGAGGACGTCACCTGGGTCGACGGGCCGAGCGGCGTCGTCGGCGCGACGCTCGGTCGGGGACGCGCGCTGGTCCGCGGCCGCGAGCGCGAGCGCGCGACCGCAGCTCCCACCGACCCTGGCGCACCGGTCGAGCGGAACGACACGTTCGACCTCTTCTCCGTCGCAGCTCGCCTCTCGCCTGAGGGGCAGCTACTCGACGTCGGCGACGTGCACAACCTCACGCGCACGAGCGGCGCCGACGAAGGGCACCCCGTCCTCAAAGGGCGCCTCGCCGCTTATGTCGTCGCGCTCGACGGTCGCCCCGAGGCGGTGCACGTCATCGACCTCGACGGTCACGACACGAAGTCCTACGAGGAGCTCGGCCGCTTCCAGCGGTTCCAGGTCGGCGTCGCCGACTGGCAGCAGACCGGACAGTCCCGCGGCGTCAAGCGCACGGTCTTCGCGCTGGTCCCGCCGCCGCGGAAGGCCGACCTGGCGTTCCGCCCCGACGGCAACCTCGAGATCACGACCGAGTCTCGCACGCTCGTCGTCAACCCCACGCGCGACTCCGTCGTCGACGGCACCGCCTACGTGCGCGTCACCGCCGAGGTGGTCGCCAAGCCGCCGACGTTCGGGCCGTGGATGAGCGATCGCCTGCGCGCCGTCTCCTGGTTCGGCGACGAGAAGAACCAGATCCTGAAGGTCGTCGCGTTCACGGCGCTCGAGTGGTGGAAGGGCGCGAAGACCAGGATCACCGGTGACACGGGCGAGAAGGATGCGCAGGAGGATCTCAACGCGCTGAACCAGGGCAACGGTGCGTCGCCGCCCGCGAGCTACAGCGACCCCGAGATCGGCTGGCCGCCGAAGCCGCTCGACCCGCTCATCAAGCCGTCGCTCACCGGCGAAGGTCAGTGGATCCCCCTCGAGAAGGACGCGTTCATCACGCCGATCCCTGGCGTTCCCGCGCCGTTCCTCACGACGTTCGTTCGCGGTGATCCCGCGGCGCCGCAGACGCGCGTGTACGTCACCCTCTGGGACCCTCGGCTCGTCGCGCTCCACATGGAGGCCGGCACCGTCGAGCCCGTGAGCGCGACAGGCGAGGCCGGGCCCGGACAGATCCCGCGCACGCCGGAGGTGATCCGTCACGTCGTCGCCGGCTTCAACGGCGGCTTCCAGGCGACGCACGGCGAGTTCGGCATGCAGGCGAACGGCGTCCTCTACCTGCCGCCCAAGCCCTACGGCGCGACGGTGATGGAGCTCCGCGACGGCACCACGACCTTCGGCGCGTGGCCGAACGCGACCGAGGTGCCCGACGAGGTCCTCTCCTTCCGGCAGAACATGACGCCGCTGGTCCAGAACGACAAATACAACCCGTGGGGGCGCGCCTGGTGGGGCGGCGTCCCGCCGGGCTGGCACGACGCCGTTCACACCACGCGCAGCGGCGTGTGTCTGACGAAGGAGAACTTCGTCGCCTACTTCTGGGGCAACGACATCGGGCCCGAGCCTCTCGGCCGCGCCATGCTCGTCGCGCGCTGCGCGTTCGGCATCCACCTCGACATGAACCCGGGCCTCGCCGGCTTCGAGTTCTACAACGTGCAGACTACAGCCAATTTCGCGCCGCTCGGGCGCCCGCTCCAGCCCGACTGGGAGTACGAGGGAGGCTTCAAGGATCTGCCCGACTTCAAGTTCCGGGCGCGGCGCATGGTGAAGAGCATGGGGCACATGCTCTTCCCCCGGTACATCCACCGCGACGCGCGCGACTTCTTCTACCTCACCGCACGGACCGTGCTGCCAGGTACGCCGATCACGGGCGGCGCCGCCGCCGAGGCCGCGGCCGACGGCGAGGGTGGCACATTCCGGGTGAAGGGACTGCCGCAGCACGGCTATCCGTACGCGGTCGCGATCACGAGCGTGCGCCTCGGCGCAGACGCCACGGACAAGCGCGTGCGCGTGCTTCGCGTCGACCCCCGGACCGTGCGCGCCGAGGCCGGCGCGGGCGCCGCATCCGTCGCAGGCTCGGAGGCCGATGCCGGCGCCGGTTCGGACGCGCTGGTCGCGGTGTTCGCGCGAGCCGCGCGCGCCCCTTCGGGCGCAGCTGCGCGTGATCGTCATTCTCGCGGCGGACACGACGCAGGCGAGGCTCCCACGGGCGACGGGCGCAAGCTCTGGCTCGGTCCGCACGTCTTCGCGATCGAGAGGACGCCGCCGCGCGCGGCGACCGCGCTCGCCGACGTCGCCGCGCTCGCCGCGCCCGCCGCCGCCGAGGCACGCGCGGCGGTCGGCATCTCCGACGAGGACGGCATGCTCCAGTGGGTCGAGCTCATGCCCGAAGACAAGCCCGACGCCGCGACG
>JANXVA010000570.1 GCA_025351875.1 Myxococcales bacterium | reverse complement strand
GTCGGCGAGCTCTCGGGCGGCAACCAACAAAAGGTGCAGATTGCACGCATGGTGAGGGAGGACTTCGACGTCCTCCTCGTCGATGAGCCGACGCGTGGCATCGACGTCGCCAGCAAGGCGCAGGTCCTCGAGCTGCTCCGGGAGCTGGCGCGGAAGGGCAAGGGCATCGTCCTCGTGTCGAGCCAGCTCGACGAGCTCGTCGCGACGTGCGATCGGATCGCCGTGCTCCGCCACGGGGAGCTCGGACCGGCGCGCCCGGCTGCGGAGTGGGACGAGCAGAAGCTGCTCCTCGAGGCCGCTTCGTGATCGGCTCGATCGCCCAGCTCCGCGCGACGAGGCGGCCTGCGTGGCTCGGGCCGCTCGTCGCGCTGCTCGCGGTGTATGCGGTGTTCGCGATCATCACGCCCGAGCACTCGTTCCTGCGCCCCCAGATCTTCCTCACGATGGCGCGACAGAGCGTCGTCCTCGGGCTCTGCGCCCTCGGGATGACGCTCGTGATCATCACCGGCGGCATCGATCTCTCGACCGGCTCGCTCGTGGCGCTCACCACCGTCGTCCTCGCGAAGATGCTGAAGGGCGGCTCGAGCCCGGTCGTTGCGGTCGCGTGTGCCGTCGGCGTAGCCACGCTCGTCGGGGCCTTCGTAGGCGTCTGCGTCGGGCGCTTTCGGCTCATGCCGTTCGTCGTGACGCTCGGCACGATGGCGGTGCTCCGTGGCTCCGCGATCGGCCTCGCCAACGAACAGAAGATCGACTGCGACCCGCGCGGCCTCGATCACGTTCTGGAAGCGTCGCTCTCGTCGCCGGGGATCTGGATCGCGCTCGTTTTTGCGGCCATGGTCTCGCTGGTCCTCGGCTACACCCGCTTCGGGCGTCACGTCTTCGCGGTAGGGAGCAACGAGGCGGCCGCGCGCCTGTGCGGCATCGACACAGGGCGGGTGAAGATCCTCGTCTATGCGCTCTCGAGCCTGCTCGTGGGCATCGCCGGCGTCATGGAGTTCTCGACGCTCACGGTCGGCGACCCGACGGATTCCGTCGGGCTCGAGCTCGACGTCATCGCAGCCGTCGTCATCGGAGGCGCGCCGCTCGCGGGAGGGGAGGGGAGCGTCCTCGGCTCGGTCTTCGGGGCCCTCCTCATCATCGTCATCCGGACCGGCGCGGTCCACATGGGAATGCCGAGCTGGGTTCAGTACATCGTCACGGGCGTGATCATCTTCGTCGCGGTCGCGGTCGACAGCGCGCGGCGGCGTCGCACGCGCGCGTGAATTCGCGTTACGTTGGGGCCCCACCTCGAAGGAGCCCCCCGATGCGTCTTCAGAACAAGATCGCTCTCGTCACTGGAGCCAGCCGCGGCATCGGCCGTGCAAGCTGTCTCGCCCTTGCGCGCGAAGGCGCGACGATCGTCGGCACGGCGCGCACCCACAAGGATCTCGAGGCCCTCGAGAAGGAGATCGTCGCGCTGGGCGGCAAGGCGAAGACGTTCGCGTGCGACATCACGAAATCGGCCGAGGTCGCAGCCTGCGTGAAGCAGAGCATCACGGATCTCGGACGCATCGACATCCTCGTGAACAACGCGGGCATCGGCGGCTACCGGCCGTTCCTCGACTGGACCGAGGAAGATTACGACCGCATCATGGAGACGAACGCCAAGTCGACGTGGCTCTTCTGCAAGGAGGCGATCCCTCACATGCTGAAGCAGGGCGGCGGCAACATCGTGAACGTGTCGAGCGTGGCGGGGCTGGCGGGCTATCCGAACGAGGGCATCTACTGCATGTCGAAGTCCGCGCAGGTGGCGCTCTCCCAGTCACTCGACCGCGAGTTCTACGAGAAGAACATCAAGGTGAGCCTGGTGTGCCCCGGAGGAGTCGAGACTCACTTCGCGATCGGTGACGGCCGCGCGCCGGACGGCGCGAACATGAAGGGCTTCTCGACCGCCGAGGACGTCGCGGAAGCGGTCGTGATGGCCGTCCTCCCGCGCGAACGCTCGCGCATCGTGAACATCATCATGCGCCCGATGAACGAACAGACCTGATCCCGGCCGCCGTTACTTGGCGAGTCGCGCCTTGGCGGCCATGAGCGTGTTCTCGAGCAAGCACGCGATGGTCATCGGGCCGACTCCGCCCGGGACCGGAGTGATCGCCGCCGCGCGCTCCTTCGCCTCGTCGAACGCGACGTCGCCCACCAGCCGCGTCTTCTTCGTTTCTCCCGGGACGTCGATGCGGTTGATGCCGACGTCGATGACGACGGCGCCTTCCTTCA
>JANXVA010000537.1 GCA_025351875.1 Myxococcales bacterium | reverse complement strand
GTAACTCTTGATGTTCGCCGGCTTCGCGTTCGTGCTGCCCGCCGGAAGCACCGGAACGGATCCACCGCCGATGGCCTCGAGAAACGCGCGCAGGCGCCCCGCCGTGATCTCGTACTTGTCGAGGTAGACCGTCTTGCCGGGGCGCGAGGGGTCGGCGTAACCGGGCACCGGGAGCGATCGGCAGCAGCTCTCGTGCTGCGCGCCGGCCTCGTCGACCTCGCCCTTGCCGCACGTGTCACCGCCGAGATGCGGCTTGCAGCTCGGGATGCTGATGCATTTGTTCGCGTAGCTGCACGCGACGGCGCAGTCATCGTCGACGAGGCAGCTCTTGCCCTCGGCGCACTTCGGCGCGTTGAGCCCTCCGCAGTCCACGTCCGTCTCGCTGCCGTCGCGCACGCCGTCGATGCCGCCGCCAGGATTGCTCTGCCCCTGGTTGCCGCCGTTGCCGCCGGGGCCGCCGCCCGCGGGTGACACGCCGCCGGGGCATCGCGCCACGCAGCTGCCTCCGCAGTCCACGCCTGTCTCGTCGCCGTCGTGGCTCCCGTTCAGACAGGAAGGCAGCGTCTCGGCGATCGCGTTGCTCGTGTTCGACCCGCCTTCGGACGAGCACCCGGACGATCCCGCGAGGGCGCCGAGCAAGACCAGCAAGCTAGAAACGGCAGCGTCGGAGCGTCCCACGGAGTCCTCCTCAGTCGGTGTACGCACCCCTCCTCGCAAGTTTGGTGCACGCTCCGGCTAGAGGCCCAGAACCCGCGAAATCGCGGGCGCAGAGCCCGATGTGGCGCGAATGCGGCGTGGCGATAGGAGACAGAGACGCACAATTGCGCGGTCCCCTGGCACCGCGGAGAAGCGCGCGCCTCAGGGCTTCTTCATGCGCCAGACGCGCCCATCACCGGGCGTCGTCCAGTAGATGTGCGTCGCGTCGAGGGTGATCCCGTGGGGCTTCGCGAGGCCCGAGACGAGGAGCAACGGGGCCTTGCCGTCGACCGTCACGCGCCGGATCTCGCCGTCGCTGTCGCCGAGTCCCTGCACCGTCACGTAGACGTGTGTCGCGTCCACCGCGAGGAACTGCGGATGGTTGAGGCCGGTGAGAAGCTGGCTCACGCCGTTTCCAAGGCGACTCGTCTGGTTCAGCGTGCCTGTGCCCGCGTCGGGCGCGCCGCGCTCGGTCCAGAACAGGCTCGTCCCCGCTGTCGAGAACCGGAGGCTCCATGGAAAGTCAGCACGGTTGGTGATCTTCGGCCCGTAGCCCGCGTCGATGTCGATGGAGACGCCCAGGAGGAACCCCGGGTTCGTGGTCGCATTGCCACGCGCCACGAGGACGACCCCCGTCGCATCGACGACCAGATCGTTACCCGCGACGATCCCGGTCTGCGCGCGGAAGAGCGCGCTCGGCCCCCCGGCGAGGGCGGACACGACGACCGAGTTGCCGCTCATCCAGTAGACGGAGGACGAGTCGACGGCGATCCCGCGTGGCGTGTAGCTGGAGCCGGGGGGACCGACGAACGTGGCGGTCGCTCCGAGGCCGTCGGCGGGAAGTCGCAGCACGGCGCCCGTCTGGTCCATCTCCGGATCCGCCACCTGAGACGACAGCCCCGCCTGGGTGCCCCAGTAAACGAACCCGCCGGACGCCACGATGAACTTCGGATGTTTGCTGTCGCTCCCTGTTGGCTGCGCGAACACGCGCGCCTGGCTGCCGTCGAGGTCGGAGACCATGACGCGACCGTCGTCCGTCAGGCTGCCGAAGCTCGTCCAGTAGAGCCTGGTGCCGGTCACGGCGACGTGAAGCGGCGATTTCTGTCCGGACGCGAGGAGCTCGGGGCAGCTCGACGCGTCTGCGTCGACCTCGAAGCCGTCCCCGACGCACGCGGCAACGCTCACGTCCGGGGCAGCATCGCTTGCGGCATCTGCTGCACCAGCCTCGGTGGGGAGGACCGGGCCATCGGTCCCAGCGTCGCCCTCGTTCGCACCGTCGAACGAACCACACGCCGCCGCGCCTCGGACGGCGCCGATCGCGACGAGCGTCCCGAGCAGCACTCTCCCAACGCGGCTCGGGGACATTGTCATCACGGTACCGTGACGCCGCGCCGGGCACCAGGAGACGAGATCACCGGGGCCGTTCGGCCTTGTCGCGCGACGTCCGCGTCGAGGTGTAGATGTCGGGCACACCGGCACCGGCAACACCGCGCGCGAAGAAGACGGTGAGCTCGTCGGCGCTCCGACGTGCCGTAGAGTCGTCGTCTGCGGTGCTCAGGCCGGAGACGAGAGCGGGCGCCCCGAACGGCTTGTTCGGAGCGCGTCGCGGCATCGAGGCGTCGGCCGCGTCGGCCGCCGCATCCGGGAGGGCGGACGCCTCGGGCGAGCCAGCCAGCGCGGCGACCGGCGCGATCGCCCGAGCGAGGATGCGTGCGACCATGTCCTGTCATCGTCGCCCACCCTCGGTCGACCGACAGGCGCACACACGAAAAACGCGAGGCCCACCTCTCGGCAGACCTCGCGTCATTCTTGTGGGCTTCGCCCCGAGGATTCGTCGCATTCCCTCCCGAGCAGAGCGTCCGTAGCGAACCCGTATCGACCTGCGAGCGGCACGAGAGGCCGACGAGGGAAGGGCGGCGGCAGGCGCAGGCGGCGTCGTGAGCCTTGCAGGTCGACCTTCGCGCGGGGGTTGTCGCCTCGAGAGCCGCGCCTTCGGCTCGCGCATCCTCGCGGCCTGACGGCCTGACGGATGCGGAGACGGAGACGGAGACGGAGACGGAGACGGAGAAGCGCGCGGCGCTCGAGAGGAGCGAAAAGTAACGTCGAATTTGTGCCTTTTGTAAGCCCTTTTGAGCGCGCTTGAATTAGAATCGCCCTATTGATGATGAGCACTCG
>JANXVA010000506.1 GCA_025351875.1 Myxococcales bacterium | reverse complement strand
ATGTACGTGGGCGCCTCGCCCTCGACCTCGAGCAGCGTGAGGGGCAGCGCTCCGAGCGGGTGTTTCGCCTCGGCGAGCCGCGCATGGAAGCTCAGGATCGCAGGCTCGCGATCGAGCGACGTGCCCCGCAGCACCGTCTCGTGCATCCAGCAAGCGAGGATCTCGGTGTGGTCGGAGTTTGCGCCGAGCCGCGCGACGGCGGCCACGAGCGCTTCCTTCGTCTGCCCGTGGCCGAGCCGCGACGCGAACGAGCGCACGCGCATCTCGAGCGTGCGGGCGCGCTGCACGCTCCGGAGGCGCGGCCGGGCGAGCAGCGCGAACAGCGCATCGACGTGGTCGGGCCCCGCGGTCAGCGCGAGCTCCTCCTCGATGTGATCGGCGACGGCCTCGTACGGGAACCGCGCGGCGCCTTCCACGTCGCACGCCTGCTCGATGGCCGCGGCGAGTTCGAGGAGATCGCCGGTCCGCGACTCGCGGTTCCAGCGGTCCACGGTCCCAAAGGCCTGGTTCACATCCTCGGCGGCGCGGAGGCTCGCCACGATCCCATCGATTTCGTTCGCCATCGGTACGGTCTTCGTTCTATCCGGGCCCGCTTCGTCAGACCAGCGTCGTCAGCGCGCCACGCAAGAAGTCACGGGCGACGACCACCTTGTGGACCTCGTCGGGACCATCCGCGATGCGGGCGGAGCGAGCGAAGCGGTACCAGGTCGCGAACGGCATGTCCTCGCTGTAGCCGAGCGAGCCGTGCATCTGAATCGCGTCATCCATGACCTGACAGAGCACGTTGGCCACGTGGTTCTTCGCCATCGAGGAGTACGGCCGGGCCTCCTTGTCGAGGCCCTTCTCGAGCATCGACGCGCAGTGGAGGGTCATCAGGTTGCCGGCGTGGATGCCGGCGACGGCGTTCGCGATCATCACCTGGATCATCTGGTGGTGAGCGAGCGTCTTGCCGAAGCTCTCGCGCGTGGTCACGTATTCGCGGCACATGGTGAGCGCGCGGTCCGCCCAGCCGAGCCAGCGCATGCAGTGGGTGAGTCGGGCAGGAACCAGGCGCGCCTGCGCGAGGCTGAAGCCGTCGCCGACGTTGCCGAGGATCGCCTCCTTCTTGACGCGGACGCCGCGGAAGCGGAATTCGCCCTCGCGGTGCTGGAGGATCGGCGGGCTCATCACCGGGATGTCGCGGACGTGCTCGACACCCTCGGCGTGGCGGTCGACGACGAACATCGTCGCGCCGCGCGAGCGATCGTCGGACGTGCGCGCCATCACGATGAGGAACGACGCGTCACCGCCGCCGGTCGTGTACCACTTGTGACCGTCGATGACCCAGCCGTCGCCGTCCTCGCGGGCGGCGGTCTTGAGGTTCGACGGGTCGGCGCCGGCGCCGGGCGCGGGCTCGGTCATCGCGAAGCCGCTGGTGATCTCGCCGCGCGCGAGCGGCGCGAGCCACGTCTCGCGGATCGAGGGCGACGCCGAACGGAGCAGCAGATCCATGTTCCCTTGATCGGGCGCGTCGCAGTTGAAGCACGAGGCTCCGATGGGCGAGCGGCCCATCTCGCGGAAGAGCGCGCACATCCCCATGATGCCGAGGCCGAGGCCTCCGTGCTCCTTCGGGAGGTGGGGGACGAACATGCCCTGCTCGCGCGTCTGCTTGCGCAGGGCGTTCAGGGTGTCCCGCTTCTTCGTCCTGTCCTCCTCGAGGATCTTCGCCTCGTTGGGCAGGATGTGGTCGTCGACGAAAGCACGGACACGCGTCCGGAGTTCCGCGAGCTCGGGAGGAAGGTCGAAGCTGATCACGGCGGGCAGGATAGCGCGCGAAACGCGGGCCTGCGCGTGTTAGCGTCCGCACGATGGCGCTCACCGCACCGCCTCAGACCCGCACCCCGGAAAAGACCGCCGAGGCTCACCGTTTCGACGCCGAGGCCCTCGGCCGGCTCTCTGCCTGGCTCGGCACGAACGTGCCCGGATGCCACGGCGGAAAGGCGATCGCCCACCAGTTCAAGGGCGGACAGTCGAACCCGACGTACTGGATCGGGGTCGACGGTCCCGGAGGCGAGCGAGAGCTCGTCCTCCGGAAGAAGCCGCCGGGCGATCTCCTTCCCTCCGCGCACGCAGTCGAGCGCGAGTACCGAATCATCCGCGCGCTCGGCGGCACGGGGGTCCCCGTCCCCGAGGCGCTCGGCCTGTGCGCGGACGCGAGCGTGGTCGGGACGCCGTTCTTCGTCATGAGCTTCGTCGCCGGGCGCATCTTCTGGGATCCGACGATCCCGGAGCTCCCGAGCAACGCCGCGCGCGCCGCGGTCTATCGCGAGTACACCAAGGCGCTCGCCGCACTCCACCAGGTCGACTTCGTGAAGGTCGGCCTCGGCGACTACGGCAAGGTCGGCGGATACGTCGGGCGTCAGGTCGAGCGCTGGTCGAAGCAGTACGAGGCGTCGCGCACGAGCGACATCGCCGCGATGGAGTCGTTGATGACCTTCGTGCGCACGAAGGTGCCCGCGAGCGACGAGGCGACGCTCATCCACGGCGACTACCGCATCGACAACATGATGTTCTCGGACGAGCCAGGGAGCCCCCATGCCCTTGCGATCATCGACTGGGAGCTATCGACGCTCGGGCACCCCGTTGGCGATCTCGCGTACGCGTGCATGGGTTACCACCTCAACCTCCCCGGTCGCGGCGGCCTCGCGGGCGTGGACGTCGCCTCGCTCGGCATTCCCTCCGAGCAGGAGATGATCGACGCCTACTGCGCGCTCACCGGGCGCGGCCGCATCGACGATTGGGCTTATTTCATGGCCTTCGGCATCTTCCGCCTCGCGGCCATCGCGCAGGGCGTGTTCAAGCGAAGCCTTCAAGGCAACGCCAGCTCCGACAACGCGAGCAGCTATGGAGCCGCCGTGACGATGCTCGCCGAGCTCGGCTGCTCGATCGCAGGGATCAAGACCTCATGAGCGACGATTTTCACGCGTTCCGGCCGGTCCCGAAGACGGGCGTCATCTTCGTCACGACGGAGGCGACGAAGCTCGGCTTCTCCACGACCGACCCCGAGTGGTGCAACCTCGGGCAGGGCATGCCCGAGACGGGCGATCTGCCCGGCGCGCCCGCGCGCATCCACGACGTGAAGATCGCCCCCGACGACCAGGAGTACGCGCCGGTGGCCGGCCTCTGGGAGCTGCGCGAGGCGGTAGCTGCACTCTACAACCGTCTCTACCGCAAGGGCATGCCCTCGCAGTACACGGCGGAGAACGTGTCGATCTCCGGCGGCGGTCGCGCCGCGCTCACCCGCGCTGCGGCGAGCCTCGGGAGCATCAACCTCGGGCATTTTCTCCCGGATTATACGGCGTACGAGGAGCTCCTCGACATCTTCAAGGCCTTCACGAGCATCCCGATCCTCCTCGAGGGAGACAAGGGTTACAGCTTCACGTCGGAGGACCTGAAGCGCGAGATCCTCGGCCGCGGCCTCTCGGCGCTGCTCATGTCGAACCCGTGCAACCCCACCGGCAAGCTCGTCGAGGGCGAGGAGCTCGAGCGCTGGGTGAGCATCGCCCGCGAGCTGGACTGCACGCTCCTCCTCGACGAGTTTTACTCGCACTACATCTACCGCGGCCGGCCCGGCGTGCTCCCGGTAGAGAGCGCCGCGCGCTACGTGAAGGACGTCGACAAGGATCCCGTCGTCATCTTCGACGGCTTCACGAAGAACTGGCGGTACCCGGGCTGGCGCATCACCTGGGCGCTCGGGCCCAAGAGCGTCATCGAGCGCTTCGCGAGCGCGGGCTCCTTCCTCGACGGCGGAGGCTCGAAGCCGCTCCAGCGCGCCGCGATCCCCCTCTTCGAGGAGGACTACGTCGTGAAGGAGACGATGGCGATCCAGAAGACGTTCCGCGACAAACGCGACCGCACGCTGTCCCGCCTCGAGCGCATCGGCGTGCGCTTCGACCGCGTCCCCGACGGCACCTTCTACGCCTGGGGCAACGTGGCGAACCTGCCCGCTCCGCTCAACGACGGCATGGGGCTCTTCCGCGCGGCGCTGACCAAGAAGGTGATCGTCGTGCCGGGGGAGTTCTTCGACGTCAACCCGGGCAAGCGCCGCCAGGGGCGAGCGTCGCGCTTCCGCGACTACGTGCGCTTCTCGTTCGGGCCTTCGCTCGACACCGTCGAGCGCGCGCTGACGCGCCTCGAGGAGCTCGTCGCGAACCCGCCCTGATCGAGGGGGCCGCGCGTACCTCGCGAGCGCAAACTGTCTGGACAACGCCCTCGATCTTCCGAAGTGCTCTTTAGTGAAGGCTGCGATCGATGCCATGAAACCCGTGCAGCTGCCGATCGGGTCTACGGCTCCCACCGGCTACTGCACACTCGGCGAGATGGCGATGGTGGCGGAGGGCCTGCAGCCTTCCAAGCTCTACGTCTGCAAGGGCAACCACGCAGGCACCTGCGTGGCGTACACGCAGCAGACGGTGAACAGCTGCGCCATGAGCGACGCCGAGTGCACGCAGCACAACGGCGTCCCGTAGAGCTCGGCGAGCGCGCCGGGCACCCCGCCGTGCGGCGGCTACTACCAATCGCGACGCAGCTCGACGACGCGACCGGCTGGCCCATCGCGGGCAGCTACGGCACCGACTCTCGCAAGCTCACGTCGGTGCCCGCGACGACATCGACAACGGTAGTTACAGCTCGTACCACTCCGGCGACATCGCCGAGATCATGCTCTTCGACGTCGCCCTGGATGCCGCCGCACGCGGCGCGATCGAAGCCTCGTCGAAGACGAAGTACGGTCTCTGCGCGAGCCGCTGGGACGTTGGGTCGGCCATGACACTCAGACGGCGCGCGGGGCCCACCCGAGCGCCGCGCACGTGACGAGCACGGCCTCCGCGATGCCCGGTGAGGCGTACGCGGCGACCTCGTGCGGGCCGCCGCGCGTCTCCGTGAGAGGCCCCGACGTGCCGGCGGGTGCGTCGGGCCACGGCGCGCGGGCATTCCGGGAGTACCGGTAGAGCACGAACACGGCGTCCGTGGAGCGACCGGACATCGCCGAGAGCGCGGGCGCGATCCGCGACCAGAGCTCCGCCGAGAGCCTGAACGGATCCACGTGGACGAGGAGCGCCCCTCGGCGGGGGACGTGCGCGGCGTCGTCGACGCGCGCCGCATCATCCACCACCAGCACGTTCGCGAAGCGCTCCGCCGCGACCTGCGCGGAGAGCTCTGCACGACTGGCGGCATTGGCCTCGCCGAGGACGGCGCATGCACCACGGTCCCGCAGCGCATCGAGCACGAGCCCAGAGGAGCAGCGGTAGTGGCCGTTCCGGCCGAGGGCTGCGCGCTCGAGCGTGGCGTATCTCTCGTAGGCGGGATGTCGGGCGGCGAGCGCATCCACGTCGCGGTCCCAGCGCGCGCGCTCGGCGAGAGGAGCCTCGAGCTGGAAGGTATGGGTGTCCACGAAGCTCACGCCTGCCGGCCTGCCCGCGAACAACGTGGCGAGCTCCACGAGCGCCGCGTGCTTGAGGATGTCACCGAGGTTGCCGACGTTGCCGAGCTGGCGGTTGGGAGTGCGAGACATGCCGGAGGTTCGCGCGAAGCGTATCCGGTTCGTGCCCCACGCACCGTCGACCGCACGCTTGCGCTGGTGGGAGAGGGCGCGACCTGCCCGCCCCACTGAACGACGGAATCGGACTCTTCTGCGCGCGCTGGTCGAGAGGTGTTCCTCCGACGCGCGTCGAAGAGCACCTGAAAACCCGCCGCTCGTGTGATCGCAAGCAAGGCGCGTCGTCAGGCCGTACGGCATGGCGTTCGCATCGTGTTCTGCATGGACCATCGATGGGACGAGATGCTTCAGGCTGAGCACCGGCGCCGCGCCGAGGCCGCGCGCTTTCCCCAACACGCGATCGAGGACGACCCCGAGGTCGAGCGACGCGAACAGCTCGAGCGTGCGCGGGAGAGAGCGTTGACGAACAGGAGCCCGTGGGAGATCGGCGCCGCGCACTGGGACCAGCGCGATCTCTACACGACGGGCAGTCGCATCGACGACGCGGGCTACGGACGCGGCCCGAGCGTGCACCCCGAGGTGGGGAGCTACGCCTATCCGCGCGACGAGAGCCCTCCCGCGAGCGTCCGCGGTGCGAGTGTGGGTCCGAGCTTGCACGAACGCGAGGCGTGGCCCTGGCTGAACTACGAGCGCGTGGAGCCCGTCCCCAGCAGCCAGGGCGGGGGCTGGCGCCGCGCGGACGACGCGATCCACGAGGACGTACGCGAGGCGCTCGCGTGGGACGAAGCGCTCGACGCCACCGACATCGAGGTCGAGGTGAAGGACAGCGAGGTGACGCTGACGGGCACGGTCCGCGATCGCTCCTCGAAGCGACGCGCGGAGTTCCTGGCCGAGCACGTCCGTAGCGTCCACGACGTCCACAACCGGCTGACGATCCGGAAAGAAGACGACGACCTCACGTTCACGTCGCCCATCCCTGCGTTCTAGGCGGCCTAGGCGGGCCTATTTCAGCTTCGATTCGCACACCGCGACGCACATTCGGTCGCGCTGCTTTTCGCAGATCGTCTTCAGCATGCGGACTTCTTCGCGGGAGGCCTTCCCGTCGAGGACCTTCGGCTCGAGCGTCTTGCGCGCTTCGTCGAACTGGAGCTTGAGGACCAGGTCGCGCGCGTGCGCGAGCTCCGTGTCCGGCTCCTTGTGCTCCTGACCGGTGACGGCGCCCGCCTTGCCGGCGTCGCCGACGGGGATCGAAGGGGCCCCCTCCATCTTGATCTTGCGACCGAGCTTCGCGCTGCAGGCCGCGATGCACTTCTCGTCGCCCTGCTGCTGGCAGACCTTCACGAGCAGCTCGGTCTCCGCCTTCGTCGCGTCGGCGCTGAGCGCCTGTCGCTCGAGGACGAGCCGCGCCATCCACAGCTGACCGTTGGCCTCGTAATACGTCGCTTGCTGGAACGGCGACTGACCCTCGAGATTTCCGGCGTCGGCGAACTGCGCAACCGGCGTCGCGTTGAACGGCGCCGCCGGAGGCACGACCTCGGGAACGCCCGGGAGCGCGGCGTCACCTTCGGGCGGAGGGCCCTTCGGCTTGCACGCGACGAAGGCGAGTCCTACGGCGAGGACGCTAGCGAGAAGAAGCGACCGAGGGCTCATTGCGGCTTCTTGATCCAGAGCTCTACGTTGCGATCGTCTGGCTTGCCCGTCCCGTCGCTCTGCAACCACCCCGACGTGAGGTCGACCACGCCGCGGCGACGGCCCTCGTTCGCGACCGCGTCGCCTTCGACGCTGAAGTCGACCGCGGTCGCGCGCATCATGATCCAGCCGTTGTCCTGATCGAAGATCTCGACGACCCGGAACTGGTGCGGGAAGTCGGCGATGGCGGACGTCATCACTTCCCACCAGGCGTGTCCGCCCGTCGGCGTGAGAGCGCGTACGCGGTTCTCGTGCGAATGCCCGACCATGCTGAAGACGACGTTCGGGTAGGTGCCAATGAAGGCGGCCCACGCGGCGGGGAGGAGCGCGTCGTCCTCCATCTTGCCGAAGGCGCCGCCGTTCTGCGTGAGGCTCGCCGTGGCGTGGTGCGAGGCGAGAATGACCCACTTGCCGTCGGCCTTGGCCTTGTCGAGGAGGGGCTTCAGCGTGCTGTCCACGTAGGACTGCTTGATCACGCCCTCCGAGCCGCCCGTCTCGTGCGCGGTGTCGATCACGAGAAAGCGGAACTGCGTTCCGTCGGGATCGAAGGTGTACGTGGCGCGGCCGCTCGCCTTCTGATCAGGGCCGATGCCGTGACCGTCCTTGTCGGCGCTGATCTTCGCCATGAGCTCGGCGCGCGTGAGGAGCGCGCGCCTGGGGTCGGGGATGACCGTGTCGGTCGTGATCGCGCCGCCGATGCGATAGTCGCGCGTGCCGCCGTTCGCGGCATCCGCGAGGACCGTCTGCTTGTACGCGTCGGTGACCTCGAGGTTGCCCTGGATGAGCACGTCGTGATTGCCCGTGTTCCACTTCCACGGCATCGCGAGTCCCTCGGCGACGAAGGGGTCCTTCCCGTCGTTGTCGGCGCCGGGCACGGGGTCGTCGACGTCACCGGAATCGCACTGCACGTTCGGCGCACCACCGAGGATCTGGAGGACCCAGTCGACCTCGTTCGACTGCGCGCTGTCGGAGTTGTCACCGCCCATCAGCGTGAAGAGGATCGGATCCTTGCGGTGAAACGCGTTGAGCGTACGCACCGCGGCGTTGGTCATCCGGCAGATGTACGCCTCCTCGGGGCGAAGCGCCGACGACGTGAGGTCGGCGGAGTCGTACTGACCGAGGCGCGTCGGCGACTCGTCGTCCGAGAGCTGGAGGTCGGCGAGGTGGGCGAAGCGGAGGACGCGCTTCGCGTTCGCGCCCGGCGCCGGCGGCACCGAGCCGTCGATGACGCGTGTGACGTAGGGCTGGCCCGCGCCGGGAGTCATCTCGCCGAAGCCGCGGTCGAGGTAGCTCGCGATCGCCTCCGGCGTCGCCGACGGATTCGGTCCGTCCTTGTACGACTGCCGCGCGGTCTTCGGCACGAGCGTCGTATCGACAGTCGACGAGGCGGAGGCGAGCGAGGCCATCGGTGCCGGCGCCGCCTTCACGATCTTCGGCGGCGTCGGGGTCGCGGGAGGGCCGTCCGGATTCGACGACGAGGAGCACGCGATGGCCGTCGTGGTGAGGAGGAGCGTCACCAGGATCCGGGGCGACAGCAGCGAAAGCGGTGGAAACGGCGGAAACGGGAAAGAGCCAAAAGCCGAGCGGCGGGGCATGAGCGGGAGTGTACCATTCCGAGCCGACATGCTCTCGCGCCGCGATGTCCTCCGAGCCGGCCTCCTCACCTTTTTGCCTGTAGGCGCCTCATGCGCCAGGCCGAAGACAGTCTCCTGGCCCCGCCGCACGAAGTACGAGGGCGTCGACTTCATCGAGCTCTTTCCGGGCGACGCCGACGAGACCGCGCCGCTCGTCGTCGCCATCCACGGCATGGGCGACAAGCCGGACAACTGGATCGAGTCGTGGCGCACGTTCCCGGCGAAGGCGCAGATCGTCCTGCCGCGCGCGTCCACGAAGTACGGAGAGGGCTTCTCCTGGTTCGAGCTCCGCGACGGGATGACGGACGAGGAGCTCGGGGCCGAGGTCGGAGGCGCCGAGGAGAAGCTCTGGAAGGCCATCGCGAAGCTCGCCGGCGACCGGCGCATCATCGTGACGGGCTTCTCGCAGGGCGGAATACTGTCCTTCGCGATCGCCGCTCGACATCCCGGCCCCGTCGTCTACGCGTTTCCGGTCTCGGGCTCGTGCCCCGGGCCGCTGCTCCCGAAGAACAAGGCGCACGCGGCGCCGCTCGTCGCCTTCCACGGCACGAGCGACAACGTCCTCGCGTTCAAGTGGGGTCAAGGCGCCGTCAACGCGTTCAAGGAGCAGGGCAACGACGCCACGCTCAAGGTCTACCCCGGCGTCGGCCACACGATGACGCCTTCGATGCGCGCCGATCTCTGGGCAGAGATGCAGAAGGCCCTCCCGCTCGCAGCCGCACACTAGATGGTCGTACCCGGCCTGACGCTCACCATCCCGCGCCTCACCACGCCGCGCCTGCTGCTCCGCGAGTACCGGATGGCCGACTTCGACGCGTATGCGCAGAGCATGACCGAGCCGGAGGCCACGAAGTTCCTGTCCGGCGTGGTCGACCGGCGCACGTCGTGGCGCATGTTCGCGGCGGCGACCGGCTCGTGGGTGCTGAACGGCGCGGGCTGGTGGGCGCTCGAGCACCGCGAGACCAGGGAGGTCGTGGGCGAGGTCGGCGCCTTCGTCCGCGAGACGTCCCCCGACTTCGAGATCGGCTGGAACCTCTACCGCCGCTTCTGGCGCCAGGGCTTCGCCGTCGAGGGAGCCAGAGCCGCGCTCGAGTTCACGTTCGAGAGCCATCGCGCAAAGCGGGTGATCGCGCACATCGAGGTCGCGAACGTCGCGTCGGTCGAGGTCGGCCGAAAGCTAGGCATGACGTACGAGACGGACGTCGATTTCTTCGACAAGCGGATCGGCCGCTACGCGATCGAGCGCTGAGTCGGCGCGTCGCTCAGTCGCTGCCGGCGTCCGCTTGGGGTCCGGTCGTCTCGAGGCCCTCGAACCTCGGCACTCCCGCGTCGTCCAGCTGATACATCCCGCACGGGAACCAACCGCGACCTCCGGGCCGACAGACCTCGGTCGACCGCGGGCAGTGCTGCTGGCCGTGCGAGTCCTTCCAGAAGACCTGGCACGGGCGCCAGGACCAGGGCGTGCAGTCGTTGGCGGTGCGTCGACGCTCGAGCTCGCTCGCAGCGCGCGCCGCGAGCTCGTTCGGGTCGACGGCGTCCTCCTCGGGCGCCGGACGTTCATTGGGGCCGCACCCGACGATCACGACCATCACGCCAAAGGCGAGCCGGTTCGTGAGGTTTGCGATGTTCGGTAAGCGCATCTGCGAGGGTCCTTCACTCATTTCGGCGTGCCCCACGCCCGGTTCAGTGGGCGCGACCTACGGCTCGACGGTGGTGTAGCGGACGGTGACGGGCGAAGGACCGAGCGCCGCCGGAGCGCGGTTCCTCACGGCCTTCCAGAGCTTCATCGCGTCGGTCTGCAACGTCGCGTAGCGCCACGAGGGCGACTCGAGCGCCGTGACGAACTGCACGCGCCACGGCTCGGTCGCCGTGAGCGTCGCGAGCTCGCTCGGAAGCGCGGGTGGCGTGAGCCGGCTCTCGGCGCCCGGCGGAGAGACGAGCGTCCACGAGACGGGGACGCCGGCCGCTTCCGAGTGTATGCGCGCGACGATGCCAGTGGCGTTCGCCAGGCTTGCGCTGGTCGTGAACGCCAGGCTCGGAGTCCCCGCGTGGACGGTAACGACGGGCGCGAAGAGGCTCGGCAGGTAGTCCGAGCCCGCTTCGGTCACGTCTCCGGCGCCGAGGGGCCGGCGCGCGAGACGTCCCGTTCGCGCCGTGGCGCTCTGCGCCAGCACCGACACCGTGAGCAGCTCCGCGCTCGCCACCGCAGGAGGGCGGACGAAGGCGAACGGCGCAGCGCCGCTCCCGCCCGAATACGCGAAGGGCCCCTCGACATAGAAGATCTCTCCGGTGATTGTACTGGCTTCGAGCCCCGCCCCCGAGACGCCCAGCATCGACGGCGCCGCGACCGGCGTCCACGCCCCCGGACCGATCGCGACGGACGCGTGCCCTGCATCCGGCGTGGCCGACGCGCGGGCGAAGGCCAGGACATTCGATGAGGCGTCCTCTGCCTTCACGAGGACCCGCGCGACACCATCGCCGTCGAGACACAGCGTCGAGATCGTGCCGAGCAGAGGCGCGCCCGGCGACGGATTCGCGGTCGTCCCGCATCCGAAATCCGCCACGTACCGTGTCGCGCCGCTGAAGGAGGCGACGGCCATGTCGTAGGCGACCGCGGAGTACCCGAGGCGAGGTTCGCCGACGTGGATGACGGACGGAGTATCGACCCCTGCGATCGTCGTGAGCGCGATCGCAGAGGGCTGCGCGATCGCCACCGTCACCGTCGCGCCCGGCGTGACCACGTGTGTCGCCGCGCCGTTTGCGTCGGTCAGGAGGATCGAGCGCGTCCCGGAGACATCGTCGAAGACGACCGCCGCTCCGGCGACTGGACCGGTCGTCGGATCGCTCACGATGACGGTGAGTGGCCCCGGGACCGGGTTCGACGGAGACCCAGGATCGGGCACACCGCCCGGGATGGTCTCGCGTGACGGCGAGCGCGCAGGCTCGGCAAAGCCGCCGCCGGCGGGCTTCCATGTTGGCTTCCGTCCCGCGCCCTGCACGTCTGCATTCGACGCAGAGCCGGAGGTCGGGCTGGGCGCCGGACTCGAGCACCCGCCGAGGATCGCGGCGAGGAGCGGAGCGAGCGGAGCGAGGTATCGGAGGCGAGCCTTATTCTGCATCGACGCACCCATAGGTAATGTGCCAGGAGCTGAGGGTCGGAGTGACGGTGCCCGTGCACGGGCTCGCCGTGAGATCGCAGCTCGGTTTCAGCGTGATCCGGATCGTGAGCTGGTCGGCTCGTGCGTTCGTGCCGAGCGCGCTCACCAGATCGACCGGGCATCCGGCCACACCCGTGAACGGACACACCGGCGGCTTGGAGAACGGCGCCGCCGTGCCCGAAATGGCGAGCAAGGCGCTCGCCGGTCCGACCGTCGGCGTCAGCCACTGGGTCTGTGCCTCGAACGTGATCGAGCTCTGACTCCCGCCCGCCGACGGCGTCTGACCATCCCAGGCGAGGTAACCCCACTGCGGGCGAAACCCGACGGCGCAGGTCGACGGGTACTGGTACGTGAGGACGTTCGACGAATAGCTCCCGCCGGTCGTCTGGGAGACGCAGGAGTTGCCTCGCTTGTAGGCCGTCCAGTTGTTCTCGTCATTGCACTCGGTCACGCCCCTCGTCGCCCCCGCGGTCGTGTACTCGAGCGTGGCGGTGACGTAGTCGGCGAAGGCGGTGTAGCTGCTCGTCGTCGTCAGGGGCGTCGTCGCAGTGAGCCGCACGACGAAGGACCCGTCGGCGTAGTCGCTGGCGGTGCCGAGCGACGTGCCGCTGGCGGTGACCGTGCTGTATCCGGTCGACGGGCTCGTATCCTGCGCGACCGCACCCGTGCTCGCAGCTCCGCGGAACGCTTCTGCCGAGATGGTGGTGGTCGGCGTGGTGCTGGACACCTTCTCTCGAAGCGACAGCGACAGCGACGACATCGTCGAGCCCGCCGGGATGCTGAAGCCGAAGTTGCCGAGGTCCGCGGTGGCCGACGTGAGCTGGTAGGTGACCGTCACCGAGACGTAGTCGACCGACGCGTTGAAGCTGGTGGTCGTCCCGCTCGCGCGCAGATGGACCTCGAGGGTCCCGCCATTGAGCTGCGCGGGGGTGATCGCTCCCGTGAACGTGTTGGTCGCTGCGCTGGCGGTCGTCGAGCCGGGCACGGCGGTCTCGCTCCCGAGCGCGACCGTCCCCGCGCCGAGGTCCGCGTAGGGCTGGATACCGAGCGTGCCTGTGGCTACGTCCGTCTTCCAGGTCGTGCTCGTGACGACGCTCGTGACCGTAGCGCCGGACGGAATCGCGAGGGCGAAGCGCTTCAGCGTGATCGTGTTGGTCGCGCCGGTGACGTAGGTCACACGTGCCTTGACGTACTCGAGCTCGGCGGTGCCGCCGCCGCCACCAGCGACACGCGCCGTGAACGCCCCGTCCGCCAGCTGGGCAGGCGTCAGCGAGAGACCCGTGTCGCTCCAGCTCTGCACGGCGAGGGCGCTCGTCAACGCGGGGGCGCTCGACGTCGTGAACGTCCTGGCGCCACCGATCGCCGTCGAGCCCGCAAATCCCTGGATCGTGACGTACGAGCCGACGACGGGCGCGGTGTTCCGGAGGCGCGCCGTCCAGTCGATGCTCGTGACCGTCGCGCCGCTCGGCACGCTGAAGCCGAAGGTGCCGTAACTCTGGACGGGCGCGAACCCGTAAGCAAATTTCACCGAGTCGACGTAGACGCGGTTCTCGCTGGGGTTTCCGCTCGGCGAGTCGATCGTGATCCTGACGCGCGGGTCGGCGAGAAAGGTCGCGTTCGCGTTGACTGTGGTGAGATTCGCGGCGGTCAGCGTGTACGCCTCGTCGACCGCCGTCGTGCTCGCGATCGTGGCGGCGTAGAGGTGCGCCGCGCCGAGGACGTTGGCTCCCGTGTTGTCGACGAGATCGATCGTGACGGTGCAGCGATCGGTGGCGGTCCGGTCGCGGAGCCTCGCGGTGACGGTGAGCGAAGTCAGGGTGGGGAGCGCGCCGTAGCCCGCGAGCGTCATCGTCGACGAGGAGCTCTTGCCCGGCCAGCTCTCGGCGACCGCGAGGTCGGAGGTTCCCGTTGCGTTCGCCGCGTTGAGCCACGCGACTGCGCCCGCGCCCGTCCCGTTCGTCGTGGCCTGGCTTCCCGCGTAGACGGTCTGCGCGCCGGCAGCGTTGGTCGCGACGCTGTTGCCGTCCACATCACTCATCGCGGCGTTCGGGGCGGTCCACCCGGTCGCCGTCTGCGGCGCGTTGGTCGTCGGGAGCTTGTAGGAGCCGGCCGAGCCCGCCGGCACGGTCACGGCCGCGGTCATGTACGACGCGTCGGCGCTGGTTCCCTGCGCGTTCGTGATGCCGGCAAAACCGGGCGTCCCG
>JANXVA010000490.1 GCA_025351875.1 Myxococcales bacterium | reverse complement strand
AACCGGCGGCGCTCGCCGCGCGCGCGGTCGCGACCACGGAGAGGACGGCGGCGCCGCACGCGAGCAGGGAGCCCGCTCCCGAGCGGCGGCGCCTCATAGCGCGGTGACCTCGAGGATGTAGAACGCGGTCGCCATTCCCTTGCCGCCGTCCGGGAGGCCGTCGTACGCGGTGATCGCGACCTTGTACTTCTTCCCGGTCCCACCCGCGACGACGTACGTGACGTCCTTCGGCGTCGGGATGTGCGTGACCTGGTCGTAGTCGTACCAGTCCGCGAACGTCGTGCTCACCGTCTGCGTCTGGTCGAGCTGCGGGTTGCAGTCGGCGTCGAAGAACTTCTCCGGCACGAGCGCGGTGCCGTTGGCCTCGGCCGCGTTCACCGCCGAGAAGGTCTTGTCGATGAGCATCGCGCCGCCCATGCCGGGGCCTGCGTCGCCGCTGTTGGTGAAAATCTTGTCGCGCTTCAACGCGAGGTCCCACGCCGTCGACGCCGTCGCCGTGGTGTCGGTGACATCGACCCGCGCGCCGGCCTCGAGATCGACGTAGATGCGCGGGTTCTTGACCGCGTTCGCGGTCCCGCCGCCCGAAGCGTCGATGTAGAGCTTCTTCACGCCGCCCGTGTCGCTGAGCACCGTCACCGCCCCGGTGGAGACCTTGTCGATCGGGATCAGCAGATCTGCACGGGCCTTGGTGCACGATGTCGCGCCGCCGGAAGCGTCGGTCGTCGCCGCGCCGTCGGCGCCGCCGCCGTCGGCAGGCGTCACGCCCCCGGACGTGGAGCTCGTGCTGCTGCACGCGCCGAACAGTCCGAGGGCGGGGACGCACAGCAGGAGGAAGCAAAAGCGGTTCATCATGGTCTCTCTCTCACTTTACCGACTTCACGCGCATCACGACCGTACCGGGCGACGTCGTCGAGGCGCCGTCGAAGCGGGCGAAGCCGACGAGGTACATCGACGAGTTGTCCGCTCCGCGCACGACGAAGGCAGACTTCGCAGGCGCCACCGGGCTCACGCCGCGCTCGAGCCAGAGGGTGCCGAACCCGCTGACGACGCGGTCGCCGCGGAACGGCTGCCCGACGAGCGACTGCGCGTTCACCGCGTCGAAGCGAGCCTGCTGGCTCTCGGGCGTCAGCTGGACGACATCGGCGAGCTTCTCCGTAGGAGAGCTCGCGGCGTCGAGGTCGACGGCGCCTACGCCGCGCGGTCCGCCGACCTCGCCGTTGACGCTGACGTTCTCCCGCCTGAAGCAGAGGTGCCACGCGCTCGACGCGCGCGCCTCGCTGGCGGTGAACATCATCCGGGCGCCGGTCCCGAGGTCGAGGCACTCGCTCTTGCCGGCGGCGTTCGCCTGGTCGGCAGTGCCGTCCAGATCGGCCAGATCCTGGATGGGTCCGCTCCCCGTCGCCGTGACCTCGGCCCAGCGCACGCGATAGAGCGCGGCGATCGGCGCGCCGTCGCGCACGCCGTAGTAGTTGAGGACCTGCACCTTGTATTGCTTCTGGCCCTCCTGGACGCCGTACACGTGGAAACGCGTGTAGAGCGCATGGTTCGCGGCGGCGCCGCCATAGAACCACCAGCGGATGAACGCGCCGCCCGTCGTGTCGGTCGCGAGGAAGGGCGTCCCCGGCACGGCGTCGTCGATGAACACGATCGGGTCGAGCGGACCGAACGAGGCGCCGAGCCCGGCTCCGGAGGGCCCGCTGTTCGTGAACACGTCGAGCCCCTCGAACGCGAGGTCCCAACCCTTGTCGGTCTTCGGCTCCGCGGGGCTCACGACCGCCGGCGGGCTCGCGAGCTTCACGTACACGCGCCCCGCGCCGACGGGGACCTGGAGCTCCTCGGAGGTCGAGAAGGTGTCGGCGTCGGCGCCGGCCTCTGCCCCCGAGGAGGCCGTCGCTTTGGTCCCCGCGCTGTCGCTACAGGCCGAGCCTGCGCCGAGCACGAGCACGGACAAGGCCGGAACCACCAGCCATCCAAGCGAGAGAGAGAGCTTCATTCGTCCTCCCAAGGAAAGTCGGCCTTGAGGCCGATGTAAAGGATGCGCCCCAGCGGCGACCGCGTGTCCCCCACCCGCCCCGGATCCTGCTTCACGTCCGTCAGGTTCAGCGCGCCGACGTAGAGCTGCGATTTCGCCCAGACCTCGCGCGCGACCCGCACGTCGAAGTTCTCGTAGCCTGGGGCCCTGCTGTTCTCGTCGAGAAACGCATCCGTCACGATTCGTGCGCGCGCGTAGAGCTCCATCTTCCACCCCGGCTCGACCCGCAGAGACACCGTCACCGCGTGCGGCGGGCGCCCGGGCAGCGGCCGATCGTTCACGTCGTCGCGCGTCCACGTGTAAGCGTAGCTCGATTCGGCGCGCAGGAAAGGCGCGGGCTTGAAGGTCGCGTCGACCTGCCCGCCGGCGGTCCGGGCGCGGCCGAAGTTCGTGTACGAGTACGACGCGACGCCGCCGTCGTTCTTCCCGTGGCCGAGGTCGAGATCGATGAGGTCGTCGACGCTATTCGCGTAGCCGGAGCCGCGAAACGTCATGCGCTCGTCCGGCGAGATCGTCACGTCGGCGTTCACGCCCCAGGATTTTTCCGGCTTGAGCGCGTCGTTGCCGAAGATCTTGTAGCCGAAGGCCGAGTGGTCGAACGACAAGCCGAGCTCCTTCGCGCTCGGCGCGCGGAACCCCCGACCACCGGACGCACGAAGCGTGACGATCTCCGTGATGCGCCACGCCGCCGCCAGGCGAGGCGCGACCGACGAGCCGTACCGCGTATGCGATTCGAACCGAACGCCAGGCAGCACCGTGACGTTGCCCAGCTTCTGCGCGACCTGGCCGTAGAGCGCACCGATGCCATACGACAAGGGCAGCACTTCGGGCGCCGTGGTAGTCACCGGTCCGGCCGACGTGCTCACGGTGCGCGTGAGATCCTGCTCGAAGTGCTCGGCCTCGGCGCGGGCGCCCGCGACCCACGTGCGCGTGCCGTCGGCGATGGTGCCGGTCGCCTCGAAGCTCTGCAGGCGCTGCGTGCGATCGTGCCGCTCGTCGATCGGCGAGTCACGGCGGTCGCGTGCCGTGAAGTTGTCGAACCACTGGCGGCCCATCGACAGGCGGAGGTTCGAGCCCTGGGTTCCGATCCGCGTCGTGTGGATGACGTGAAGCGTGTAGCGATCCGTCTGCGCCGGGGTGTCGATGATGAAGCGACCCAGGCCCGGCGCGACCTGCGTCTCGAGGCCGTCCGTTCGATCGCGGAACTGGCGCGCGCGGATGCGAACGTCCATCTCGGGCGTGAGGCTCGTACCAGCGCGGATGCCGACCATGCGATGCGACTGTTCGGGGAGCCGGAGGTCGGGACCGACGGGCTTCTCGATCCCGTCCATGCGCGTGAGGTTGAAGTCGACGGCCGCCCACGGTTTTCCGCGCCGGTAGCCGGCGTTCGCCTGGAGCACGAGGCCCTTGAGAGAGCGACCTTCCATGCGCATGCGCCCGGTGGGGCCTTCGTCGCGAGGCGGTGCGGTGATGATGTTGACGACACCGCCGAGCGCCGCGGAGCCGTAGAGCGCGCTCGTCGGTCCAGAGACCACCTCGATGCGGTCGATGTCGCCGGTGGGGATCGCCGAGAGATCGATGGCGCCGCCGACGTCGCCCACGACGCGTTCGCCGTCCTCGAGGACGAGCACGCGGTCGCGGTCGAACCCCTGGATCTGCAGGGCGCTCACCCCGCCGAGGAACCCGTACGAACCAGGGTTCACGACGAGGCCGGGCTGGCTCGCGAGCGCTTCGGCCACGTTGGTCGCGCCGCGACGGTCGGCTTCGTCGCGCGTGATCACGTCGGTCTTCACCGTCGAGCGCTGCATGCGTTCGGGCGTGCGCGTGCCCGTGACGACGACCGTGTCACCGTCCTTGTCACGCTTCGCGTCGGGAGCACGCGCGAGGACGGGCGGGTCCGCGGCCGACGCGAGGGACGGCACCGCGACGAAGCCAGCTGGCCCGAGGGCGACGACGACGGCGACGGCGGCGGGGACGCGGAGAGGCGCACGACCACGCGAGCCCATCGTGACTACGGGACTTCGAAGGAGTGCTTGATCGTCTTCGGGTCGCCCGTGAAGGCCGTGATCTTCGCGCGCTGGAACTGCTTCGCGGCGCAGTCGCCTTCCTTCGTACCCGCGTACGGAGGCTGGACGACGACGCTCGCGACCGAACCGTCGGTGGCGAACGTGACGAGCGCCGTCCCTGCGCCCGTGGGGCCGCCTTCCTTGCGGCAGATGACGAGAACGCCGTTGGCCTGCGCGAGCCGCGTGCGGGCCGCGCCTTCGCTGAACGCGTTGGGATCAGCGCTCGGCTTCGGGGCCGCGGTCGCGGGCGTCGCGACGAAGGGGGGCGCGGTCGTCGTCGGTGCGGCCGTCGTCGGTGCGGTCGTCGTCGGTGCGGCGCTCGCGGACGGCGCGGCGCTCGCGGACGGAGACGCCGAGGCGGGCACGGCAGCAGCCGCGGAGGCGTCCTCGACCGCGACCGGCTCCACCACGGCGGCGACCTCGGGGACGGCAGGCACTGCGGGCACCGGGTCGGCAGCCACGGGCACCGGCACCGGCACGGGCACCGGGTCCGCACTCGCGACGACCGGATCGGGTGGCGTGGCGTGCCGCGCCCGAAGTGCGAACACGCCGAGGCCGATTCCGCCTAGCGCGAGCACACCGAGGCCGATCGCGATCGGCAGAATGGGGAACGCCGCCTTTGGCCCCGTGGTCGAGCCGGCCGGCGGCGCAAACGACGGCGCGAACGGCTGCATGTGCTGCCCCTGCGCGCCGTGCTGCCCTTGCGGGTGATGCTGATTCTGCGGCGGCGCGCCGAACGGCCCGCCGGGCTGCTGGGGCTGCTGCTGGTGCTGCTGGTGGTGCTGCTGCCCGTGCTGAGGCGCGAACTGCTGCTGCGATTGAGGCTGCTGCAGTGGCTGCTGCGGCTCGGCCTGAACCATCGCGCTGCCCTGCCCGTAAGGCGGCGGCATGCCTTGCCCGTGAGCGTAGGGCGAGACCACCGGAGACATCATCGCGACCGTCGAGTCGAGGCCGGGCGCGTGCGGATCGCTCGGAGGCGGAAGCGGAGGCGGAGCCTGCGCAGCGGCCTGGGCTGCCGCAGCCATCGCCTGAGCAGCAGCGACCGCCGAGTGCGCGCCGGGCGCCATCATCATCGTGGCGCCGCCGCCACCGAGCGAAGGCGGCACCGGCGTCGGCGGAGCGCGACGCCCACCGTGGTGATCACCGAGCGGAGCTGCGCCGGCGCGAGCCGCGGCCTCGAGCGAGGAGACGTCGTCGAAGTCGTCGGGCTCGGGAGGCGTGCCTTGCCCGCGGCGCTGCGCCGCGAGCTCGGAGGCACGTGCCTGCGCGGCGGCGTTCCGAGACGCGACGGCATCGTGGAGCGCAAGCGTCTGCAGGATCTCCGCCGCTGGCGCGTGGACCTTCGTGGCCTCCTCGGGCTCATCGTCGTCGAGGTGTCCGCGCGCGAGCGCCGCCGCGTCAGGCGGCGGCGCCGTCGTAGCTTGCGCCTCGTCAGGCACGACGCCTCCCGCCTTCTGCAAGCGGGCCGTGCCGGGAGATTTTGCGGGCGGCGGGTCCGCCGCGTGAGCCGAGGCACCTGCCACCGGCGGAAGCCGCGGCATCGCGGGCATGCGCGGCGAGTCTGCAAGGCCGGGCGGACGTGCGCTCGTGGGGCGCGGCGGCGCCACGGGCGGCGCGAGCGGAGTCTGCGCGATGCCGCCAGCCGCCGGGCGAGGCGCGCTCGCGCTCGAGGGCATCGCGATCCCGATCGTCGTGGGGATGCGCGGGCGCGACGCGCCCGGCGCAGGCCGTGCCTGCCCGGGTAGCTCCGAGCCGAGCGGCATCGTGAGCGCCATCGGTCCCTTGCCGAACGACGCGGCGGGCTTCGGCGCCGGCGACGCCGAAGGCGGCCCTCCCATCGCGAGCGGCGGCGTCTCGCGCGCGGCATCCTCGTACTTTCGCTCGGTCGCGAGCTTCGCCGCGATCGTGAAGCTTTGCCAGAAGTCACCGGCGGAATGCCAGCGCTGCGCGGGGTCGAGCGTCGTTGCGCGTGCGAACGTCTGCTCGATCTCGTCGGGGACGTCGAGCCCGAGCGTGCGCGGCGTGGGTCGATGCCGCGGATCGGTCGCCGCCGCCACGAAGTCTCCGAGGTTCTGCCCCTCGAAGACGCTCTTGTCGCGCATGGCCTCGAGGAGGATGAGCGCGAATGCGTAGACGTCGGACGCCGCACTCACGGCTCCGATGCGATCGTCGAACTGCTCGGGCGCTCCGTAGGCGGGAGCGAAGATCTTGATCTGCCCCACGGTGTGCGAGCGCGGGCCCATGTTGAGCGCGCCGTCGTGCATCAACTTGGCAACGCCGAAGTCGAGCACCTTCATCTTCATGCCCTGCTGCGTGTTCGCGAGGAACAGGTTGCCGGGGTTGAGGTCGCGGTGGGCGACGCCCTGCGAATGCGCGAAGGCAAGGCCGTCGGCGGCGGTCCCGAAGAGCTTCACGATCTCGTCGATCGAGCGCCCCTTCTCGCCAACGGAGCGACGGACGGTGAAGTCGCTCTGGACGGAGCGCCCCTCGAGCCACTCGAGCACCATGTACGGGACGAGCGCGCCGGTCGCGGGCGCCTGCGTCGTTCCGGCCGCAATGCTCCGGACGACGTGGAGGTTGCCCTGCGAGAGGCGGTACAGGATCCGGCTCTCGTCACGGAAGCGCTGGACGAACGAGTCGACGAGGGTGGTCCCGAGATCCGCAGGGAGCTTCAGGCACTTGATCGCGATGGGCTCGTTCAGCCCCTGGTGGTGGCCACGGTAGACGGCACTGAAGCCTCCTTCGCCGACGAGCTGGTCGACGCGAAATTGGCCATCGAGGACCTGACCGACGAGCCCGAACGGGTCCGCTGCGTTCACCGCGGCACAGTATCACCTCTGAGCGACCTTCGGGAGCTCGTGGCATGTGAGTCACTTGCCCTGAGCGAGTACGGCGCGCACCACAGAATCCCGGAGATCGAAGAGGCGCTGCCACGCGCAGCCGGCCCCTGGAGGACCGAGCGCCGCGCCGGTGCTCCGGATGACCTCGATCTCGTCGTCCGTGAGCCCAGGAATGCAGGCATTCGAGGCCGCGTACTGCGTCATGAGGTCGCCGGGAGCGGTCGTGTGCTGGAGCCCCATCGCATGGCCCAGCTCGTGGGAGACGATGACGTCGGGGCTCTTTGCGAGGGCGACGACGTCCGTGTGCCCGACGAAGAGCGTGGGCGTGAAGTCGTCCCCGAGCCCGATCAGCTCGAAGAGGTTCTTGCTCGGGTCGTCGGCAGCGACGTTCTTGAAGAGGGTCGGCGACAGGCCGAGACCGGCGATGACCCCGCCCTGGAAGGAGGCCGCGACGTCCGGCGAGGCGATGTGCGCCAGGACGACGACGTTGATCGACCTCCGCGGCGGGTTCGACTGGGACCGGACGAAGTTGCGCAGGTCGGCGAAGATCAGCTCACCCGTAGCCTGCTCGAGCGCCTTCGACTGCTCGGCGGTCGGCTGCGTCCCCGGCGCGATCCCCGCCTTGCGCGCGAGGTCGGCGAGCTGGGCGTTCGTCGCGTTCAGCGCGAACGAGAAGCCTGCGGGCGCGGCGGGGGCACGCGTGAAGAACGTGAGCTCGTAGGGCTCGTAGTAGCGCTGGAGGAACTGGCCTTCGGCACGGACGTACGCGTCGACGACCGTGGAACCGGTGAAGAAATCGATCTCGCGACGCGCGGCGAGCTTCTTCTGGGAGGCCACGAAGCCCGTGCAGGCCGTGATCGCCTGCGCGGCATAGCCGCGGAAATAGTGGTCGCTGAGGCACGACTCCTGGTCCGCCGGCGGGACCCCCTCGCAGGGTGGCGGCTTCGCGTCGGAGTCGCGGTCGGAGCTCGCGGACGAGCACGCCGCAGGCACGAACAGGAGAAGGAGAAGGAGAAGGGCGGCCCGACGCGTGCGCATGGCCACGACCTAGCGCTTGTCCGCAGCAACGCTGCCGCCGTACCAGGCGATGCGGAAGCCCAGCGACGCCCAGTGCCGCTCGGCGGTGGTGGCGAAGATCGCGTCGTACTCGACGTACGGCCCACCGGAGACGTGGCCGCCGAGCATCCGGAAGAAACGGAGCTCGTGGTGCAGACCGATCCCCGCGAACGACTGCGTTCCGTCGGCGCTCGGATAATTGCCCTTCGCCTGGAGCTCCGTCGAGCCGACGCCGGCCTGGCCGTAGATCGAGCTGTCCGCGAGCATCGGGAAGAGGCGCACCAGCGGGAAGGCCTCGACGCGGAAGCCGATGCCGAGGCCCGTCGACTTCCAGCTCTCGCTCTCGAACTTTGCGATGTTCACCATCGGCCCGAACGAGACGTAGTCGGTGAGCGCGCCCATGAGGAAGTAGGTCGTCGAGGTGCCGACGAGCATCGGGCTCTCGGAGTAGAAGTCGCCATTGCCGACGAGCCGGGCGTTGTTCGGGTAGCCGCTCGCTCCCGCGAAGGCGATGCCCGGTGCGACGCCGATCACGACGCCGGCACGGCGCTCGGACACCACCTTGCGGAGCGTCGGATCCTCGGGGACGTCGGGGGAGGGCGGCTGGCCCAAGGACGGCTGTCCCGAGGGCGGCTCGGGCGGCGCTTCGTCTGCAAGCGCCACCGACGGAACGACTCCCGAGAGGAGCGTCGCGACGGACACGCGGGCGAGCGTCGAGAGACCACGCATCGCTCATCTATATACGACGGCTGACCGGTGACGCGGCGTGATTTGTGGGCTATTCGCAAGCCATGGCCGAGCGGAACCTGATCCAAGCAGACCCCGAGATCGCAAAGCTCATCGACGAAGAGAACGTCCGTGAGCACGAGACGATGCGCCTCATCGCGAGCGAGAACTACGCCTCGCGCGCGGTGATGGAGGCGACGGGCTCGTGCCTCACCAACAAATACTCAGAGGGCTACCCGCGCAAGCGTTACTACGAGGGACAGGCGGTCATCGATCAGGTGGAAGAGCTCGCCATCGCGCGGCTGAAGAAACTGTTCGATCCCGCGCCGGTCGGAGGGGGAACCGATCTTCACGTCAACGTGCAGCCGTATTCCGGCAGCCCGGCCAACCTGGCGGTCTATCTGGCGTTCTGCCAGCCGGGCGATTCGATCATGGGGCTGGGCCTCCCCGCGGGCGGTCACCTCACGCACGGATGGAGCGTCTCCATCACGGGCAAATACTTCAAGAGCCACGCCTACGGAGTGCGCCGCGAGGACTGCCGGATCGACATGGAC
>JANXVA010000472.1 GCA_025351875.1 Myxococcales bacterium | reverse complement strand
CTCGTCGTCGCCGGCGAAGGCGGGAAGGCCCGTGATGCACTTGAAGAGGACGGCGCCGAGCGCGAAGACGTCGGCGCGGGCGTCGAGCTGCTTCGTGCCGCGTGCCTGCTCGGGGGCCATGTAGCCGAGCGTGCCGAGCATGACGCCGGTGTTGGTGATCGCGCTGGCGCCGAGGCCCATGCGTGCGATGCCGAAGTCGATGAGCGCGGGGCGGTCGTACTCCGTGTCACGGAGGAGCAGGTTGCCCGGCTTGATGTCGCGATGGATGATCCCCTTGGCGTGCGCCACGGCGAGCGTCTCGGCGATGCGCGTCACCATCTTCACGCTCTCGCCCATGGTGAGGCCGGTGCGCGCGAGGCGCTTGCCGAGGGTCTCGCCGACGATCCATTCCATCGCGAGGAACGGCATGCCGTCCTCGGTCTCGCCGTGAGCGACGTGCTTGACGATACCCGGGTGGCTCAGCTTCTCGAGGATGCGCGCTTCGCGGTAGAGGCGCTCCTTGTGCTCGCCGGCGTCACGCCCGTAGAGCACCTTCACGGCGACGATGCCGCCAAGGCGCAGATCGGTCGCGCGGAAGACCGCCGACATTCCTCCTGCGCTGACGCGACGCTCGATGACGAAGCGCTGCGCGATGGTGTTCCCCGGCTCGATCACCGTTTAGGTGGCGATCATAGCCGTTTTCGCGGCGGTGGGCGGCCGCACGCGAGGGGGTTGGAGGTCAGGTGCGGGCGCTGCTCGTCCCCTTCGCTCCCTCAGTGGGTAGGTGCGGGTTGCGGTGAGAGGTCGGCAGTGATCACGACGCCGTAGCAAGTCGTGGGGCTCCGGCGTCCAACGCAGAGCTCGTCGACCTCGAATGTCTGTGGCTGGTAGCCGGGCTTTCGCACTGTCAGGCTACACGCCGTGTTCATGAGGCCTGCGTAGAGCACGGCGAACTGGCCGCTCCCATCGGTCGTGCCGAGCACGGCCTCCTTCTCGTCGGGGCAGCTCAGCGTCACCTGGGCACCAGCGACGGAAGGCTCTGTCCCGTAAGCCGGGCTCGCGGGGCTTGCGCACGGGGCCGTGCTGCGAACCGACGCGCGCAGCCTCACGGCAGGGTCGCACGCGACGAGGCTCGTGGCGATGGCGACACCTCCGAGAATGCAGCGGAGGCGAGTGTTCATGGTGTTGCGCCCTTCGAGCCTGCGTCGCGAACGAGCAACGCGCTCGCTCCGAGAAGCCGGCAGTGAACGGGATTCATCGACGTGTCGTAGCGCGAGCCGCCGGGAGCGTCCCAGCAGACCTCCATCAGCGGGTAGCGTCGACTCACGTACCCCTCCTTCGCGACGACCAGCTCGCATGCAGGGTCGGTCGTCATCGTCGTGGCAGCCGCCGCAACACCGAATTTTCCTCGAGCGTCGGTGACGGCAACGATCAGGTCGGGCTTGTTCGGGCACGAGAGCGCGACGCGGGCACCCGCCACCGGCTGCGGCTGGCCGTCGGTGGACAGACAGTGCCAGCCGGTCTTGACGGTGCCGTACATGCCGGACTCGGGGCCACCGCAGCCCGCGAGCGCGGTGAGCGCCGCGGAGAGCACGGCGAAGGACGAAGGATTCATGGGGGGAGACTACGACGGCTGCGAGGCGACGGCGAGACAGTGGAACAGCTGCACGACGTGCGTTCGCGCCGTCGCGCTCCGTTCGCCTCCGACGGCGTCGGGGACGTTCAGGGCACCAGGCCCAGGCCGAAGTCGACGCCCGTGGCGCCGTTGGGTCCGACCGTGACCTTCTTCGCTTTGCTGGAGTCGAGGACGGGGGCCTCGACGGTGCCGCCCGTTTGACCGTCGAGATCACCCGACGAGGAGAGGTTGCCGTCGCCGTTCTGATCGACGCGCGCTCTCACCGTGTATTCTCCCGCCGAGAGCCCGGTGATCGTGTACGGCACCGACTCTCCCGGCGTCGTCCCCGCGGGCGCGACGACACTGCCGCTCTTCGTGATGTCGGCCCCACCACCGGACGCCGTGAGCTGGATGGATTTTCCGCTTCCCGCGCCCTTCGGAAGCGTGATCGTTCCCGTCAGTGTCAGGCTGCCTCGGAAGATGCGGCTCGCGTCGAGCCGCACGTCTCCCGAGGCGGAGTCACTGCTGCTGCACGCGCTCGGGGAGCCCGCCAGGGCGACCCCGACGAAGAGAAGCGAAGCCACTCTCTGGCGTCCGGAGATGTTCTGCATCGTGTCGACAATAGCGTTTCGGCCTCGCCAACGGCCATCCGACTGACTCCTCTCGAAGCAAAGGCGGTCCGGCCCAAACGACCCGAGGTGCGGGTGCGCGCTGTGGTGCTAGCGTCGATCTCGACGATGAAGTCCGTTGCCGTTCGGCTCCCGACCGCGGCTCTCTTCAGCGCGCTGCTCTCGGCGTGCTCGTTGCTCGTCTCGACGAGCGGTCTGTCGGGCGGCACGGAGGTCGCGTCCGCCGGTGACGCGACCTCGGGAGACGCGACCGTCCAGGGCGACACCTCCGCGTTCGTCGATGCGCCGAAGGACGACGGCTCGACGCGCGCATGCGCGGTGGCCCACACGTTCTGCTCCGACTTCGACACGGGGCTGCTCACCGACTTCTGGGAGCTCTTCTCGACCGACGGCTCGGCCGCGGTCGACTCCACCAGCTTCGTCTCCCCGACCCGGTCCTTGCTCCTGCGGTGCGGGAGTGGAAAGAGGTGCGGCGTCTTCAAGACCCTCCCATCCGCGAGTCGCGCTCGCGTCGAGCTCCAGGTCGAGCTGGTAGATCTTGCTCTGGTCGACGCCGCGTCGTCGGTCATGTCCATCGTGAGAGTCGACATCGCCGGCGGTACCAGCCGCGTGTTCCTGATCCATGCGGGAGGGGTTCTCTTCTTGCAAATCTGCGGCACCGCAGGCACGGGCTGCCCTTACACCTCGAGCGCGCTTGGCTCGCTGTCGACGACCAGGTTTCGCCGGGTCGCGATCGACATGCGATGGAACGACCCGAACCCGACGGTCGACGTGTCGCTCGACGGTACCTCGACGGGCGCGGTTCCGTTCGCGCTCCAGGGTGCTGGAGGGGTGCGCGTGGCCGTCGGGTGCGAGTTCGACAGCACGTGCCCCGATCCCGTCGCGTTGCGCGTCGACGACGTCGTCGTCGACACGGCCCCTTGATCGAGCTAGCGCTCTCCGAGGACCTCTCCCGGCGCGCCCTGTGCCACGACGCGCCCGTTTTCTAGCGCGATCGCCACGTCCGCGATCCCCCTCACCACGCTCGGTTCATGGGTGACGATCACCATCGTGGTTCCCTCCCTGGCGAGCCCCGCGAGGACCTTGATGACCTCGGCCTTGCGCTCCGGATCGAGCGCGGCGGTGGGCTCGTCGAGGAGGAGCGCCTTCGGCTCCATCGCAAGAGCCCGCGCGATGGCGACGCGTTGCTGTTCGCCGCCAGAGAGCTCGCGCGGGAACGCCTCTCGCCGATGGGAGAGCCCGACCTTCTCGAGGAGTAGAGCGGCGCGCTCGCGCGCCTCGGCCTTCGAGAGCCCCCGTACATGCACGGGAGCCTCCATGACGTTCGCGAGGGCGGACATGTGCGCGAAGAGCCCGTAGTGCTGGAACACCATCCCCACGTCGAGACGGATGCGCTGCAGCGTGGCGTCTCCGAGCACGAGGTCGCCGACACGCACGGTTCCTTCGTCGAACCGCTCGAGGCCGTTGATGCACCGGAGCAATGTCGACTTCCCGCAGCCCGAGCGGCCGACGAGGGCCGAGACCTTGCCGCGCTCGAAGCTCACGCTGATCGCGTCGAGCACAGTTCGCCGGCCGAAGCGCTTCGTCACCTTCTCGATGGCGATCATCGGGACACCGCGGGCGCGGGGAGGGGTTCGGCGTCGGCCTCGTCGCGCTCGCCTTCGAGCTTCTTCTCCAGCCGGCGCGCGAGCAGCCCGAGCGGGTAGCTCATCGCGAAGTAGAGCGCGGCGCAGGTGAGGCCGGGGCCGATCCAGGTGCGGACGTCGACGGCGGTGATCGTCATCTGCTTCGTCAGCTCGACCACGGTGATGACGCTCACGAGCGAGCTGTCCTTCAGGAGCGCGATGAAGTCATTCGTCACGTTCGGGATGGCGTGTCGGACCGCCTGGGGGAGCACGACACGTCGCAGCGCGAGCCCGCGGCTCATGCCGAGCGAGAGCGCCGCCTCCATCTGCGTCTTGGGCACCGCCTGCATGCCCGCGCGATAGACCTCGGCCTCGTACGCCGCGTAGTTCATGCCGAGCCCGATCACCGCAGCCACCAGCGCATCCAGGCGCACGACGGCCGCGAGCCCGTAATAGAGCAGGTACAGCTGCAGGAGGACCGGAATCCCGCGATAGACCTCCACATAGAGGCTCGCGAGCGCCGCATATTTCCGCGGCAGGTACGCGCGAGCCAGCGCGAGGCCCATCCCGAGCGGGATCGCCAGTGAGATGGCGAGGATCGAGACGAGCAGCGTCATGCCTGCGCCCTTCAGGAACAGGATCGCGTGACCCGTGGAGAGCTGCGTGGGCGCGGGCGGCTCCCCGGAGGTGGCCGCGGAGCCGAGCATCGCGCGCTGATCGCTCTCCGACCATGCGACCAAGCGGCTCTCGCGCGGTGAC
>JANXVA010000445.1 GCA_025351875.1 Myxococcales bacterium | reverse complement strand
GGCGTCCACGGTCGGTACTGCTTGCTCACGCATCAACGAGATCGGCCCACGTCACCTATCGATCCCCCAGCAGCTCGCAGCGAAGCGGCGCAGGGGAGCGGGTCTCTCCCGTCCGCGTAGGAGCAGCATCGAGCCCCGCAGCTGGGAAGACGCCGGCAGGGCGCGGGGGTGCCCGCGCGCTGCGCGCGGGCGGAGCGCCATCGAGACATCCGCAGGTCGCCAGACAGCGACCCGCGGGCGGGAGAGGCCCGCTCCCCGGAGCCGCCCGAAGCGAGCTAAGCGCTACACGCTCCTAGTGCGGCTGCTCGATGGGGGCGTCGTCTTTTTGGATGCACGACGAGAGGTCGAAGAGCATGAACTCGAGCGCCTTCTGCTGCGCCGAGAGCTCGGTCGTCTTGCAGCCGTCGGGGAAGGCTGCCTGCGGGTCGTCGCTCACTCCGCCCTGCTGGCCGGCCGCGACGTGGATGTCGCTGACGACGACGCGTCCGCAGACCATGTCTGCGGGGGCGCCGATCGGCGTGTTGAACGTCATGTACTCGGTCGGCTTGTTGTTCGGCGCGGCCGCGTTCAGCGTCGGCACAGTGATCCAGCTCAGGGAGTTGGCGGTGACCTGATCGATGTTGTGGCGGGCGTCGTAGATGGGCAGCTTGCCAGCGGCGAGCGCGTTCTGCTTCGTGAGCCACTCGTTCATCGCGATGGCCTTCGGGAAGGCGGTCGAGATGTCGCCGTTGACGGCCGTGGTGCCGGGGTTCGAGGGCACCGCCGGCGGGGTGCGCTCGTTGAAGCCCGTGATCCCGTCGACGGGCGCCCACGAGGCGACGCCGCTCACGGTCGCGTCGGTCGACTTCGAGAACCACGCGTAGTGGTAGTGGGAGGCGAACACGCGGCCGCCGGTCTTCGCGTAGTTGTAGAGGGCGTCCCTGGCCGGCTGCGGTTTGGTGGCGAGGTTCTCGTCGCCCTCGCACGAGAGAAGGACGACGTCGTACTTGTTGAGGTTGGCCGTGTCGCTCCAGAGCGGCTGCGCGGCAGGGAAGGCGGCGCCCGCGCTGACCGCGGCCGAGAACTGCCCCGACGCGTCCTTGAGCGTGCCCTGGTTGAAGCCGCCACCCTTGTAGAGGTGGATGCGCGCCTCGCTGCCCGCGATGCCGAACTCGGCGTCGTCGATGCCGATCTTGCGGAGCAAGCACTGGAGCGGATCGGCGCCACCCGTGGTCAGCGCCATGCGCGGGATGTGACCTTCGCTCCGGTTCTTGGGAAGGCGCGTGACCGTCGCGTCGAGAGGGGTCGTCACGCACTTGCCGACGTTCGGGACCACGATCTCCCTGCGCCACTTGCCGATCTGGATGACGAGCGGGATCTTGTCGCCGATCGGGACGTTGTCGAGCTTGAAGTTGCCGCTCGTGTCGGTGAGCGCGATCGCGATCGGCTTGCCGGTGATCTGGGCGTCACATCGGTCGCACGTGCCGGAGCCCTCTTTGATGTCTGCGAGCGGGCCGTTGGGGATGTAGACCGTCGCGTTGTAGATCGGCACCTTGCCGGCGGGGTCGAGGACCGTTCCGGTCACGGTGGTCGCCGCGCCCACGTCGCAGGGGAGCTGCTGACACTCCAGACCGACGCAGCCGGGCTTGGGGCCGCCTTCCTGCGGGCACGTGAAGCCCGTGCAGCCGCCCTCACCCGTGCCGCCGCCGTCGGCGCCAGGCGTGTCCTCGCTGTCGCTTCCGCAGCCGGGGGCCGTGAAGAGCGCGACACCAACCGCCGCGAGCGAGCATGCACCAAGGAGGAAACGTCGCATTCGTCGGGACCTTTCGTCGATGAGAAGAGAAGAAGCGAGCGAGGGAAGCGTAGGGCAGATACGGCTCCGGGCCGAGTCCATGCGCAGGAGGCTGCGCCGGTCTCGACCCGGAGTGTCACGAGCTCACGTCACGGGAAGCGGCAGGTCGCGGTGCCGGCTGCGCCGGTGCACGGCACGCCCGAGCAACACTGGGTCGTGCTGCCGGCCGTGCAGCCCTGACCGTAGAGCGCGCACACACCGCCGTCGCCGGCCGTTCCGCCGTCCTGGGTGACGATCACGCCGCCGTCCGGGGGCACGCCAACGCCGCCGTCCGAACTGACGACGCCGCCGCATACGCCCTTGCTTGCACCGGGCGGGATCGCGCACGGGAGGCCAGGGCAACAGTCGGCGGTCGAGCTGCACGAGCCGCCCGAGGCGACGCACGCGGACGCGCAGATGAACGCCGGCTGTCCGCCAGCAGGGTTGGGAACACAAGGACCGCCGCAACAATCGGCCGTCGACGCGCAGCCCGTGCCGGGCGCCGGAGGGCCGCTGACCGTGCAATCGTAGTCAGAGGCCGCGGTGCAACGCGGGATGCCGAGCGCATCCTGCTTGCAGTTCAGCGGGTGCTGCTGGACGTTGCCCGCGCAGCAGGTGTCGGTCGCGCTGCACGAGAACGCGGCGAGGCGGCAGATGTTGCCCGCCGGGCTGCACGCATTGCCGTTGTCGCAGCGGCCGACCGTTGCTCCCGCGGCCTTGGCGCACGTGACGTTCGCAGCTTGTCCACCGGGGCCGCCCTTGTTCGAGCCTGGCGAGCCGAGAGCGCCGCAGCAGTCCGCGTTCTGCATGCAGATGCTGCCCGTGACGCGGCAGC
>JANXVA010000425.1 GCA_025351875.1 Myxococcales bacterium | reverse complement strand
TGAAGGCGAAGCTCGGCACCGCGACCATCCTGGTCAACAACGCCGGCGGTCAGTTCCAGACGACGGCCGAGACCGTGACCCCACGCGGATGGGAGGCGGTGGTCCGCAACAACCTGAACGGCACGTTCTTCATGACGCAGGCGGTTGCGGTGAAGCACATGATCCCGGCGCGGCGCGGGCGCATCGTGAACGTCATCGCCAACGTGGCCCGCGGCTTCCCCGGGATGGTCCACACCGGCGCGGCGCGCGCGGGCGTCGAGAACATGACCAAGACGCTCGCCATCGAGTGGGCGATGCACAACATCCAGGTCAACGCGATCGCGCCCGGCGTCATTCGCACGAGCGGCACGGACCAGTATCCGCCCGAGCTCATCGAGGCGAGCCGGAAGAAGACGCCCATGAAGCGGGTCGGCAGCGCAGGAGAGGTCGCCCAGCTCATCGTGTACCTCGCGAGCGAGGCCGCCTGGTTCGTGACCGGCGAGTGCTGGTACATCGACGGCGGCGCCCACCTCTGGGGCGACAACTGGATCATCGACGACGACGCGCCTGCGCCGACGCCGGCGATCATCGCCGAGCTCGCAAAGCCGGAGTAGCGGCGTGGACGAGGAAGCGAAGGGCACGAGCACCGAGGCGGAGGTGAACGCGGAGACGAGCGCCGACGCGGTCGCTCCGCCGGCCGAGCCCGTCGCGGTCGCGCCTGCCGTCTTGCCTCCGTCCATTCCGCCGCACGGCGTCCTCGACGCGAGCGCCGATACCGGCAAGCATCCGCGCTTCATCATCACGTTCCGGCAGTGGATCCACGACTACTTCCTCGGTGACGATCCGACGTTCGGCCTCGCGCTCGTGCCGTACTGCTTCCTCTCGATGCTGCTCTTCACGCGGCACCCGAGGACGAACTTCATCTTCGACGAGCAGGAGGCGTTGCTCGCCAATCCGTACGTGCGAAGCATCGCGGACCCGGAGCCCAAGTTTCGCTGGCTCGACGCGTTCCACCGCGATTTCTGGGGCCTCGGTCCCGACCGCAGCATCGGCTCGTACCGCCCCATCCCCGACCTCGTGTGGCGCGCGCTGTGGGGCCTCGGCGCTCGCGACCAGACGCCCTTCCTCCATCACTGGGTGAACGTCCTTCTCCACGGGATGAACGGCGCGCTCGTTTGTGTCATCGCGTTCCAGCTCACGAAGAAGCGCGGAACGGCGTGGCTCGCCGGGGCGTGCTTCACCGCCAGCGCGGTCCTCACCGAGGCCGTGAGCGGCGTCGTCGGCATCTCCGACGTGCTGGGCGCCACCGGCGCGCTGCTCGCGCTGCTCGCGCTCTCGCTTCGCCTCCCGTGGATGGGCATCGGCGTCTTGCTGGCCTCGCTCTTCGGCCTCTACTCGAAGGAGAGCGCGCTGTGCATCGTGCCGCTCGTGCCCGTCACGGCGCTCCTCTGCGCGCAGATCTACCACCCGGCGAAGCCGCGCCGCTGGGCGCGCGCTTCCGTTTCGTTCATCGCGTCGGCGGCGGCGTTCGTGTTCTACGTCGAGGCACGACGGCGCATGTTCCCGACACCTCTCCCCGCCGAGCTCTCGTTCGACGCCAACGTGAGCAAGCCCTGGGTACCGCGCGCATTCGCGGCGATCCTCCGTTGGTACGCGCAGCCGAATCTTCCGAAGGACCCGCTCAACAACCCGCTCGTGAACGCGCACGGCGCGCTCCGTATCGCCGGCGCTCTGCGTGTGTACTTCCGCGGGCTCGTGCAGCTCGTCTTCCCGTATCCGCTCTCCGGCGACTACTCGGCGCCGCAGGAGCCGATTCCGGACGGCGTGTTCTCCCCCGAGAGCATCCTCGGTGCGCTGCTCATGGTCTTGCCGTTCCCGCTTGCCGTCTGGCTCGGCGTGCGCGCCTACCGCCGCTGGAAGCGCGCGCAGGGCTCGACGGAGACGCTGCAGCTCGGTGAGGGACCGTATCGTGGTGCGGCGCACGCGCTGCCGATGGCGCAGAGAATCGACACGTGGCCGATCGTCGCGGCCGCGGGCCTCTGGGTTTGCGCGTCGTATTTCCCGGTGTCGAACATCCCCGTGCTCCTGCCGACGGTTCGCGCCGAGCGTTTTCTCTACTTCCCCGCCATCGGCTCGAGCCTGCTCCTCGCGGTCGCGTTCAGCGCCGTTCTCGAGCGGCTCAAGCCCGGGGCGCTCGCGCGGACCGGCTTCGTCGGGGTCATCCTCGTCTTCTTCGGCATCCAGGCGATCTGCGCGCGCCGCCACGCCAACGATTACACGGACGACCTCGCCTTCTGGGACGCGACCCGCAAGGCCGTACCGCGGAGCGCGAAGGCGCACCTCAACTACTCGGTCATGAAGGGGGCGCGCGGCGATCTCGAAGGTCGGCGCGCGGCGAACGCGGTGGCGCTGGAGCTCGCGCCGCAGTGGCCGATGGCGAGCATCTATCTCGGCGATACACTGTGCCGGCTTCATCGAGCGCCCGAGGCGTGGCCGCACTACGAGCGTGGGTTCGAGCTCGCGCCGAACGACGTGAACCTGGTTGCGCTCGCGCTCCAGTGCCTCTGGGACGAGAAGATGCTCGAGCCGGACGCCGACATCCGGAAGAAGCTCGACGACATCAAGAGCAACCATCCGGGCTCGTGGGTCGAATATCTCGGCAAGGACGTCCTCGATCACGGCGAGGAGCACAACGGCGTGGACCCCAAGTACCGCCCGCGCGGCTACAACGAAGGCCCGAAGGACTAGCACTACCTGGTCAGTCTTCGGGCGGGCGCGGTCTCGGGAGCGCTTCTTGGTATTCGCGCAGCGTCACCGGCTTCGCGAAGAGCGGGCCGCCGTACTTCTTCCGGAAGAGGAGCTGCGAGGGGTAGATGCCTCGGTTGCCGGAGAGGACGTACGCGATCCCCGTCACGATGAAGACATGCGGGAACGCGTTGCCGCCCAGGAGCTCGACCGCCATGATCGAAAGCGAGATCGGCGCATTCGACGCCGCGCCGAACACCGCCGCGATGCCCACGCCGGCGCCCAGCTCGATCGGTAGCCCGAGCACGCGCGCCAGCACGCTTCCGAGCGTCGCGCCGATGAAGAAGAGCGGAGTCACCTCGCCGCCGAGGAAGCCGCAGCTCAACGTGATCGCCGTGAGCACCAGCTTCACGGCGAACCCGAACCACGGAAGGCTCGGATCGGTGAAGGAGCGCACGATCATCGGCACGCCGAGGCCGAGGTAATCGCTGCTTCCGACGAGCCGCCAGAGGACCACGACCGCCGCGCCGCCGACGAACATCCGGAACGGGAGCCGGACGATCCGCTTCTCGAGGACGTGCTTCAGCCGATGCGTGAGCTCCACGAAAGCAATCGTCGCGCCGGCCATCGCCACGCCGACGACGGCGAGCTTGCCGAAGACGAGGGCGGTGAGCTCCACGTGGGAGATCGTCGGGTAGGCTGTGTGTACGATCCCGAGCCGGCGCGTCACGAGGTCGCCAACGAGCGCCGCGACGGCGGCCGGAACGATGGCGGCGTACTCCATTCGACCGATCGTCGCGACCTCGAGCCCGAAGACGGTGCCGGCCATCGGCGTGCCGAAGACCGAGCTGAAGCCGCCTGCGATCCCGGCCGCGAGGAGCTGACGGCGCGTCTGACGGCGCACGCGGAAACGGTGCGCGATCGCGTCGGCGAGGCTCGCTCCCATCTGTACGGCAGTCCCCTCCCGGCCAGCGCTTCCGCCGAAGACGTGCGTGAGGAGCGTGCCGACGAGCACCATGGGCGCCATCCGGAGCGGGAGCTGAGGCCCCGCGCCGTGGATCGTGTCGAGGATCAGGTTGTTGCCGCCGGCGATGGGCTTGCCCCATCGCTCGTAGCCGAGGCCGATCAGGAGACCGGCGAGCGGCAGCCCGTACACGACGTACTCGTGGCTCGTCCGAAACTCGGTCGCGACCTCGAGAGACGCGAGGAACACCGCCGAGGCGAGGCCCGCCGCGACACCGACCAGCGCTCCCAGGCCCGTCCACTCGAGACCCCTCCACTTCGCGCTGGCCTGGTGGTCACTCACGCGAGGCGTCGCCTCTCAGACCCACTCGTCGTCGGGACCGGGGAGCGATTGCGTCGTCGGTGCCGTCTTCGGCCGCGTGCGCCCCTGGTCCACCTGGACCGCGCGCTCCGCGAGGAGAACCGCCGCGAGCGCGTCGCTCCCGGTGCACAGCTCGCCGGCCTCGCCCTCCGTGAGGAAGCGCCGGAACTGCACGGCCTGCGCGCGGAGCGGCTCCTCCTTGCGGACACCGAACTGGATGCGGTCGGTCGTCCGGTAGTTCTCCTGGAGGTTCTCGAAGCTCGTCGACGAAGGCTCGACCGGCTTGAGCAGGCTGCCGCCGAAGAGCTCGCAGGTCTGGAGCATGTAGTCGACGAAGCAGACGCCACGTGTGCCCGTCACACGGATGCTGCGGATCTTCGTGGGCGTGATCCAGTTGACGTGGACCGTCGCGCTCGCGCCGGTACCGGCCGCGAGGAAGATCTCTGCGGTGTCGAACACGCCCTCTTGCCAGGTGACGTGGCACATCGAGTGCTCGAGCTTGACGGTCCCGACCAGGCTCCGCAGGACGTCGATGTCGTGGACCGCGAGGTCGAGGATGACGTTGTTACCGTGGAGGACCGTGTCGGGGTACCCGCCGACGCGCGTGAACGAGAAGTGGATGGGCGTGCCGAGCGCGCCCTGCTTGATGACCTCGCGGAGCTTCCGCACCGCCGGGTTGAAGCGCTCCACGTGACCGACCGCGAGCTTCACGCTCTTCGCGTGCGCGGCGGCGAGGACCTCGGCCCCGAGGGCGTACGTGCTCGAGATGGGCTTCTCGACGAGCAGGTGCTTGCCCATGGCGATGAGCTCGAGCGCCACGTCGTGGTGCGTGGCCGTGGGCGTGGCGATGACGGCGGCCTCGAAGTCGATCGAGGCGAGGTCCGCGACCGAGCGCAGGAGGGGAATCTTCCCGAGGTCGGCGGGCGCCTCGGCCTTCGCGTCGACGACCGCCGCGAGCTCGTAGCCGGGCGTCTCGCGGAGGACGCGAAGGTGATTTTTGCCCATCCGGCCGAGGCCGACGAGCACGATCTTGGTCTTGGGGGAGGCCTGCATGGTGCTCACAGAACGGACGTGAGCGCGGCGAGCGCCGTCTCCCGCTCGTCATCACGGATTCCGTAGAACAGAGGGAGGTTGACGACCTTCTCGCAGAAGGCCTTCGAATGGCGGAGGTCGCCGTGAACGATCGCTCCCGCGGCCTTGGCCGGCGGTTGTACGTCCATCGTCTCGGGGTAGGTGCGCGCAGCGCCGACTCCCTTGACCTTCAGCGCATCGACCACCTCCTGGCCCCGCTTTCCGTCGATGGTGAGGACGTTGAGATAGCCGTTCTCGACGATCCCGGCCGGTGGCCCGAAGACGCGAACGCGCTTGGCGAGCGTGGCGTCCGAGGTGATGCGCTCGCGATACCATGCGGCCGCGGAACGACGTGACTCGAGGATCGCTGGCACGTGCTCGAGGACGCGCAGGAGAAATGCGGCCTGGAGGCCGCCCATGCGCGAGTTCCACCCGACGTGCGCATACGAGTAGTGATCGGAGCGCCCGTGGTTGCAGAGGGAGCGAAGGAACGTCTCGTGCTCCTTCGACTGCATCGTGATCGCGCCGCCATCCATCGCGCCGCCGACCACCTTGGCCGGGTAGAAGGAGAGCGTTGCGACGCCTGCCTCCGCGAGGACCGGCTTGCCGAACGCCTCCACGCCGAAACACTGCGCGCCGTCCTCGACGATGGCGACGTCTCGTTCTTTGCAGAATGCACGAATTTCGAGGAGGCGCGCGGACGTCCAGCCGAACAGGTGGACGAGCATCAGCGCGTCGAAGCGGTGCGCGTCGTGGGCGCTGCGGAGCTCCTCGAGGCTCACGTGGAGGTCATCCGGATCGATGTCGACCAGCACCGGAACGGCACCGAGCTGCACGACCGCCTCGAACGTCGCCCAGAACGTGAGGTTCGGGAGCGCGACCTTCATCCCGCGCTTCACGCCGATCGCCTGGAGGGCGACGAGCAGAGCGTCGGTCCCGTTCGCGCACGAGACGACGATGGGGACGCTCAGCGCCGCGGCGAGCTTCTTCTCGACGGCGGCGACGCGCGGCCCTCCGACGAACTCTGTGTTGTCGAGACAGGCCGTCCAGTCGGCGATGACGTCGGTCCGGATGTGCGCCAGGAGACGCTTCAGGTCGATGAACGGGATGGGGCCGGGAGGCATGAATGGCCCTTCTTATAGTGCCAACGGCACGCGCTCGCCAGGGCCGACCGCCCTCTCAGGGACAGGCCGAGAGCGCGCGAATCCACGACGAAAGCAGGTCGACGCCGCGCTCGTCGGTCGTCACCGAGCCGACGGTCGGCATGTGCTCGGGCCCCGGCGGCACGCGCATCGAGGTGACGAGCTGGCTGTCGTCCGGGTTGCCAGGCGTGAGGCGGTTCACGCCGCCCGTCTTCAGACCGCCGGCCACGCCGCACGTCTTGGTGTCGCGGAGCGGAACGAAGACGCGAAGATCGAGCCCCGAGAATTCGACGCCGTCATGGCAGAAAGCGCAGTTGCCATGGAGGTACGCGCGCGCACGACGCTCCGGCGTGTCGAAGCCCGTCGGGCTGGGCAGTGCCGTGTAGCTCTCCGGCGGGACCACCACCGAGAGCATCGCGTTGTGCGAGAGCGTGGCGAGCGGGTTGCCGGTGCGCCCGGCGCCGTAGTCGACGCCGCTCCTGTCGAGCTGCCCCGCCTCGAGCCCGATCGTCGCGAGGGTGCCGCTGCGATGCGCGTCGTGGCAGGTCGCGCACTCCGCGGGGCGGACCTCGTGCGCGGCGCCCGAGGGGAGCTTCACGGTCGTGGCGGCGGTCGCGAGGACGGCATCCTTCTGATCCGCCGACCAGGCGTATGCATACGCGGACCACGAGCCGTCGGGACGCCGGAGGAGCAGCTGCGTCTCCACGCGCTTGTTCTCCTTGCGGAGCGTGCGAATCGCCACCGAGCCGGCAGGAAGCGCGAGGCGTCCACCAGCCCCGACGACGAGCTGCGCGTCCGCGGGCACTGACAGGTACCTGTCCGCGACGGCTCCGTCGACCCACTGCGGCACGTTGACGTCGTACGCGAAGAGACCAAGCGCGGGCTTCTGCGGGTCTGTCGCATCGACGCAACCCGTGGCGCTCAGCGCGGCGGGCGTCTCGGGCTGGATGGGCGCCGGCGGCACGACACGCAGTACGCGCGTCGACGTCAGGAGGAGCAGCTCGTTCTTCTCGTCGAGACCGATCGAGGTGGGCGCCAGTCGCTCGAGCCCCTCGTCGAGTCGGACCGGTGACGGCGAGCTCGCGTTCGGGTCGATCGACCAGACGTTGCTGAACGTCGTGTCCGCGTAGACGTACTTCCCGACGAGCGACGGCAACGCAGTCCCGCGATAGACGAAGCCGCCGACGATCGCCGACGCCTCGGTGCGCGGGTGCGCGGCGAGCGGCTCGACGAGACCGGCGAGGTTGCAGCTCGGGGCCTCGAAGCAGGTGCTCCCTTCGCGGACCGCCCAACCGTAGTTGCCGCCGCGAACGACGCGATCGATCTCCTCGAAGCTGCTCTGTCCTCGGTCGCCCGCCCAGAGATCGCCGGTGGGTTTGTCGAACGAGATCCGCGATGGGCTACGAAAGCCGTACGCGTAGACCTCGGGCGCGCCGCCGCCCTGCGCGAACGGATTGCCGGCCGGGATCGCGTAGGGATCGCCGTTGTCGACGTCGATGCGGAGGATCTTTCCGAAGAGCACGCTCTTGTCCTGCGCTCGTGAGCTCTTCGTCCCGTCTCCGACACCGATGTAGAGCAAGCCGTCGTTGCCGAAGACGAGCTTGTCGGCGTCGTTGCTCGGAGCCGGCTGGTCGCGCACCAGGAGGCGCTTCTCGGTCGTCGGGTCGAGGGTGAGCCCGCCGTCCTTGCTCTCGAACCGCCCGACGACCGAGCGGTACGCGACGTCCGCCGGCGGCGGCTGCGTCGGATACGGCACCATGTATGCAAGGTACACGTACCCGTTCTGCGCGAACTTCGGATGGAACGCGAGGCTGACGATCCCCGAGGCCGGGCCGAACGCGACCTTGTCGTGGAGGTCGAGGACGACGGGCGCCGTGATGCCGTCACTGGCGACGATACGGATGACGCCGCTGCGCTCCACGACGTACAGGCGACCGCTCTGCGCGACGATGTCGACGAGGTCGGCGAGCGGCGCAGACGTCACCGGCGCGTAGGCGATCTGCGCCTTTGGTGCCGCGGGGACGGGGGGCTTGGCGAGCGCGCGACAGGCGGGGCTCACGGGGCGCGCATCGAGCCCCCACTCGGGCACGAGGATCGGCGGCACGGGCGTGCCGAGGTCGGGCGGACGGATCTCCGTGCACGAGGCGGCCAGCGGAGCGGCGAGCACGACAAAGGCCGTCGAAACGAGGAGACCCGCGACGCGTCGAGCGTGCACGAAAAGGGTCGTCACGAGCATCGATGGCCTAGTTATCACTGCTTCCGCGAGGCGCCACATACTAAGTTGGCGCCATGAACCCGCGCGTGAAGAGCAGCGCCATCTTCGCGGCCAAGGTGGTCGTGGCCGCGACGCTGATCACCTGGCTCATCCGCTCGGGCTCGCTGAAGATGGGCGCGCTCTCGATCTTTCTCGAGCGACCCGTCCTCCTCGTCGCCGACATCGCGCTCTTCCTCTTCGGGGTCCTGATGGGCGCGATGCGCTGGCGCGCGCTCCTCGTCCTGACCGGAGCGAAGGTCCCGCTAGGGCGCGCGATCCAGCTCCAGCTCACCGCGCTCTTCTTCAACGTGGTCATCCCAGGCAACGTCGGCGGGGACGTGGTCAAGGCTCTCTACGTCGCGCGCGACGAGGACCCGTCGAAGCGAACCGCGATCTTGCTCATCGTCTTCGTCGAGCGGCTCGTCGGGCTCGCCGCCCTCGTGCTCGTCGCGTGCATCGTGGGCATCCTGCGCGGGCCTCTCCTCTGGCAGACGCCCGAGCTGAGGCAGCTGGTGATGGCGGTGGCCTTCCTGGGTGCCTGTACGGTGATCGGCCCGGCTCTGTTCGTCCTCTTCATGCGCCGCGCCGGCGATCGCCTGGAGGCCTGGACCTCGGGCACGACCGCGATCGCGAGGCTCGCCGGCCGTCTCGTCGCCGCTGCGCGTCTGCTGTCCGCGGGGCCGAAGCAGCTCGTCATCGCGCTCAGTTTGTCGATGCTGACGCACGCGGGGACGATGGCGTTCTTTGCGGCCATCGCGCGGGTGATCACGCAGGTCGACGTACCGTTCTCCTCCGTTGCGACGATCTTCCCGCTCGGCATCCTCACCATGGTCATCCCGATCGCGCCTGCAGGCCTCGGCGTGGGGCACGTCGCCTTCGAGCGACTCTTCTCGATGATCGGTCTTCACGACGGCGCGACCGTCTTCAACATCTTCTTGATTGGGCAACTCACGCCGTGCTTGCTCGGCGTGTTCCCGTATCTCGGGCTGCGCCGGAGCGGCAAGCTCCCGACCGAAGCCGGCTAAAGTCGCTGGCACGGTCGGGGCGCGAAGCTATGCTTGGGTTGCGATGACGAGGCTCAGACAAGCGATTCTCGTCCTCCTGGCCGCAGGGCTCACCGCGCGATGCTCGACGACGACGCCGGAGCCGGCGGCGCAGCTGGGCGCCCTCGAGGCCGGAAGCCCCGACACCAGCAGCGATGCCGTCGACGCTCGGGTAGAGGCCGCGCCGCTCCCGGCCGTCGACGCGGGCTTCCACCAGCTCTTCGACGGAGTCAGCCTCGCGGGCTGGGACCGCTACCTCGGCATCCCGGTCGGCGAGTCGGCGCCTCTCGGCCTCGAGAACGATCCTCGCGGCGTGTACTCCGTCACGAACGTCGACGGCGAGCCGGCCATTCGCATTTCGGGCGAGGTATGGGGCGCGCTGATCTCGAAGGAGGAGTACGCCGACTTCGAGCTACGCCTCGAGTACAAGTTTGGAAGCGCCGTGTGGCCACCGCTCAACGCCCAGGACAGCGGCGTGATGGTCCTCTCTACGGGCCCGCTGGGCGCGGTGAATGCGGGGGGCCCGACGCTGTCGAATCCGATCGGGAGCGGCGCCTTCATGGTCTCGGTCGAGTTCCAGCTCGCAGGCGCGGACATCGGCGGGCTCTACAACCTCGGACCGATCTCGATGCAGACGGCACCACGCACCTGGGTTCCCCCGATTCCCTCGGCCTGGAACAAGATCGTCATCCTCATGCGTGGCAACTCGAGCCAGCACTTCCTGAACGGCGAGCTCGTCACGAGCGCGTCAGGCTACGAGACCCACTGGCCAGGGGAGCCCGTGGTTCCGCTCACGCGCGGGAAGATCCAGCTCCAGTCGGAAGGCGCCGAGACCTATTTCCGGCACATCGAGATTCGCCCGTCCAAGTAGCGCTGCGCGGTCACTTCTCCTCGAGTACCTGCCTCAGGTAGTTGCCGTAGTCGCCGCCGCCGTGAGCCTGAGCCAGCTTCTCGAGCTGCGCGCGATCGATGAAGCCCTTGTGGAGGGCGATCTCCTCGATGCACGCGACCTTGAGGCCCTGCCGTTGCTCGAGCGCCTGCACGAAGGTCGAGGCACTGAGCATCGAGTCGAACGTGCCGACGTCGAGCCACGCGACGCCGCGCCCGAGTTGGTTGACGAAGAGCTTCCCCGCCTCGAGATACATCCGGTTCAGATCGGTGATCTCGAGCTCCCCGCGCGCCGACGGCTTCAGCACCCGCGCCATCTCGACGACGTGCTGGTCGTACATGTAGAGGCCCGGAACGGCCCACGACGATCGAGGCTTGATGGGCTTCTCCTCGAGGCCGATGGCCTTGCCGCTCTCGTCGAACTCCACGACGCCGTACCGCTGCGGATCGCGGACGCGATAGGCGAAGAGCTCGGCGCCGCGGTTCTTCGTCACGGCGGACTCGAGGAGCTGCACCAGCTGGTGACCGTAGAAGATGTTGTCGCCGAGGATGAGCGTGACCGGACTGCCGGCGATGAAATCGGCGGCGATGAGGAAGGCCTGCGCGATGCCCTCCGGCTTCGGCTGCGCCAGATAGGTGATGGTGAGGCCCAGCTGGGTCCCGTCGCCGAAGAGCGACTCGATCATCGGCAGGTCACGAGGCGTGCTGATGATGGCGATCTCGCGGACGCCCATGAGCATGAGCGTCGCGAGCGGGTAGTAGATCGTCGGCTTGTCGTAGACGGGCAGCAGCTGCTTGCTGATGCAACGGGTGAGCGGTGAGAGCCGCGTGCCGCTGCCGCCCGCGAGTAGAATGGCTTTCATCTCTTGTCCCTCGGCGCGAGCGCGAGCTCACACCATTGCCGGTGATCGAGGTACCACTTCACGGTCGCCGCGAGACCGTCCTCGAAGCGATACTTTCGCGCGAAGCCGAGCTCCTTCTGCGCGAGCGCGTCGTCGATTGCGTAACGCCAGTCGTGGCCCGGGCGGTCGGCGACGAACGTGAGCTGTTTGTCGTAGCTCACGCCGTCCTCACGCGGACGCAGCTCGTCGAGGATCGAGCAGATCTGCTTCGCGACATCGAGGTTCTTGCGCTCGGCGTCCCCTCCGAAGCAGTACGTCTCCCCGAGCTTTCCGCCCTCGAGCGCGAGGAAGATGCCAGCGCAATGATCCTCGACGTGGATCCAGTCGCGCGTGTTGCCACCGGTGCCGTAGATCGGCAGCGGCTTGCCCGCGAGCGCGCACGTGATGAGGTGCGGGATGAGCTTCTCGGGATGCTGGCGCGGGCCGTAGTTGTTGGAGCAGTTCGTCGTGATCGTCGGGAGGCCGTAGGTGTGGTTCCACGCGCGGACCAGGTGGTCCCCTGCCGCCTTGGACGCCGCGTAAGGCGAGTTCGGCGTCATCGGGCTCGTCTCGGTGAACTTCCCGGTCTCGCCGAGCGCGCCGTAGACCTCGTCCGTGGAGACCTGCAGATAGCGGAACGCCGCGCCCTCGTCGGGCGAGAGGCTGCGCCAGTAGTCGAGCGACGCGTGGAGCATCTTGAACGTGCCGACGACGTTGGTCTCGATGAAATCGCCGGGCGCGTCGATGGATCGGTCGACGTGGGACTCGGCCGCGAAGTTCACGACGGCACTGACCTTCTCTTCGCGAAACAGCCCGCCGACGAGCGTGGTGTCGGCGATGTTGCCGACGACCAGACGGCACGCTTCGTGGTCGGGCAAGCTCTCGCGATGGCCTGCGTAGGTGAGAGCGTCGAGGACGACGACGCGGTGGCCACGCCCGATCGCCATCTCGACGAAGCTGCTCCCGATGAATCCAGCTCCTCCCGTGACGAGCAGTGTGCGTGTCGGCTTCATTTGGTCTTCTCCTCGCCCTCGTCGAAGTTGAGCGTCTTTGCGACGACGAAGAGCGGTCGACCCTTCACCTCCTCGAAGATCTTCGCCAGGTACTCCGCGATGAACGACAGGCTGAAGAGCTGAACCGCCCCGAGGAACAGGCACACGACGACGATCGTGCTGAAGCCCTGCGGAATGTTGGGGTTCATGATGCGCCCGACGATCTGTACGAGCGCGGCGATGACCGCGATCCCACCGACGAGGAGCGCCGCCATCGAGATGAACTCGAGCGGGATGTACGAGAAGGAGAAGATCCCCTTCTTCGCCCAGCGGAAGTTCGAGAGGAGGTTGTTCGTCGATTTGCCGAACATGCGCTCGGGCCTCACGTAAGGAACGCCCGTCTGCTTGAAGCCGGCCCAGGCGCGCAGGCCGCGCATGAATCGGTCGCGCTCGGGGAGCTGATCGAGGACGTCGATCACCTTGCGGTCGATGAGCGAGAAGTCTCCGGCGTCGACCGGGACGCGGATGTACGAAATCCGCTGGAACAGGCGGTAGAAGCCCTTGTAGGCGAGCTCCCAGAGGAAGGGCATCTCGCGCTTGGTGCGGACGCCGTAGACGACGTCATAGCCCTCGAGCCAGACGCGGTAGAAGTCCTCGATGAGCTCCGGGGGATCCTGGAGATCTCCGTCGAGCAGGACACAACCGTCGCCGGTGCAGCGCTTCATCCCGCTCGTGAAGGCGGCCTGCGAGCCGAAGTTTCGGCTGTGCGTGATGGCCTTGATCTTCGGGTTCTTCTTGGTGAGCTCCTCGAGCACCTCCTGCGAGTCGTCGGGGCTCCCGTCGTTGACGAAGATGATCTCGTAGTCGCACGGGATCTTCTCGAACGTCGCGATGAGGCGCTTCGCCATGAACGGGATCGCCTGACCGTCCTTGTAGCAAGCGATGATGGCACTCACCTTGCGGGTGCTGCTCATGTCACGCCAGCATCTCTCGCGCGGTGGCCAGCACCGTGGTGGGGGTCATGCCGGTCTGCGCGAGGTGAAAGGCCGCGCTGCCGTAGCGCTGATCCTTGCGGTAGACGGCGTTCATGCGGACGAACGCGTCGACCTTGCCCGCGATCTCGGCGGCGAACGACTCGCCGATGCCGCCGCTCGCGTAGTGCTCCTCGATGAAGAGCACCCGGCGCGTGTCGGCGATGCTGGCCATGACGTCGGCATCACTGGCGAGGTCGAACGGATAGCGGGCAAAGCCGAAGACGTCGGCATCGATCGCGGGATCGAGCGCGAGCGCGGCGACGGCGATCTGCGCCGCATGCCCGGCGCAGACGATCGAGAGGCCTCGCGCCTGCTTTCGCGAGCGCGTGCCGTAGCGCCGCGTCAGCGTGACGGGGTTCTCGGCGAGCGGAGCGGTATCGCTCTGGAACCCGGAGATCGCGAGGCGCAGATACGAAGGGCCCGCCAGCTCGCCCATCAACGCCACCGCGGCGGCGACGTGGTTGTTCGAGCACGGGAAGAACAGGCTCATGTTGGGGAGCGGCTTCAGCACCGCGAGGTCCTCGAGCGCGTGGTGGGTCGAGCCCATGATGCCGTACGTGTACCCGCCGCCGTTGCCCACGACGCGAACGGGCAGATCGTGGAGACAGATGTCATTGCGGATCTGCTCGAGGCATCGATAGGTGGCGAAGGGCGCGATCGAGTACGCCCACGGACGGGCGCCGGTCATGGCGAGGCCGGCGGCGACGCCCATCATGTTCTGCTCGGCGACGCCGACGTTGAGGAAGCGCGGCCCGAACGCCTGCGCGACCTTCTCGAGGGCGTTGTAACCGAGGTCGCCGGTGAGGAAGAGGGACTTTGGGTCCTTCTCCATCAGAGCGTGGACGGCTTTGACGAACTCGATCCTCACGGCTTGCCTTCGAGATCAGCCAGCGCTTCGTTGAACTGCGCCTCGCTCATGGGGAGGTAGTGCCACTCGAGCTTGCCCTCCATGAAACGAACGCCGTTGCCCTTGACGGTGCGGGCGATCACGCAGCGAGGGCGCGTGGCGTCGAGGTCGGAGCAGGCCTCACGGATCTGGTCGAAGTCGTGTCCGTCGATCTCTCGCGTGTCGAAGCCGAAGGACTTCCACTTGTCGGCCATCGGCTCCATGTCGAGCACGTCGGTCGTCTTCCCGAAGCCCTGGAGCCCGTTGGCGTCGATGATGACGAGGAGGTTCGCGAGGTGATGGTGCGCCGCGAACGCAGCCGCTTCCCAGACCGAGCCTTCGTTGCACTCGCCGTCCGAGAGGAGAGCGGCGACGCGCTGGCTGGTGCGATCGAGGTACTTCCGCGCGTAGGCCATGCCCGCCGCGATGGGGAGTCCGTGCCCGAGCGAGCCAGTGGCCGCCGGGATCGCCGCGAACGCGCCGGCCGCGGGATGCGCGGGAAGCAGCGTGTCGTCCTTGTAGTAGGTGGCGAGGACCTCGTCCGAGAGCACGCCGAAGTGGTGGAGCGTCGCGTAGAGCGAGGACGCTCCGTGCCCCTTGCTGAGGATGAAGGCGTCCTCCTTGGTGAGCCAGCTCTTGTGAAGGAAGGCGAGGATGTCGATCGCCGACAGGCCCGTGCCGATGTGTCCCGCCTTCGCGCGGTAGTGCATCCCGAGGAACGTCTTCCGGATGGCGAGCGCGTCGCGGCGAAGGTCGTCGGCGAACGTCACGTCACTTCACTCCCGTGACCATGTTCGCCTCGGCGGCGCGCACCATGCTCGGGTGCTCCTCCATCCAGCGTGAGGTCGCCGCGAGACCGGCATCGAGCGAGGTGGTCGCGCTCCAGCCGAGGACGGTCTTCGCCTTCTCCGGGTTCGCGTACCACTCCCGATGATCCCACTTGCGATCGGCCATCGAGCCCCACGCGGGCTCGTCGGAGATGCGGTAGAGCGAGCGCACGCGGCCGACGATGTCCTCGAGCGTCGTGCAGACGCCCGTGCCGATGTTGAAGACGTCTCCCGGTGCGAGCGACGACGCCTTGTCGACGACGCGCTGGAAGGCCGCGCAGACGTCGTCGATGAAGACGAAGTCGCGCGAAATTTTCGGATTCACGAGCTGCGGAAACCCGCCCTCGCGGCCACGCGTGAGGAGCCGAGGCACGAGGCGAGAAGCGTCTTCGTAGGGGCCGTACACGGACGAGAGGCGCAGCACCCACCCCGGCACGCGCCGCCTGCCGCCCGCGAACTGCACGTACGCCGTGGCCGCGACCTTGGACACCGAGTAATCGCTGTCGGGCACGGGAGCCGCGTCCTCGCGGGGACCGGAGCAGTTCGAACCGTACTCGGACGACGAGCCAGCCTGCACGAACGCGCGGAACCCTTCGAGCTCGCTCGCGGCGTCGAGCAGCGAGCGCACGGCTTCGAAGTTCACGCGGTAGACGCGCGCCGGATCGGCCTGGTGCGAGTACGCGCCATACGCGGCGCAATTGATCACGACCGAGGGTCGGACCTCGCGCACCAGCGCGCGCACCGCATCAACAGAACAGAGGTCGACCTCGACGTTCTCGAGCGCCGCCGGAGCTCCCTCCGCGAGGCGCCAGCGGTGATCGGCCGGTCGCGCGGGCCCATGCACCGCGACGACGCGCTGCCCGGCTGCCGCGAAGTGACGGCCGACGCACGCACCGACGAACCCGGACGCTCCGGTTACGAGGATCGTGGGGGTAGCGATGCCGGACATGCGTGATGCAAAGAGCTCCGAGGCGCCTGAGACCAGGGGGGCGTCAGCATACACAAACGATACGAATCATGCGCCGTTACTGACCGCAGGCGCGCGGACGATCGGCCCTCATTTGCGGAGCCAGACGGTGTATCCGAGCGGGTCGTCGGCCGAGCCGAGCTCGAGCGCCAACGCGGCTTGACCGATCCCCGCCGCCACGAGCGCGAGCGGCGTGAGGAGCGCCGTGCCGAGGAGCTGCATGGGCCCTCGCTTGCCTCCGAGGAGAGGGCGGAACGCGAGGACGACGATCTTCGAGGAGATCGTCGCGATGTCCGTTCCGCGCGGTTCGATCACGACGCCCGCGAAGTCCTTGAAGAGCGTCGCGAGGGTGGGCGGTGTGTAGCGAAAGTAGTCGTGCGGGATGTAGTGATAGCGGGCCGACCACGGGACGGTGACGGCACCTGTGCCGCCGGGACGGAGCACGCGATGCATCTCGCGCACGAGCACCGTCGGGTCGGGGCAGTGCTCGAGCA
>JANXVA010000389.1 GCA_025351875.1 Myxococcales bacterium | reverse complement strand
GGAGTTCCTCGAGACGATGACGCGCGAGGCGCATCGCCGGAACCAGCCGCCGTACCGCTACGTCGAGCCCTTCGAGATCCGCCCGAGCGAGGACCTCGGACGCCTCGCGAGCGAGCACGTCCGCAAGGGCAAGTTCATCGGCAACCCGTTCTTCACGAAGCGCCTCTTCGATCTCCTCGACATCGGCGCGGGCGCCGAGGCCGACCTCGCGAGCTACCTGCTCTTCGATGGGCACTATTGCCGCCAGCTCATCGAGATGGGGCGCGCCGACGCGCATGCGCGCCGCGACGAGATCTTGCAGTTCTTCGGCGACGCGAGCGACGACGACGGCGGGCCGATCGAGCCCGAAGAGGCCAGCGGTGTCTGGGACAAGCCCGCGTCGCTGACGTTGCCCATCGGGACGTGAGAGAGGCGTCGAGCTCAGCCGCGTCGGAGCAAGAAGTGGCAGCGCTCGGTCAGGCCTCCTACGCTCGGGGGGTGATTCTTCGGTCGTGCCTCGTGCTCGTGACGGCGGGCTTGCTCTCGGGCTGCGAGCGCAAGGCCGCGCCGGCGCCGGCGCCCGCGGCGGCGCTTCCGCCGGTCTCGGCCCAACCTGCAGCGCGCGAGGGCTCGCCCGGCGCCGTGGCTCGCGGCGTCGGCTCGGCAGAGGCCAATGGCGGTGCGGGCCGGCAGTTCGCGAAGGTCGATTTCCCGGAGGTCCCGATTCGTGCGGGCGCGACGACGACAGTGAAGGTCGCGTGGCGGTCGCCGCCGGGGACTGCCGTGAACGAGGAGGCGCCGTTCAGGGTCCGATGGGATCGTAGCGACGCGCTCGCGGAGGCTCCCGCCGACGTGAAGGCGACGGGCAACGCGGCCCGCGACGGCTTTCCCATCGTGGTGAAGCCGCTCGACGGCGCACCGAACGCGACACTCGGCGGCGTGATCGATCTCGTCGTTTGCGACAACGCCACGCACGCGGTGTGCATCCCGGTGCGCCGCAAGGTCGAGATCGAGTTCGTGGTCGACAAAGCGGCCCTCGCCGAGACGACGGTCACGGTAGACCTCCCGCAAGCCAAGGCTCTGTAGCGCCCCTCAGAACGGGTGGTTGAAGTTCACGTAGAGCGTCGAGCCTTCGCGGCTGACGCCGTAGTCGATCACGATGATCGTGGCCTGGTTCCAGGCGATGCGGAAGCCGGCGCCCTGGCCGTTGCGGAAGCGCCTCAGCTCGAGATCCGACAGCGAATCGAAGACGCGGCCGACGTCGAGGAACGGGGCGAGCATCAGGCCGAAGTGCTGCTTTTTCACGTTGAAGTCGAAGAAAGTCCACCTGATCTCGAGGCTCGCCAGCGCGGCGACATGGCCGACGAAGCGATCCTGGTTGTAGCCGCGAATGGTGCGGAGCCCGCCGAGCCCCTGGCGGTTGTAGTCGGCGAACGAGAGCTCGTTCATCTCGAAGAAGGGCGTGCCTGCGCTCTGCACCGAGCCGACGAGCCGCCCCGCGACGACGAGATCGGTGAGCTTGGGGAACGGGCTGTAGTACGCACGCGGCGAGAACGTGAGGCGCGCCCAGTCGTAGTCCGAGAGCGTGTACTTGCCCGAGAGCTCGCCCGTGAGCTCGACGAACACGCCCGAGTTGGGGTCGGGCTCGAAGTCGCGTGTATCGTACGCGACGCCCAATTTTATGGCATTTGCGATGCCGCCGCGGCAGCCGACGACGAGGCCCGCGGCGCAGTCGCGGTCGAGCCGCGTGGGAGCCTGCCGTGCGTCGACCTCGTTCCCTCCAGGCGCGTCGCCCTTGACCGACTCGCCCGACCACTGCTCGACGTTGGCGTACGCGATGCTCACGCCGACGAGCGCACGCACCACCCCGCCGAAGAAATCGCGCTCGAGCGTCGCCGTCGCCTTCGGCCGCTCGAGGACATACTGGTTGTAACGCGTGAACGTGGTGCCGTCGGGCTGCACACGCCTCAGCGCGTCCGTGTAGTCGGACTTGCTCGCGAACTTGTCGGGGCTACCGGGAAACGAGAGGCGCCCGAGCGAACGATCGCCGAGCCCGAAGTAGTTCGCCGCGATGTTCTTCTCGTAGATCATCTTCGCGCGGAGGCGGAACGGCGTGCTCCCGAGGTACGGCGCGTCGTAGTCGAGCGTGTGGTACTGGTACCCGTTCGTCGTGAAGAACGCCTGCGCGTAGGCACGATGGCGATACGGCGTCGCCTCGAACATCACGTCGTCCTTGTCGCCGTTGTGGAAATAGAGGACGCGCGCACCGACGCCGATGCCCGTGTCGGGATCGCTGTTCACGAGCGGCAGACCAGTGAAGTAGCCGCCGCCTTCCTTGTCGGCGAGGTCCGCGGCCGTCATGCGCTTCTTGTCGCGCATGAAGTCAGGCAACGGCCTCGCTTCGGCAGGGCTCACCTCTGCGGGGCGGACCTCGGCGGGAACGTCCGGTGCTTCTGCGCCCGGCCCCTCCGCGACGTCGCTCAATGTTCCTGGCAGAGGTAGAGCGCGTTGTCGTCCGGGTCGCGGAAGTGCGCGAGCGTGACTGGCCCTTCGTCCTTCACGTCGAAGACGACGCCGCGGTTCTCGTAGATCGCGATTGCCTCGCGAATCGGCACCTTCGGTGTGAGGCCGATCGAGGGCGTGAGCGCGCCGCGACTTCCGCTGGTGACGGGATCCATCGCGCTGGTCTGCATCTCCTGCAGGCCGATGCGGAAGCCCTCGCCAGCGTCGATGACCGCCCAGCCGGCACCGCCCTCTTCGACGAGCTTCATTCCGAGCGTCTCGACGTAGAAGCGCACAGCGAGCCCGACGTCACGCACGAACAGAGTCACGAGGCCGCCTCGGATCATGACGTTTCCCCCCTAAAAGATGTGTGTCGTCAGGTCTGACCGTGACCGAGCTTCTTCTTCCCTTCCTGGAAGAGGATCTCGATGCGTGCGCCCTCGACGTCGGCGACGATGCCTTTGCCGAACTTGGAGTGGAGAATCAGCTGACCCTTCGTGAAGCGCTCGGTCATCACGTACGGGAGGAAGTCAGCGTCGGGCTTGCCCTCGACGGCCTCCTCCCAGGTCTTCTCGGGGGTGGCGGGCTTCGCCCAGAAGTCCGTCTCCTTGTCCTTCTCTTTTCCCACCGTCTTGGTCTTTGCGCGCTTCATCGACATGGCAAGGGCCTATCTACCATTGAAAACGGCCGCTCGCGGCCTGAAAGTGGGGTTCGGCTCGCATGACCCCGAAGGCAAAGACCACAGAGATCGCTGCCGAGCACGCTCGGCTCGTCCGTGAGCTCGAGGCTCATGAATACCGCTACTACGTGCTCGACGACCCGGTCGTCTCCGACGCGGACTTCGATCGGCTCATGCGGGACCTGCGCGCACTGGAGGAGAAGCACCCCGAGCTCGTCACGCCTGGGTCACCGACCCAGCGCGTGGGCGGGGAAGTGCGGCCTTCCATCACGAAGATCCGCCGCGAGCACCGCATGTTCTCGCTCGACAACGCCTACTCGGCCGAGGACATGCTCGAGTTCCACCGGCGCCTGACGGACGGGCTGCGTGACGGAGACACCCCGTCGTTCTGCATCGAGCCGAAGCTCGACGGCGCCAGCATCGAGGTCATCTACGAGGGCGGCCACCTCGTCCAGGCGACGACGCGAGGCGACGGTGCCGAGGGCGAGGAGATCACGCCGAACGTCCGCACCATTCGCGGCGTGCCCTCGCGCATTCCCCATGACGGCAAGCTCACGCTTCGCGGCGAGGTGCTGATCTTCCGGAAGGACCTCGTCACGCTCAACGTGGAGCGCGAGGCCGCAGGGCTCGAGGTGTTCGCGAACCCGCGCAATGCCGCCGCCGGCGCCGTCCGCATGATGGACCCACGCGAGGTCGCCAAGCGGCCGCTACGCGCGATCTTCTATCAGGCCGTCGAGGGCCCGAAGGCGAAGCCGACGCACAGCGAGACGCTCGAGTGGCTCGCCACCCTCGGGCTCCCCACGCACCTCCGCCACAAGGTCACGCCATGGGAAGGCGTGATGGATGCCATCGCCGCGATCGACGCTGCGCGCGCGGACTACCCCTTCGAGACCGACGGTGCCGTCGTGAAGGTCGATTCGTTCCGCCACCAGGACATCCTCGGCGCGACGTCGAAGTTTCCGAAGTGGGCGATCGCCTACAAATTCCCTGCCGAACGGGCGATCACCACAGTGCGCTCGATCACGGTGCAGGTCGGACGAACGGGCGCGCTCACGCCCGTCGCCAACATGGATCCCGTCGAGCTCGGCGGCACCACGGTGTCGCGCGCGTCGCTCCACAACGCCGACCAGATCCGCGAGCTCGACGTCCGCGTCGGCGATCGCGTGTCGATCCAGAAGGCGGGCGAGATCATCCCGCAGGTGCTGGCCGTCGAGGCACGCTCGCGTCCCGCCGGCACCGAGCCGTTCGAGATGCCGAAGGAGTGCCCGGTGTGCGGAACGCGCGTGGTGTCGCGCGTCCGCGAGGAGGGCAAACCGGAGCTGGAGGCGACGGTCCGCTGTCCGAACCGGCAGTGTCCTGCGCAGGTGCAGGGGCGCATCCTCTACTTCGCGAGCCGCCCGGCGATGGCGATCGATCATCTCGGCGAGTCGCTCGTCGATCAGCTCGTCACGAAGGGCCTCGTCAAGGACGTGGCCGACCTCTACGACCTCACCGCCGAGCACGTCGCCGGCCTCGAGCGCATGGGGAAGAAGAGCGCGACCAACGTGATCGCGTCGATCCAGGCGTCCCGCGAGCGCACGCTCGATCGCCTCGTCGGTGGCCTCGGCATCCCGCAGATCGGCCAGGTCGCGGGGCGCCAGGTCGCGCAGGTGGCGGGCACGCTCGCCACGCTCCTCGCGTGGTCGGACGAACAAGTGCGCGAGCACGTCTCCGGCATCCACGGCTTCGGCGCCAAGATGGTCGAGTGTGTCGCTCTCTTCGTGAGGGACGATGCCGAGCGCGCCGTGCTCCAGAAGCTCCTCGATCGCGACGTCAGTCGGCCGCAGCCGCGCGAGGTCGTCGCGACCGAGGGGCCGCTGCTCGGCAAGTCGTTCTGCGTCACGGGTGTGCTCACCCGCAAGCGGGAAGACGTGCACGCGCTGCTGCGGGGCGCGGGCGCGACGATCCACGACTCGGTGAAGAAGGACACGAGCTACCTCGTCGCCGGCGAGAAGACCGGCAAGACCAAGCTCGATCAGGCGAAGAAATACGGAGCGCGCGTCGTCACCGAAGAGGAGATGGACAAGCTCGCGGCGGGAGAGACGCTCCCCGAGTGATCTGGCCGTGTGACTCACACGGCACGAGCTGCCCGTGGCTGAAGGCTCCCGAAGGTCGCTCAGCACAAGCCCGCTAGGTCGCTGCGCTCCCGTCGCTCAGCGCGGGCGGCGCGGCGGCGCGGCGATGTGCTGCGTCTCGTCGTTGAATTCGATGTCGACGTCGATGTCGCCGCCGTTCAGGTTGACGGTCTCGTCGGGATTGAACGGCTTCGGCGCCGGCCGGGCGGCCTGCGCGGGTGCCCGCGCTGCCTCGCGACCTGGCCGCTCACGATGCTTCGAGGTCGTCAGCGCCGCGGGCTGACGCACGACGGTCTCACCGTCCCAGTCGTCGCCACCGAGGCCCTCGAAGCTCACCGCCGCCGGCGGAGGAAAGGGCGCCGCCGGCGCGGACTGGAGACGATGCGCGTAGGACGGAGGGTTGGCGACCGGCGGCCGACGCGCCTGGCCGGCCTCGGGTGCGGGCGCGACACGCGTGGCCGACGGGCTGCTTGCGGGCACGTGCGGAGCCGGCGGATAGGGATGCATTCCGGGACGGAAGATCTCGGTCGGCATCTCGTCGACGAACTCGCCGCCTCCCGGACCGACTTGCACCGGGAGCA
>JANXVA010000387.1 GCA_025351875.1 Myxococcales bacterium | reverse complement strand
CACGATGATCGTGCCCTTCATGCCGGAGCTCGCGCAGTGCGGCTCGCAGAAGAACTCGAAGGTGCCGGCGGTCGGGTAGGTGTGCGCGAACTTGGCGCCGGACGTCGACTGGAGGCCGCTCGTGTACACCGCGTCGGCGGTGCAGTTGGTGCCCGAGGTCACCGTGTGCGAGCCGCCCTGCCACGTCCAGGTCACGGTCTCACCAGCCTTGATGGTGAGCGACGGCGGGACGAACTTGTTGCTCATCACGGTGATCGCATTGGCGGCGGGAGTGACGACCCCGCTGTCGCCGGTCGTGCCGCTGGTGCCGCTGCTGCCCGTGTCGGAGCTCGACGAGCACGCCGCGGTCACGGTGGCGACAACGAGAACAAAAGTGATCGCGAGCTTCTTCATGGGGAGGCCTCCAGGAGTCGGAGGCCGACGCTATCCGGGCAAACGCGACGTTGGCAAGTCGCGCACGCACGGAAAACGCTCCCGATCGAGCTTCGCTTCCGCTCTGGTCAGTCGGTCAGGCCGTGCGCGAGGGTCCGGGCGTCGTCCTTGAAGAGGATCTCGACCTTCTTGCCCTCGAGCAGGCGGGTGACGATGCCGTCACCGAACTTCGAGTGACGAACCAGGTCGCCCTCGTCGAAGATCTCGCTCACGCGGTACGGGCGGAATTCGTTGACGCCCCTGCCAGACACCGACTTTTCCCAGGTGCGCTCGCGGTCCATGACGGCCTGCTGCGCCTTCGTCGGGCCGCGCGTCGAGCGAGGACCCGCCGAGGAGGCCCCCGCTGAGGCGCGCACCTTGCCGGCGGCCGCCGCGGGAGTCTTGTCGCTGGGCGCCTTCGCCCGGAAATTGTGATGGGAGTTACACGTCGAGCACTCGACGCGGACGGGGGTCGTGCCGACCATCGCAATGATCCGATGATTCAGCACGAGCTTGCACTTCGTGCACCAGCTGTCGACCTCGCCCCCCGCCTTGAGCGCTTTCACCATGCGGCCACCATATACCAGGAGCGTGCGAACGATGGGGGTCGATCACGCACATGGTCACGTCGATCCGCGTGAACCTCGGCTTCGACGAGGCTCGGCGCTGTCGTCGCGGCGGACGTTCACCGAGGTCTTCACCTCGGGACGGGGTAGGGAGGCGCCGCGACGACTCGAAGGCTCGCGACCTTCGGCCTCGGTCTCGGCGCCTCCGCTCGGCGGCTTGGAGTCGCCGTTGGTGCTCTCCGTTCCTTCTTCGCCCTCGGGACCGTCGCGCGGGTCGTTCTTTCGCGGTTCACGCCCGTCGTTGGGCGTGAAGCGAATCGTCGTGTTGACCTCGAACTGCACCGTCGTGAGGAGCTTTTGCACTTCACCGGCGAAGTTCGTGTGCTCGAGGAAATCGCGGATCTCCTTCGCCACGACACGGAACAGGCCGTTCTTCGTGTCATCGATCTGCTGAAAGAGGTAGTGCGCGAGCTCTTTCGGCACCTTCAGATCGTGGATGAACTGCTTCACGTCGCCCGGGGACTCGCGCGCCTTCTCGACGCCGATCTCGACCGCGCGCTTGAGGATCTCGGGGATCACGCTCTCGAGGCGCGCCCGCATGCGCTCCTTGGCGCTCTCCCGGACGCTGCCGCCCTGGCCGCCTGCGGGAGGCGGCGGCTCGGAAGCGAAGTCGTCGGGCGGATCCTCGTCGCTCATCGCGTCGATCTAGCCGCGCCCGTGAGGTACGTCAACGCGGCGCGTTATCGGGGCTTCAGGCCGCCGCTTGCTCGAGAATCCTGCTGATTCCGGCGGCCGCCTGATCGAGATCGCGCTCCACACCCTCGCCGGCGCTGCTGCCCTCGCCCCGGCGCTGGCGTCGCGCGCAGAGCAGGACCTCCTGGCCGCCGATCATGAGCGACCGGACCTCCACGTCCCGCCGGAGCGAGTCGACGCGCGAGTTGACCGAGTCGGTGAGGCTCGCCCAGCTCCCCTCGGCGAGAAGGGGCGCGTAGGCGGCAAGCTCCTCGCAGACCGGCCACGATCCCGCACCTGCGACAACGACTCCAGACGCGTCGGCGACGACGATCGCGTCGAGCTCGCCGCGCGACCGCGTCTCTGTGAGCTGGTAGTGGAGGGCCACGAGCGGGTCGGCGCTGCGACGGCGCCGGCGGTCTTCGGCGGTGGGGTCCGATGCGTCGTGATTCATGCGTGAAAGTGTCGCGCGGGGCCTCCGTGCGGGCCAAGTTTGCACGCGGGGTGGGTCTACGAAAATGACGTACCGCGGCGAATGCCCCCTACTGGCGCACTTGGGCATGGGGGGGGAACGTGCGAGACTCGTCGTTGCGTGTACCTAGTCGTGCCTCCCGACGGCTGTTTTCCCGAGAGCCGACGCATCGAGCTCGGACCGGGCGCGCTGACGATTGGTCGCGCGGAAGGCTGTGAGATCCGCGTCGACGTCCCCGGCGTCGACGAGCAGCACGCGAAGATCAGCGAGGTCGCGCTCATCGCGCTGGGGGCCGACTGCGCGATCGGCGACGTCCCGCTCGACGCCGGGTCACGCCGGCTCGTGATGCCGGGCGACGAGATCCAGATCGGAAGCATCGTGCTCGCGGTCGAGGGCAGGGACCCGAGCCTTCTTCCGCCTTCCCCCGACGTCGACATCACGCACCCCATGCCTGGCGCCCCGCTGCGGATGGAGGCCCCGCGAATTCGCGTCGTCGAGGGGACGCCGTTCGGCGACGAGCTCTTCTTGAAGGAGGAGGGCCGCGAATACCTCATCGGCCGCGGGCCGAACTGCGACCTCGTCATCGAGGACCGCGAGGTCTCCCGCGAGCACGTGAAGGTGCTCCGCAAGGGCTACACCGTGTTCATCATGGATCTCTCGTCCACGCGAGGGTCATGGCTCGGTCGTGCCGCGGTGTACACGGGCGCGACCATCGAGTGGACGCGCCCTCGCATGCTGCGCGTCGGTGCGACGGTGCTCTCGCTGGAGCTTCCCGAGGCGATTCGTCGTGCGGCGCCCGGTGCGCAGGCAAGCGCGCCGATGACTGCGCCGCCTCGGAGCCGCAAGAACCTCAGCGGTCCTCCGTCTGCGACGCCCTCGGCGCCCAGCGTCTCGTCGCGCGGCTCGAATGTGCTCACGCCTGCGCCCTCGAGGCCGCCGCCCGGGGGCCCGGCGGTGGCTCTTGATGACGCCCAGGCGACGCGTCGCCTCGCGCCGTACGCGCAGCAGCCTTCGCAGCCGCACGAGCTGCCCTCGGCTCCGCATCCGTCGGCGCCGCCGGGAGCGCGCGCTCCGCTGCCTCCGGGAAGCTCGCCTCGCCCGCTCGTGGCACAGCTGCCCAATCAACAGCGCAAGGCCTGGAAGAGCTCGGGCCCCACGATCAGCCGCGCGTCGGGCCTGCTCTTGCTCGCGCTCGCTGGCCTCGTGATCCTCGGCGGGCTCTTCGTCGTGTTCTCGCTGCTCGAGTGAGCTCAGCCAGAAACTCACGTTTTCACGGAGATCTCTGGCCGATGCGCGCAGAGTTGTCGCCCGCGTGGCGCCGTGGCAAAGCATGGGAGCCATGTGTACGTGCCACAGCGAGCTCTTCACGAAGCGTCGTCGTGCGTTCCTCGAGACCGCGATCGCGCGGGCTACGGAGGGGGACGCCGTCTGCGTCTTCCCGGCCGCGCCGGTGTTCACGCGCAACAACGACGTCGAGCACGACTACCGCCAGGACTCGGACCTCTTCTACCTGACCGGCTTCAACGAGCCTGCGACGGTGCTCGTGATGGGCGCCGCGCGTGGAGCGGACGGCGCGGCCGAGTATCGTTCGACGATGTTCGTGCGCTCGCGCGATCCGGAGCGAGAGATCTGGGACGGACCGCGCTGGGGCGTGGACGGCGTGAAGGAGCACTTCGGCGCGGACGAAG
>JANXVA010000346.1 GCA_025351875.1 Myxococcales bacterium | reverse complement strand
GACGATGCGCGCCTCGAGCCCTTGTGACTTGGCGAACGCGACGAAGTCATCGGCGTCGAGGGGCCGTCCGGGCGGGCGCACATCGACGCCGCGACACACCTCGGGACGGAGGCGCACGGCACCGAGGTCGACGCTCGAGGGGCGCCCGTCGAACGTCTGGACGTACTGAGACGAGCTCGCCCCCGCCACGTGCAGCCCGGACGAGCCACAACCGAACGCCGCTGCCGAGGCGAGCGCGAGGACGCATTCGCGCTTCACTCCCCTCTTCTACCGGAAAGCTCGGTGACGGCCGCATTCCTGGCGGTTCAGACGACGAAAGCCGAGGAGCACCCGCGTTTCTTGGTCGTCGAGCGCCCCCTTGATAGGGTCGCCGCGTGAGGGCTCTCCACGCGTCGATCCTTGCCGTGCTTGCCGGCCTCGCCGTCTCGAGCTGCGGCGGCGGCGTGTCGTCGGTCGCGGAGAAGAACAAGACGTTCTATGCGTACGACACGGCGAGCAGCGACCTCATCGAGCAGTTCGAGCAGCCTTACCCGCCGCTCGACCTCCGCGCCGAGCCACCGCAGCTCCCGTACCGGGGCGTCTCGGTCCTGAACGGCCACGTCCACGTCTCCCGGCCGACCGAGTGGGTGCTCCGCAAGGCGAGCAACGAGCCGGGCCAGCGCTACGTCCAGTACGTCTCTCCGAAGGAGTACGTGTTCTCGGTCTACGAGTGGCCCGACCACCCGGACGCTCCGTGGCGCGAGGTCATCGCGCGCTACGAGGACAACGCCAAGGCTTCGCATGCCGAGCTGCTCGAGCAGCGCATTCCCATGGCGACCTGGAACACGCAGGCGCGGGCCTACGTCGTGCGTCGTCGCGTGCCCGGTGCGAAGGCTCCCTACGTGAACACGAGCGTGGAGCTGCTCGCGCGGAGCGACCGCAGGATCGTCCTCGTCCAGATCGTCCACCAGGGCGAGACGGTCGCCGAGCTGACGGGCGAGCTCCTCCGCGTCGTCGACACGCTCGCGCTCGAATGAGCCCTATTTCCCGAGGGCGGCGACCGCATCGGGCAACGACGTGCACGCGACGGCCCGCACCACCGCCGACGGCAGCTCCGAGGGCATCGTGCCCGTCGCCGACGTGAGGTCGCACACGGCGTTGCTGTCGGCGTTGGGCAAGTAGAGATCCGCGAGCACGCTCGCGGGCGCTTCCGCACCGAGCTGGATGAGCGCGCGCGGCGCAGCCACGAGGGACATGAAGAGCGTAGGCACCGTCGTCTTCCAACCGGCGGCGCTCCGCACGACATCGAGCCAGAGCGCAGCGACCGACTGCGTGTCGACGCCGAGCGGAACGCGCAGGCCGAGCGAGAGCGGCGGAGCCTCTTGCCCGCGATAGGCCGCCGTCGATTCCACGACGAGGTAGAGCGCGGACCGTGTGGCTCGCTCGGCGTCGTTGCCGAAGACCGAGGCCCAGAGCTCGGAGGCGACCTGGCTGTTCGCCCAGGCTTCATACCGAGCGAGCGCCGACGACACGCCGCCGAGCGACGGCGGCGGGACCGACGAGACCTGCGCCTGGAACTCGGCCTGCGAGCGCGTCCTTGCCGCGCGACCCGCGGCGGCCGCGGCGTGCTGGAAGAACCCGTGGAGCAAGAACGGCGCGAGGTGGGCGCTCGCCCCGAACGCCGCGAGCGGCACCGGCGCGCAGATCACCACCGGAAAGCTTCGTCCGACGGAGTCGGTGCTCGGAACGATGACGCCTACGAGGAGGCCGCGTGTCTTCTTCTCGAGCGTGCCGCTCCAGATGAAGGCGTGCGGAGCCCCCGCGGCAAACGCGCTCTTCCAGGCCGCGCCCACGCGGGCCTCACCCGTCTCCATCGCAGTCGTGAGCCAGCGCTCGAACGCCATCATCTCGCCGCTCGGGCTCGGCGTGCGGAGAAAATCTCCGAGCGCCGGTACCTTCCCGAAGCCGGAGACCTGACCGATCTCGGTCCGGCCCTTGCTGAAGAACCCGAACACTAGCGATCACCCTGCGTGATCAGTCGCGGACACCGGAGACCGGCGAAGAAGCCGCGCGTGAGCGCCGTCTCCGATTTCTGGGGCTTCAGATCGATCTTCACGTTCGAGTCCGGCTGCGACTTGAGCTTCCACGTCGCGACGAGCACGGGCGCGCTGGTGCCGCCCTTGCCGGAGACACCGGGTTTGATGTCGGCGGCGTCGAGCAGATGAAAGAGCCCGAACTCCCCGGCGCGCACGATCTCCTCGCTCCGGCCGGAGATGCCTCGGACCTTCACCTTGGCGCCGCGCGCCTTGGCGTCCTTCGCGGGCCACGTGACGGCGAGCCATTCCTCGGGCGTGTTGGTGTACGTCCGGCTCACGCCGTCGACCTCGATGGTGACCTCGGCGATGTCGGGGCTCACCGAGTGGAGGTTCACCTCGAACACGACGGCGGGCACCTTCGGGTCCGCGCCGAACGTCGCGTCGGTGATCTTCGCCGAGCGGCGGAGGCACTCGAGGAACTCGGGCGAGTACGGAACCTGCGCCTTGAAGCGACGCGAGGGCGTGAAATCGTTGCCCTGTCGCTCGAGCGAGCCCTTGAGGCTCTGATCGTAGAACGCCCAGAGCTGCCCTTTCTCCGGCTGGAAGAAGCTGACGAAGTCCTCGATCTTCGCGTCGTTCGTCGCGTCCGGGGCGAACGGGTAGCTCGTCTCGAGCTTCGTCGACCACGTCTTCCACGCGCTCATCTCCCACAGGCCGCCGGCGGCGCCGCCGGCATCGTGAAGCACGCTGGCCCACGAGAAGGCGATCGGATCGAGGAGCAGCGGAGTGAGCAGTGGCCGCGTGAACGAGTCCTGATCGGCGAGGAGCGCCGTCGTCGCGCGGTAGGCGGCCTCGAACTCACCGGTGAGCGCCTTCGGATCGGGCGCCGCCTTCGCGTCCTTGAGATCCGTGAGCACGCCGATCAACTTGTGCAGCGTGGCCTGGTACTGGCTGAGGCCGGTGGGCGGCGGCGGAGGGGCGCCCGGAACGGCCGGCGCGGGCACGCCGAACGTGACGAGCGGCTTCCATGCGAGCTCCAGGGGAGAGACCAGTCGCTCCGGGTTGAAGAGCATGCCGCCGGCGTCGATCGCGGGAGCTTGACCGAGCAGCTTCTGCTTCGCCGCCTCCTTGCCCTTGTCCCTGAGCTGTTCGAGAAGGCTCCCCTTCCCTGCCTCGACGTCGTTCACCTCGAGCTCGACGTTGTCGGCGAGCGTGCGCAAGAGGCGGAGGTACGGCCACTCGGGCTCGCTCAGAGCGAGCAGCTCGCCGAGCGAGCCCTCGGAGCTCGGGGGCCGCGCGACGACGAGGTCGGCGAGGAAATCGCGCCACTCCTCGCGGTAGCGGCCGAAGTAGGTCTGGCGGAGCGCCGCGACGTCCTTGTTGATCTGGTCGTCGGGGACCTTGTCCTCGGTGCCGAGCACCCAGCCCTCGGACGTGAGCTTCGTCCGCTCCTCGTCGAGCAGGTGACGGATCTTCGACCATCCGAGCTTCGTGTAGGCGCCGTCGATCTGGACGTTCCTCTTCGAGCCGACGAACGGCGCGACCGAGCCGTAGAAGATGCTCTCGCGGCGAATCGGAGCGATCTCTGTGTTCGTGTCGCGGACGAGGCTCTCGTAGAGGCGACCGACCTGCGGAGTGCGGAGCAGCTCCGTGCGGACATAGGAGACGAGCCGCTCGTCGCGCGCGGCGGGCTTCACGTCGCCGCTCTTCACGAGGCGCAGATACTCCTCGACATTGAGCTGCAGCGTCGCCTCGTCATCGGCGGATTTCACGTGGGCGAGCTCCGCCCAGTGACGCGTATCGCGGGGCGCAGCCCAGTCGACCTCGAGATGCTCGCGCTCCGTGAGCATGAGGT
>JANXVA010000343.1 GCA_025351875.1 Myxococcales bacterium | reverse complement strand
CGTCAGGGAGCGTTCAGGCGCCCTTGCGCTTGGCCGCGACGAGGCGAGCCTTCACCATGTCGAAGAGCTCCTCGTAGACGTCGACATTCGCCTGGGCCACCACCGTCTTGCCGTCTCCGAGGAGCATCTGGACGCGCGTCCGCTCGCAGCGGACCACGAACTGCGCGGCGCCGAAGCTGCGCGCCCCCTTCGCGACCGGCTTCGCGACCGGCTTCGGTTTGGGCCGCGGCGCGGCGACTGCGTTCGCCTTGCGGGCGGGCGCGCGACCTTCCAGCCCGCTCGTCTTCCACCCGAGCAGCGTCGCCTCGGCGCGAACGACCTGGAGATCGGCCTCGGGGTTCAGCGCAAGCACCACCTCGCGAGTGATGGGCTCGCGTTCCCACCAGAGGACGGAGACGGCAGGGTTCTTGGGCGTGCCGTAGTAAGCCTTCCGCCATGCCTGGAAGTTCTCGCGGAAGCAGCCGAGCAGACGCTCGGCACCGTCGGCGTCCTTTCCCTTGGCAGGCTTCACCGCGCCGGAGCGCCAGTCGCCTTCGTCACCCTTCGCCCAGAACGCGAACGTGATCTCCTCCTGCGCGAAGGCTGGCTCCTCGAGCACGTAGCGCAGCTCCTTCGGCAAGCCGTCGAAGATCCCCGGCCACGGCACGGGTGGATCGTGCCGGAACGGCGACATCACGCTGTCGTGATCGAACCCGCGGACGACCGCGCCCTTCGGCGAGAACCACGCGAAGAAGAAGTTGCCCTCGCCATCCTTGAACGCGCCCATCTGCGCCTTGCCAGGCCCCCATTTCGGATGGAATTCGAAGCTCCGGGACTCCGGCGCGACGATGGCGTCGAGCATCGCGAACATGCGCAGCCGGCGCTTCATCAGGTCGGGGAACGGCAGGGCCTCGAGGAAAGCAGCGCGCGTCGTCATGCATTGCCGAGGATACCGGAGCGCCGCCCTGCGTGCGCGCGGGTCAGTCGTCGTCGCGCCGCCAGCATCGCGAAGTGCCGTCGTGCGCGAAGACGCACGTGACGTCCTCCCCGAGCATGAAGTGCCCGACGCTCGGAAGCCCCGGCACCAGGGTGGGTGAGCGCGTGCACACGATGCGCGAGTCGATCCCGAAACACACGTCGTGCGAGGGTGGAGAGCGCAGCGCGCCATCGGTCCCTCGCCCCCAGCAGAGCACCCTCCAATCGTGGGTGAGCGCACACGTGTGGTCCGCGCCAGCGGCGACGTAGACGATCCCGGCGAGGCCGGGAACCAGGGCAGGCGCGGACGAGTGCTCGTTCAGAGGGCGTGCGCCGTCGCCGAGCTGTCCGAGGGCGTCGTCTCCCCAGCAGCGCACGGTCTCGTCCTCGAGCAGCGCGCAGGTGTGCGACGCGCCCAGCGCGATGAGCTTCACCCTCGAGAGCCCCGGTACGAGCGTGGGCTTGCTCGTGCACGGAAACTCGAGCCCTTCGATGAGATGGCATTGCTCCGTGGACGTGAATCCGAGCTGCCCCTTGTCGTTGTATCCCCAGCAGCGGACGGAGCCCTCGTCGAGGAGCGCGCAAGAGTGTCCGTGTCCCCGCACGATCGCTCTCACCTCCCCGTACGATCCACGCACCTCATCGGCGTCGAGGACACGCATCGGCATCGTCGGTCTCGCGCGTGGGGGCGCATGCCTGGTGCAGCTCGCCGCAAGCCCGGCGAGGAGAGCGGCCGGCGCAAGACGCATGCACCTTGAGACCCTCCTAGGAGACGAGCCTTTGATCGGGAGCCCCCCTTGCCTCGGAGAAGATACATTCGGGCGATGGACCCGAAGGACGCCCTCACGGGCAAGCTTGCGCGCATTTTCTCCGACGCCGTCGTGGATGAGGACGAGCGCTCCGAGCTCCGCGCGTTCCTCGCCTCTGGCGAGCTCTCGACGAGCGAGACGAAGGAGGTCTTCGAATCGTTCGTGAAGACGACGTGGAAGGCGACCATGGAGGACGGCCGCATCAGCGAGACCGAGCTCCGACGACTCCGGGAGATCATTCGTGTGCTCCAGCTCGACGCTTCCGTGCTGCCCAAGGCATGGTTGGACGCTGTGAGGAAGTAGTCGCGGCGCGCGCCTGCGGAACGCCTAGCTCGAGGCCGAGGTCCGCCAGCGAGTCGAGCACCGCGCAGTCCTCGACGACGTCGGAGCGCAGGCTCGCGCGATGAACGCGGGATACCAGGTGCACGTGTCCAAGCCAATCGAGCCGCAGGAGCTCGTGGCGACGATCAGGAGCCTGGCGGGACACTACCGCGACCGATGAGAGTGACGGCCTCCTTGGACGCGCATCGCCGCCTCCCTCCGCGCCTATGAACGGACCCGAAGGCGCCCTGAGCAAGCCTGCTATCGTTCAACGCGATGCGAAGGTGGAGGGTTTGGGTCGGGGTGCTTTCGGTCATTGCACTGCTCGCGATCGAGAGCGTGGCGTGCAACCCGAGGCCAGCGGTCGTGGTCGACGATGAGGACGCGAGCGTGGCGTGCGCGGGACGAGGCTGCTCCGTTGCGCCGCCGTGCGGCCAGGCGTGCACCGATCCTTGTGGCTGCTGCCTTGATCCGTCCTGTACGGCGCGAGACGCGGCGGCCGACGCGCCCGACGCAGACGATGCGGCCGACGCAGACGACGCAGCCGACGCGGACGACGCGGCCGACGCGGACGATGCGGCCGACGCGCCGGGCTGACCGGCGTACGACTGATCTGCGGCGCCTGGTCTACTGCGTGACGGTGAACGGGATCGAGATCGTCGCGCTTCCGATCGTCCCGCTGAGGGTCCCGGTCCCCGCCTTCGCGCCAGTCACGATGATCAGGCCCTCGTCGTCGGTGCCGTCGGCGTAGTCCCTCGTCTGCCCCAGCCTGGCCGGCGTCAAGGTGAGCTTCGACGCCCCGCCGAGCGTGGCTTGACCGTCGCTCGTCTCGAGGAGCAGGGCCCACATCCCGCCGGGGTCGAAGCTCTTCATCGTCAACGCAGTCACGCGCGGCCCGACGAGATCCGGGCCCGTGAGAGAGGTGGCACTGACTCCGCGCGCGTCGTAGGCAAGGGTCATCGTGTGAAACGACGCGCCCGTCACACGGGCGGGATCCTCGACCACCAGCGGGACGTCACGCGTGATCGCGCCGAGCGCGAGGTGGAGGGTCGCCTTGCCTGGTGCCTTCGCGGTCACCGTGAGCAGTCCCTCGCGGTACTGACCGGTCGTCTCCAGGACGGCCGTGAAGACGTCGGTGCCGTCGAAGGTGGCGGTCATGTTCGCGCTCGACGCCGCGAGAGGTTCGCCCGCGTCGTCCTCGAGCGTGATCTGCCAGCGCAGCTTTGCGCCGGGAAGAACGGCATACTTGGTGCGATCGAGGAGGGGCGCGAGGTTCGAGGCGTCGTTGCGCACCTCGAGATGCGCGGTCGGCACGAACGTCATGTCCGCGTCGCCGCTGTACTGCGTACCCGAGTCACCACGCGCCTCGGCGTGGACCTTCACCTTGCCCACGCGATTGGGCAGCACCTCGAAGTCCTGGCTGTTCGGCGTCAACGTGACGGTGCACTCTCCCGCGCCGCAGGCCGCCGCTGTGACGGTGACGTGCTCGGAGGCCGGCGGACACGCGCCGCTCCCGCACGAGCCACCCGGTAGCGAGAGCACGAACGTACTCATCAGGAAAGGAACGCCCACGGCAGCGCTGGCGCTGAGCGAACCCGGCGCTTGTGGCAAGAGCACGAGCCCGTTGCGCTTGCCCTCCGTCGAGCTGCTGCAGGAGAGGAGCGCCCCGCATGCCGCGACGGCGGTCACGAACAAGCCAAGCTTCTTCATCCTCCGCATCATAGGCCCTCGGCAGCGTTGTCAGCGACCGCAGACCACGGCGGCGAAGTAGAGGACATCCTCGCCCGTCGGGGCGAATTCGGCGAACACCACGTCGATGGTGGCGGACGTGGCGGTCGGCGGCGTCTCGAAGGCGGCGGCGCCCGCGCCCGGCGGGGTGAACGAACCGTCGTACGGATTCGGCGCCTCGAACGACGCTCGCAACTTCTTGGAAGTGGCGTCGACCCATACGCCTCCCTTGGGGCCGAACCAGAGCACCTGATCGCCCTCGAAATGCGTCTCCGCGGCGATCTGTCGTGCGAGCGGGTCGCCGACTTCCTTGTCGGTCGCGTCGGGCACGAACGTGGCGACGGTCGCGTCCGTGGACGTAGCCACCAGGAATTTGCGCGGATCGGTGAAGACGCCGAGGGGCACCTCGACGAACGCATAGCGCTCCAACGTTCCGTCGCGCGACGTCGCCAGGAGGCCATAGCCCAGCGAACGCGAGGGGATCGTCGCGATGGTCGTGCCGTCGTCTGGCAGCGTCCACTCCGCTGCCGGCGAAAAGCCGTCGCTCTGCGTCCGGATGGCGCTAGCTCCGGTGAAGAGGAACACGCTCGAGGCTGCGTGCACGAGCCCGGCCGCGGTGATGTTCTCGAAGTTGTGCGCGCCGGCCGTTGCCACCACCGTCATGCCGACGGGACCGGAGCCCGCGCTCACGCGGCCCACGGAGAGACGGTAGGAGGGATTGTTCGCGGAGAAGAGCTCCTGCGTGTACGTGAAGTAGACGTCGTCGGTCCCGAAGCGAACGAAACGCCCCGTCGGCGGCTCGTACCCGTCCTTGCCTTCGCCCGTCACCGCGCCCGGCATCGTGAGCGTGCGTATCGTCGCCGTTCCGGTCGCGTCCGTGTCGTCGATACTGACGAGTACGAGCGAAGCCGAGACTCCACCGTCGCCCAGCGCATCGAGGCGCAGCCCGTAGACGTAGAGCGCGCCGTCCTCGTGCGAGACGTCGAGGATCCGGTCCATCGGCAGCGGCGTCGTCGCGGCGATCGCGAGCGTCGCCGCGCTCGGATCGAACGTCAGGACGGACGGCGCCTCGCCAGTCGCGTGGACGAGCGCGCGCGCCAGCGTCGATGACAGCCGCAAGAGACGCATCGGCGCGAGCCACGACCGCGTCTTTCCGGCATCGTCGCGGCCGATCGAGCGGAGCACGCGAGGCGCCCCCGCTTTGCAGGCGAACGGTGCTTCGGCGTCCGGGGGCGCGGCTGCTTCGCGCTTGGTCGCGTCCGTAACGCCAGCGTCGTCGCCGGGTGACGCCTCCACGCTTCCGTCCGGAGCGCCCCCTCCCAAGCTTCCGCCGCCGCCGCAGCAGACAACCACGAAGAGCCCGCCCGCGACGGCGGTGAGGGCGAAGAAGCGCCTGATGTTCATCCGCACGAATCCTACGTCGTGCCGTACCGCGACGGGCGGATCTTGAGGGATCACTTCCTTCGACCTTTCACCTCCGGGCAGCTCCGCTACTCCTTCTGAAGCACGCTCGTTCGGAACGGCGTTGGAGGCCGCCGTGCTCATGCTCTCGCGCCAACCGAGAGTTAGTTGCACATTGCACGCGTCATTTCCCCTCGTTCCCCAACCTTTCGCGGGACTCTAGGAAACGTCTGTCGGGGAGGCGGGGACGCGATCATGAAACGGCGGTCAATCACGCGCGACCGTGCTGCAGCAGGATTCTCGAGTTTCCGCCGACCCTCGCGAGCAAACACGAAGTGACGCGGTGACACGGCGGTGGCGGACTGGAGGTAGACGGCCGGGGGTATCGAGACTCCGACTGAAACCGTGGGGCCGTCAAGCGCTCGCCGATGCCCAACTTCCACCTCGGCGCCCACGCCATCATCAGGCGCATGGCTCTGCTGACGCGAGACGCCGCGCGCTACCGGAGCTATTTTCCGGCACTCACGATCCAAGCCCTGCTCTTCTTCAACCGGGGGCGCTCGCCGGGTATGCTGGCGGCGAACGAAACGATGGCAAATGCAGCAGGCGTGCTCGGAGCGGTGATCGGGGTCTTCGCGGCAGGGTGCTGGGGGAGCGCCGTCGTGCACTGGGTGTGGATGCTCGGGCATCGCCGTCCCGAGATCAGCCTGGCGACGCTGCTGTTCTTCGGCTTCAAGGCGTATGACTCGTCGAACTTTTTGCCCTCAGGGCTCGCGATCCATCGCCGCTTCATCTATTCGGTCGTGGGTTTCGCGCTGGCGGTGCTCGCCGGGATCGGTGTGTCGATCCTGATGAGCGCCACGTCGCGCTGATGAACATGACCCCGCGCATCATCGCGAGCGAGCTTCGCGGAGATCTTGGCGATGGAACATCGGTGCGATCTTCCGTTGTCGCGAGACCCTGATTTTTCCTTCACTTCGGAGACTCTGGTCGGGGAGGCGGGATTTGCGGCGCTCCTCGAGAAAAGGCGGCTCCTCACACGCGAATGCGGGATTTCCCGCGCGTCGTGGGTCCTGTCTCTCCGACGTGATGTGACGGTGGGTGCCGTGAAGTGACAGGGCGTGGGGCAACGAATGGGAAACGGGGAGTCTGCATGTTGTTCGGAGAGCGCTCTCCGACACTCGGCCAGGGTCCACCGCCGGCTCAGGGCGTGTATACGCGGACCCGGCCCACTTGGACGATCCAGAGCGCCCCGTGAAGCTCCGCCCGAGAGAGCGCGTCGACGAGCGTCGCGACGGCGGCTTCGATGTCCGCGAAGGCTGCCGGGCTCGCCAGACGGAGAACAGCGACCCCGGCGTGGTTCGACGGTGGAAATCGGATCGGGTTTGCGAAATCCACATCGAGCGTGACGAGCGCGCGTCCTTCTCCGGTGCAGACACCGAGCAGTTGCGTGTCCTTCGCACCCGACAAGCGCTGCTCGGCAACAGTTGCGACGTCGTGGCCGGCAGCGCGGAGGCTGTCGGCTCCCCTTCGACCGAGATTCTCGTCAAGCTTCAGCTTCACGCGCTCTCTTTGAGCGGCAGGTCGGCGTAGCGGGCCATCTCCGCGCCGTAGGCAATGCACGCGCGCACGTCGTCGTCGGCGAGGTCGTACTCCTTGGCGACCGCTTCAATGGAAGCCCCGGACGCGAGGAGATCGAGCACGAGCGAGACCCAGACGCGGCGCCCCTTCACGCACGGACGGCCAAAACAGATCTCTGGGTCGATGGCAATGCGACCGAGCAGCCCTTCGCGCGTCATTGCGGTAAGCGTACCACGCGAGGCCGACAGGCGCCGTCCACCGGAGAGCGGCTCGAATCTAGTGATCGCGAGCGCAGCTTGTCGGCTGCGCTCGGCATCACGCGGCGACGCGAATCGCCAGGTTCTCTTCGAGCTTAAGGTCATCGTGCGGCGCGCGCGTTCTCGAACGGGGAGGCAACGAAGAACGAGAGCGGCAGCGGCGAGCGCGAGGACCAGCTCCTTAAGAAGATCGGAGAGCTGACCGCGGAGCGCGTTTTTTTTGCCATAGGGCGCGGGCGCCTGGGCTGAAGGAGCGACGCGCGATGGTCGACCCGCAGACGGCGCCGTCGGTGCGGCGCCAGTGCGAGCTTCTTCGCGTGTCGCGCTCGGGCCTGTACTACGAGGCGGTGCCGACGTGCGCGTAGGAGCTCGCACTGATGCGTCGCATCGACGAGCTTCATCTGAAGCATCCCTTTTACGGCAGCCGGCTCCCGTCGGTCACACTGCGGAACGAGGGGCGCGACGTGAATCGCAAGCGCGTGCAGCGACTGATGCGGCTTTGATGGGCATCGAGTCGATGGCGGCGAGAGCGAGAAGCGAGAAGGAAGACCTAGCGGGTTGGCTTGGCCAAGCGCCCCTCGTGCAGGGTTGACCGAAGGCCTCTTATACGAAATTGCGCTCGCACTGGAACCGCCGACCGTGGTGAGGCTTCGAGACGCTGCACGTGTCGCGGGCCATGGATGGCGCCTCCACGGCGATCACCGCGCGCGGCGTCGAGCTCCTCGACCTCGAGCTAGGCGCAGACGTCAAGGCGACGCGCGCGCTGCGCATCGGCCCCGTCCTCTCGACGTCGATCGGACGGTTCACGACGGTCTCCGTCAACGGCACCCCAACGCGCGACTTCGACACAGCGCTCCACGCCTGGATGATGATTGGTATGCGCGGCGCCTACGACCTCTGAGGAGCGCGCCACGAGGGGCTAGGCGTGTGTTCGAATGTTACGCCCCCCTCGAAAACTCTCTTCGGGCACGTCCGAAGGCGGTAGCGTCGCCGGCCGTGACGCGTCTCCTGGCAACGATGCTCTTCGCAGTCTCTGCGAGCGGGTGTGCACGCGCGGGGGCCCTGCGGATCGCATCGACGACTCATCTGCATTCGGCGGATCCGCAGGAGAACCCGCCGGTCGTCGGAAGCGGCGACGGCGTGGCCCCGCGTCCGGCGCAGCTCGAGCATGCTTCGACCGGACTGGAGGACACGAGCCAGAAGACCGCGGCGCTCGAGACCGCGGCGTACACGGATACCGATCGTGTCACGATCGTCACGCCGGCGATCTCCGGGACCATCGAGAACGTCGTCGACGGCGCCACCCTCCAGGGCAGCTACCTCGTCGACGTGGTCTCGGCTGCGTCCGTCGACATCATCGCAACGGCGTCGCGCCGCTGGCACGAGGTCCGGCATGCAGGGACGCTCTCCGGCCAGTACAAGCCCCGCGACCTCGGCGTCGGCTTCTCGGCATCGGTCTCGAGTGAGCCGGACTATTTCTCGTACGGCGCAGCGGGCCATCTCAGCTACGACCTCGACGAGAAGAACACCTCGGTCTTCTTCGGGTACGGGTACGGACACGACACCATCGGCCGTGGCGGCACGGCCTTCACGACGTTCGCTCGGTCCCTCCAGCGCGGGAGCTTTCTTTTCGGCGTCGACCAGGTGATCGGTCCCTCGACGCTCGGTTCGCTGACCCTCGGCGTGATCATCGAGAACGGCGATCAATCGAAGCCCTATCGCTACATCCCGATGTTCTCCCCGGTCGAGGCCGCGCAGGCGCCTGCGGGCGCATCGGTCGACTACGTGAACGCGCATCGGCTCGTCGAGCGACCGCTCGAGCAGCTGCCGCTCGCGCGCCGCCGCTTCGCGCTCGCCGGAACGCTCGCGCATCGGTTCGAGTCGTCGACGCTTCGCGCGAGCGAGCGCGGCTACACCGACAACTGGGGGCTCAGCGCGTCGACCACCGACGCCCGCTGGATCTTCGACGTTGCGAGCAGGCTCCGGCTCTGGCCCCACGTGCGATTCCACGCGCAGACGCCCGTCGTCTTCTGGCAGCGGGCCTATACCTCGGTCGGGCAGCCGGGCTTCTCGCTTCCCGAGTTCCGTACCGGCGACCGCGAGCTCGGTCCGCTCTGGGCGGTGACGGGTGGCGGCGGCACGAAGGTATTCCTTGGCAGCGCGGCACACCCGCGGTTCTTCGCGATCGCGTTCGAGGCGGACGTCGTCTACACGAGCTACCTCGACGACCTCTTCATCACGAGCCGCACCGGCGTGCTCGGCTCCATCACCCTCGAGCTGGGGGAGCCATGACGCGGCGCTTCTACTTCGCTGCGGTGCTCCTCGCTGTCTGGTCGTGCGGCGATCCTGTGCATGATACACGCGTCGACGCGCTGGGCGGCGAGAAGTCCGGCGTGCCCACCGGACCGACGCACAGATCGGGCCAGCCGTGCCTCACGTGCCACGGCGGGCAAGGGCCGGCGGATCTCGAGCTCAGCGTGGCGGGGACGATCTACCAGACCGCCGCGCCCGATTCGCCGCCGCTCGAAGGCGCAACGGTCACGGTCTTCGACGCAACCCAGCTCGCGGACGGCGGTGCGCCGCGGACCGCCGTGACGAATGCCGCGGGGAATTTCTCGTTCCGCCGGACGGAGTGGGCGCCGGTCTATCCGCTGCACGACATCAGCGTGACCTTTCCGGGCGTCGCCGCGCCGACGACGATGCACACGACCGTGGGTCGCGATGGATCCTGCGCGAGCTGCCACGTCGATCCGAAGGGCCCCGCGACGCACGGGCACGTCTACCTCGTGCTCGAGCCTGCCGACTTGCCTGGGGCCATGCCATGACGAAGCGCATCGCCTTCCTCATCGGCCTCGCGCTCGCGCTCGCCGTCGCCTGCGGAGGGCCGCCCGACGACGCGAGAGTGGGCGTCGTGACGCCTGATCCTGCGCAGTTCCCGCCGGTGAGCCTGCTCTTGGATCATCGCTGTGGTTCGCTCGACTGCCACGGTGCACGCACGAGGAACCTCCAGGTCTACGGCTGCGAGGGGCTCCGCCTCGGCACCGCGACACCAGGTTGCCGGAACGCCAGCGGCACGGACACGACGGCCGAGGAGCACGACGCGACGTTCCGTTCACTCGTCGCGCTCGAGCCCGCGGTGATGACCTCCGTGGTTCAGGGCAAGGGTCAGAACCCCGAGCTCTTGACCTTCGTGCGTAAGGCGCGTGGCACCGAGTCTCACAAGGGCGGCACGCTCGTGACGCCTGGCGATGACCAGGACATCTGCATGACCTCGTGGCTGGCGGGGGCGGTCGACAAGAACGCCTGCGCGCGCGCGCTCGCTGCTCCGGTGACCGCGCGATGAAGCCGCACGCGCTTCTCCGTCTGGTGCTCGCGAGCGCGTTGCTCGCGCTGGGCGCGCTCGCCTTCGAGGGCGTTGCGATGGCCGATCGCAAGTCGGAGGCGATCGCGAACGACGCGCTCAAGCGCGCGGACGACGACTACCTCCAGAGCGATTTCGCCAAGGCGCTCCGCCGCCTGCAGACCGCCGAGCGCACGTGTGGCGAGGCGAGCTGCACGGCCGCCACGCACGCCGCGCTGATCCGCGACATCGGCACGATGCAGTTCCGCCTCGGTACCCCCGAAGCAGCGGCGAGCTCGTTTCGGCGCGCAAAGAAGCTCGATCCGACGATCGCGCTCAACCCCGACTACGACGCCAAGGATCTGCGCGAGGCGTGGGAGGCCGCGAGCCCGGCTGCCACGCAGCCGACGGCGAGCGGCGACTTCACGCATCGACCTGCGACAGCGCAGGCCGCGTCCACGCCGCTGCCCGTCTACGTCGAGACCGCCAGCGACGCGATCGCGAGCGTCGTCGTGAAGTACAAGAACGACTCGATGCGGTCGTTTCGTCGCGCCGTCTTGAAAAAGGCGGGAAACGGCTGGGGCGGATACATCCCGTGTGCCGACGTCGTGCAGGGCACGCTTCGATATTACGTCCAGGGCTTCGACAAGGACGGCGAGCTCGCGGCTACGTCCGGCGATCCCAATCGCACGTTCAGCGTTCCGATCCGCGAGAGCATCAGCGGCGAGCCGCCCGCGCTGCCCGGCGAGCCGGCTCCGCCGAAGTGCACCGAGAAGGACGTGCAAGCGCTCAACCTCGACGAGGGCTCGCGCTGCAAGGAAGACCGGCAGTGCAAGAGCGGAACGTGCACGTCGGCCGGTCGGTGCAAGGCGATCTCTGCGTTCGAGCAAGAAGAAGCAGCGGCGAGCGGGCCGCGTCAGATCGCGCGGTTCTGGGTCGGCGTGTCGGGATCGCTCGACCTGACCATCCCCGCAGGGAGCAACGAGGTCTGCGCGCAGACCGCCGGCGTCTCGACGAGCGGGTACTGGTGCACGACCCCGGACGGCACCGACTACCCAACCACTGCACAGAATGCGGCGCTCGCGCAGGGGCGCGCCGGCGCGCCGTCGAGCGAGCTCACGCCCGGCGGCGTGCACATCACGGCGACGATCGACTACGCGGCGACATCCAACCTGCTCATCGGCGTGCGGTTCGGCTACGTCGCCAACGCGTACTCGGGACAAGCGGCGTCCGCAGCCGGCAAGACGATCGGGACGCCGATTCACGCCGAGGTTCGGGGGACGTGGGTCTTCGGCGACGAGCCCATCGCGCGCTCCGGTCTCGCGCCGTATGCGTTCGTGGCAGGCGGCGTCGCGCGCTTCGACGCGCCCACGACCGTGATGGTCGCGGAGAAGGGCGTCGCGGGAGATCGCGCTGTGCGTGCTTGGTATGTCGCCGGGCCTGCGTTTGGCGAGGTCGGCGGCGGAGCGCGGTACGCGTTCTCGCCGCGCGTCGCGTTCTCGACGGGCATCGGGCTCAACCTGGCCGTGGGTCCAGGTGCCTTTGGCGTGACCGTAGCACCGGAAATGACCCTTCAATACGGATTTTGAGACGCCTGGTGACTCACCAACACCCACAAATCGCGGGGAAAAATGCTCTTCGCGTTTGAGCGTACCGAGCCGAGTGCTACTGCGTCGTGCGCGCGACGAGGAGAAGGATCCATGCGAGCTTCCATCACTTTCTGGATGACCGGCGCGGTGCTGATCGCGGGGTGCGCGAGCGCCTCGGATCCGCCTCTCGGCGGGCCCTACGGCGGGAGCGCGGGCGGAAGCGGTCCGACGACCGGATCTTCGACCAGCCCCACCGATCCCGCGACGGCTGACGAGCCCGCTCCGGATGCCGGATCTTCGGGAGCGAGCGGCACGTCCGGTACGAGCGGCACGTCGGGCACGAGCGGCACGTCGGGCACGAGCGGTACCTCCGGCACGTCGGGCACGAGTGGCACGTCAGGTACCAGCGGCACGAGCGGTACGTCCGGCACGAGCGGTACGTCCGGCACGAGCGGCACGAGCGGCACGTCCGGCACGAGCGGGTCGAGCGGCACGACGACGACCGCGACGTGGACGAAGATCTACACGACCTATCTCGCGACCGGCACGATCGGCAATTGCGCCAAGAGCGGCTGCCACAGTCAGATGAGCACCGCGCCGAAGGCCTACACGTGGCTCACCACCAAGGGCTACATCCGCAGCACGAAGGCGCCGCTGGCCGATCCCGCGCAGTCCTGTCTCAGCTGGCTTGGTGGCAACATGCCGCCGAGTGGCACGAGCGCGAGCGCTGCATCCACCGCGGACCTCACCGCATGGGCCGCCGCCGGCGCGCCGAACAACTGAGCGAAGGATGTTCCACGCCACTTCGCCTGCGCGGGTCGTCGTTGCGCTGGTCGCGCTGGTCGCGCTCGGCTCGAGCGCGTGCACGCATGTCGCGCCCTACGATCGCGGACGCCTCGCGCATCCGACGATGACTCAGCCTGTCGAGAGCGCCGCCGCCGCGCACCTGCACGCCGTGCAAGAAGGCGCGGCCGGTGGCGGTGCCGTCGCCGAGAGCGGCTGCGGCTGCAACTGAGTTATCAGCGCGCGACGCCGAAGCTCACGGTCGGGAAGAGGTCGTCGCCGTTGTCGTTGCGACGCATGGCATCGAGCGTCGCGATCACGACCTCGTAGGGTACCTGCGCGTTGGCGCTGATCGTGACGTCGCGCTCGTCGGCGAACGATGACGCTGACGCCTTGAGCTTCACGGCGCACGCCTTGAGCGCGTCGTAGTCGTAGTCTGCGCCGCGCTTGGGCACCGCGAGGCCTGCGCCTGTGTCGGTACATCCCGGCGCTACGTTGCCGCCCTTCGCCTTCACGCTGAAACCGTCCGGCACCACGAGCACCGTGAGGCCAAGCGTCTGCGTCGTCGGCGGGCGAACGGCGCGCCGCGGCGGCGTCGTCTCGATGGTCGCCGTGAAGGTGATGGCGACCGTGGCCAGCACGAACATCAACACGTTCGTGATGATGTCGAGGAACGGAACGACGTTGAGCTCGCCGCCTTCCTCGTCCGGCGAGACCTCGGACGGCGTCGAGAGGCGTCGGATCTTGGCTCGCTGCGCGGCGCTCAGGGCCTCTTTTGGCGGGATCTGGCCCATCCGAGCCCAGACAGCGCGCGATCCACGAAGTTCCGAACAATCGTCACTGGAGCACGAAGCCGCGGGCGCCGATGAAGCCCCAGGTCCCGCTGAGGTCATCCTCCAGTGTGAGCGTCACGCTCTCGCCTCGGTATTCCTCGAGGTTCCAGCGCACGGTGGTCTCGATCTCGTTCGACCGACGGGCGTGTGAGCTGCGCACGATGTCGGCGCCACGGCGCAGCGTGACCCGGCCGTCGCCGCCGTGGATCAAGAACGAGAGCTCGACCGTCGCGGCGTCGATGACGAATGTCTGCGACAGTGTTCCCATGGCGGCGTCGCCCTTCGCGGGCGTCGAGCTGGTCACGCGGTGAGCGCCGTCGGGGCCCACGAACACCGCGAACGCGTCGCCGCTGCTCTGCCAGCCGGTGAGGTCGCCGGTCGCGAAGTCGCCGTTCACGATCGTCGCCTTGGGAAGCCCGCTGCCGCGCGTGGGACGCGTGCGAGCGACGCCCGGCGGCACGAGCCACGTGCGCATGAGGTGCACCTGATAAGGGTTCCACGACGA
>JANXVA010000341.1 GCA_025351875.1 Myxococcales bacterium | reverse complement strand
GCCGTCGAGCGCCGTGAGCGCCGCGACGAGCCCGTCGTAGCCGGCCTGCCCGAAGGAGTCGTTCTGGTCGAAGCTCACGAAGTGCCGAGCGTCGGGGACGCGGAGCTTCTTGAAATATTCGACCGTCGCCCTCGCCTCCTGGGCGTAGCTCGCGCGGACGTTGAAGATGTACTTGTGGCAGGCGCCGGACATCTCGTCGCGAAGGACCTTCGCGGCGCCGGTGAAGGCGCCGAAGAAGAGGCTCCCGGTCTCGACGGCAATCGGCGCGGAGCGGACCATCGTCGGCGTGCCGACGCTGCCGACCAGCGCGAGCACCGCGTTCGGGCCGCGCGTCAGCGCCCCAGTTCCCACGGGTGGATCCCCCGCGATGACCGACGAGGTCGTCGTCGGGCAACGGGCGGGCGCCGAGGAGGGGGTCAGGACGTCGAGGAGATCGCGCGCGGCAGATTCGGCGCTCTGCGGCTGGTACTGATCGTCGCGGAACTCGAGCTCGACGGTCCGGCCTCGGATGCCGCCGGCCGCGTTCTGCCCCTCGAAGGCGAGCGAGATCCCCTTCTTCATCTCGGTTCCGAGCTCCTGGTTCGGCCCCGTGAGCGGCGCGCTCATTCCGATGCGGATCGGATCGTCGCTGCCGGCGACGCACGCCGGCTGCCCCGAGCGCTGTCCGCAGACGAGGCTCTGACCGCACTCGTCGTCGGTCTTGCACGACTTGGCGTGGAAGCTCGGCGAGCAGGACGCGACAGACGCGAGAGAAGCGAGGAGGGCGACCGATGCGAACGCGAATGACGATGACCGGTCCATGATGTTCGCCAGAGCACGTCCCGGTCCATGCACGATTCACGGTCGATCGCGCGGGTGACCAGGGCCCGGCGGCACCTGCGGGATGTCACCTGCAGCACGCCATGCGGGCTGTCCCCCGCACGCGCGATCATTCGTAGGTCTTGCGCGCGAAGAGCGCCGACACGTCGCCGACGCGCTCCACGAAGACGAAGCCGTCGAGATGATCGATCTCGTGCTGGAGGCATCGCGCTTCCATCCCGTCGGCGGTGATTCGCACGACCTTGCGGGTTCCGGGCTCGAGCCCCTCGACGACGACGCGCGCGGCGCGTGCCACGTCGCCCGTGAAGTCCGGGACGCTCATGCAGCCCTCGCGCATGATCACGTTGTCGCTTCGCGAGACGATGTGCGGGTTGACCATCACCACGAGGCCCGCGCAAGACCTTGTTTTACGGTGTCCCGTGACGTCCATGCAGAACATCCGGATCGACTCGCCGACCTGCGGAGCGGCGATGCCGACGCATGCGGGTGAGGTGCGCATCGTCGCGACCATCTCCTCTGCGAGCTCGACGACTCCCTCCGCGCGCGGGTCGACTTCTCGCGCGCGACGTGTGAGCAGCGGGTTCGGCCGCGTGAGCACGCGACGAACGCCCACTCGCCTGTAGGTACCGCTCGTCGGAGCAACGCGAGGATCGATGCGAGGGTCGATTGCGGAGCGGCGGTGGGCGTCCGTGAGGTGAACGAGATGAAGTTTCGCCATGCGTGGTGCCTCCAGCGCGCTCTTCCAGCACGCAACGGGCCAACCACTCACGCGTGAGTCACACGGCCTGACCGACCTTCGGGAGGTCGTGCCGTGTGAGTCACACGGCCTTGCGACCGACCTTGAAGCCGTGCTTCTGGGCGAGCTGGTGCAAGTACATGCGATCCATCTTGGCGGCGCGCGCAGCCTGGCTGACGTTTCCGTTGCAGCGGTCGATGAGTGGGCCGAGGTACGCCTTCTCGAACGTCGCGATCGCGGACTCCTTCGCGATGCGGAAGGGGACGTCGCTGTTCATCGCCTCGCGCGGCGGCTCGGAGCGCGCTTCGGCGTTGCGCGGGTCGTTGTCGCTCCGCAGGGTTGCGGTCTGTGCGCGCATGGTGCCGCTGCGGCGGGGCGGCGGCGGAACGTCGTCGAGGACGATGCTGCGCTCGATGTAGTTTCGCAGCTCACGGACGTTGCCGGGCCAATCGTGCAGCTGCATCTCCTCGATGACCGAGGCGGAGAAGAGCTTCGACGCATCGTGGGCGCCCATGGAGGCGAGGAACGTGCTGACGAGCAGGGGAATGTCGTCCGTGCGGTCGCGCAGCGGCGGGACGCGCACGCTCACCTTCGCGAGGCGGTAATAGAGGTCCTCGCGAAAGCGACCACGATTGACCTCGCGCTCGAGGTCTCGATTCGTCGCCGCGATGACGCGCACGTCGACGTGCTTCATCTTGGTCTGACCGACGCGACGAACCTCGCGGGCCTCGAGCGCACGCAGCAGCTTCGGCTGCAGCTCGAGCGGGAGCTCGCCGATCTCGTCGAGGAAGAGCGTCCCGCCGTTCGCGGCCTCGAAGGCGCCCTCGCGCTCGCGATCGGCGCCCGTGAACGCGCCGCGCACGTGACCGAAGAGCTCGCTCTCGACGAGGTTCGGCGAGATGGAGCCGCAGTCGACGACGACCACGGGCCCCTCGGAACGGCGGCTTCGCTGGACGAGCTCGGTCGCGACCAGCTCCTTGCCCGTACCGTTCTCGCCGTGGATGAGGACGTCGATCTCGCTGGCGGCTACACGCTCGAGCACCGCAAAGAGACGCTGCATCACCGCGCTCTGCCCGATGATTCCACCGAACTGGGGCGGCACCGCGATGCGGCTGACGTGGCCCCGGCTCACGGGCGTCACGCGGATCGACGAGTCGCCGAGGACGAGGACCGACTCCTTCTCGAGCTCGGCCGCGATCACCTTCACGCCGTCGACGCGCGTTCCGTTCTTCGAACCGGCGTCCGTGATGCGCCACGTATTTCCTTCGCGAACGATGCGGCAGTGGAAGCGCGAGATGGTCTTGTCGTCGATCACGAGATCGTTCGAGGCATGCGAGCCGATGCGGCAAACATCACCGTCGAAGACGTGCGTCTCCGCGGCGTCGTTGCCGGCGACGCGCTGGACGAGCACCTGCAGTCGAACGAGCTCGACCGCAGGCGCAGACGTGGGGGACGCGAGCGGATTCGCGTGCTTCGCTCGCGTGACGGCGTGCTCTCCGAAGTCCTCGCTACGTGCCATTGCCTTGAAGTCTAGCGGCAGGGAGCGCGAGGCGCGATCTGCGTATGCCGTACCAAGTACGGTTTTTTGGTCGAGCTCACCTCTTCGAGCGCGGCACCGGCGGCGGAAGCGACTCGACGAGCTCCGCAATCTCGGAGACGTCGATGCTGCTCATGCTCATCTTTCGTCCCTGCGGCACGGCGCCCATCGAGCCCGAGAGCCTCGGAAGCGGCGGCGGACCCGCGCCAGGCCGCTTGCTCGCGCGCGGCGCGACGGCGACATTCTTCCGCATGGTGGCCACCTCTGCCTCGAGCCGGAGCAGTCGCGCTTCGAGGCCGTCGATCTGTTCGCGCATGGCGACGCCCTCGGCCGTGAGCTTCATGACGAGGAGGTTGTGCTCGCCGGTCTTGCGGCTCTTCGGCTCGGCCATCGCTCGAAGCTTCGCACGAGGCCGCGGCCCTTGTGACGGAATGGACGCTGCCGAGCACGACCCACGCGAAGAACGAGCTGGCGCCGGCCAGCGTCGTCCTACGTGGCCCCCTTCCCCACTCTCCTCAAGCTGGGTTGGGGCCATCGATCGCGCAAGCACCCGGCGAAGAGTCGATGCAGGTGAGAGCTAGCGCGGCGGAGGAGGCGGAGGCAGGTCGCCGACGCACACGCCGACCTCGAGGAGCACGTAGAGAAGGGCCTTTTCCTGCGCGAGGAGGCTCGACGCGTCGTCGCCCTCCGTGTGGTACGTGCTGAAGAGGACGCGCCCGCACTTCTGCTCGAAGCTGACGGTCGCGGGGCGCTGGGTGCCGGCGATCTCCGAGGTCATCCAGACCTTCGGCGTGATGGTCTTCGGCTTGCCGTCGGCGTCGTAGCCGGGCTGGGCGTGGACGGACTCGATGCGCGACCAGCTCGCCTTGAGCTCGATGTCGGCGTGGCCGATCGTCTTCATCCAGTCGGCGAGACCGGGATCCGCGGCGGTGCCGACGGTGTCCTCCGCGCCGCCGCGGCACGCCGTGCCGATGCCCTGCGAGGTGCTCGTGAGCGGCTTCATCGTCGCGTCGTAGAACGTGATGAAGCCCGGCCAGGTCTGTCGCACGGCCTCGTAGGCGAAGTCCGTGACATAGAGCTTACCGCCGCTGTCGACGTAGCTCGAAAACGCGCTCTTCTGCGGCGCGGTCGGACCGCCGCACAAGAAGCCGCCGTTGTTCTGATCCTGCGAGTAGCCCATCGCCGCGCAGGGCAAGAGCACGATGTGATAGCCGGCCATCTCCGGCGCGGCGTTCATCAGCTGGTTGCCGGTCTTGCCGGTCTTCACGCCGGGGCCGTCGCCGCCCGGGGTCGCGAACGGCGGGTCGCCGTAGCGAAAGAACTCCTCGACGCCGAGCTTCTTCATCGAGGTGTCGATGTGGTCGTAGCCACCGACGACCATGGCGATCCTCGGGATCGTGTCGCCGTGCGCCGCGTCCGTCTTGCCGGGGAGCCGCGTGAGATCGCCGGCGACGGGCTGGTCGCCCTTCACGACCTCCACCTCGCGGACGCGGCGAAACTGGCCCTTCTGGACGACGAGGAACTGCTTGCCGGGCTGGTACGCGGCCAGATCGAACGTGCCATCACTCTTCGTGTACGCGTAGGGCTCGAACGCGGTGAGGTGCACGCACGTATCGCAGTACGCGCCCGGGGGGATCGCGTCTGGAGCGCGCGCCGTGAGGTAGACCATTGCCTTCGCGACGGGCACGGTGCCCTCGGGCGCGACGACGCGTCCTTGCAGGTGACCGATCACGGCGGGCGTGCCGGCCTCTGCTGTGCCAGCCTCGAGCTTGCCGAAATCGGCGTTCGGATCGGTGGCCGAGCCGCCCTCTGCCGACGGATCGAAGCCGTCGCGCTTGTTGTCGCTGCCGCACGAGACGAGCACATGAGTCGAGAGCACGATCCCGAACGCCGTCCCGATCTGCCAGATCTTCATCGACTGTCTCCGTTCTAGTGCGGGGGAATGGGTGCGATCTCTCCGAGGTTCAGGCCGCCCGGGTACATGTACGTCGTGTAGTCGCCGTACCCCATGACCTGGATGCCCACCGGCTTGTCGGCCGTGAGCACGTGGACGCCGTCGTTCGAGCCTGCGTCGAGCTTGATGCGCGCCTGGAACCAGCTGGTGCCGGCGATCGGCGTGAGCTTCGCGGACACGTCGTGCTTGTCGAGATCCAGCTTCGTGTCCGCGCCCGCGATGACGTCGACGTAGCTCGTCTTGTAGTCGGTCGGCGCGAGGAACACGTACCGCAGGCGGTACTGCTCGACGGTCACGGAGAAGCTCTGCGACGGGTCGCCTTGCGAGCCAGGCTTGCCGCCGCCGCCGCCGGGGTCCGCCTCGGAGGCGCCGATCATGAACAGGCCGACGCCGAACTCGGAGCTGCCAGTGACCTCGAAGTCGCTCTTCACCTCGTCGCCGCAGTCGACGACCTCACCCGCCTCGAGCGTCGAAGGACAGCCCGCGGGCGCGGAGGGTTTGTACGTGAGCTTCGTGCCGTCGACGTTGCCGTAGAAGCGAACGGCGTGACCGACCTTGTTCTCGAAGGGACCGGTCGGCGTCATTACGACGTAGTGCTTGCCCATCGTCTGCGCGGGGAAGACCGTCTCCTCGATGTGGTCACAGGCGATGACGTCGAGCGGAAAATCGATGCAGGGTACACCGGTGATCACCTGCACCGGCTTGTCGGCGTAGAGGAGCGAGCCGCTGAAGTCGTGCTCGCGGCCGCTCGCGCCGACGACCTCGGCGACGTCACCCGCGTTCAGGTTGAACGTGAGGGTGCCGCCCGCCGGCGCGGCGGAGATCCCGCCGCCCGCGATGACCTGTCCCTTCGGTCCGAGCTTCACGGTGACGACCGTGCCGTCGGCCGTTCCGGTGACCACGAAGTAAGGAGGCGCGCCGGGCTGGAGCGGCTGGCTCTTGTCGGGGATGCTGGTGCCGTCCTGCATCGGGTGGCGCGACATGCCGTACGAGCCCATGATCCGGTAGCTGCCGGTCATCGCGCTGCTCGGCAGGAGCAGCGACGCGTCGTTCGAGTACGAGTAGCAATCGGGCGCCGTGAAATCGAGCTTCTGGCACTTCGTCCAGTCCTTGCCCGGCTCGCCGCCCGCGGCGCGGAACTCGAGCGGGTTGAACTGGTAGACGACCACGGGCCGATCGCTCACGAGGTGATACGCGCCGCCCTGCGCGAGCACGGACGCCCCCATCGGGATGAGGTTCGGGCCCTTCAGCGCGGCGACCCACGGGAGGTAGATCTTGTTGAGCGAGCCGCCGGCGACGGCGACGACCTTGTGGACGCCGTTCGGTCCCGTGACCGTGACGTGCGCGTCGTCGGTGCCGACGTTCGCGACCGCGACCGCGAAGTCGAAGACGTCCGAGACGAGGTTGCCCGTGACGGTCGGCCAGTAGTCGCAGCCGACGTACGTCTTGGCGGCGAGCGCCTCCTCGCAGGTCGTGGGGTCGGCGATGCGCTTCTGCCCGCTGGGTCCGCCGGCTTCGAACGTGCCGCCGTCGTCGAAGGTGCCGTTGATCGTCTGGGCCGGGTCCGCGAAGCCGCTGCGCTTGTCGCTCCCGCACGCGACGACGACACCCGCCGCGACACCGAGACACGCAATGGTCGTGACGATTCGATTCATGGTGCACTCCCGCATGACCGCGAGGTCATAGCCCTGCGCGCTACCCGTGAGGAGTGATCACGTGGATCGTGATCGAGTCGATCGTGATCGACCGCACGGCTCTTTCTCCATCTTTCATCGCGGAGCGATGGAAGCGGGGCACGCGCGGGCACGCGCGATCCAGGAAGCACGAGCCGGAGCGGGACTCAGGGCGCCGGCACGAGGAGGCGGAGCGCTCGCGCGGCCACGTCGATGCGCACCTTCGGATTCGCCGGCCACTCCTCGCCGTCGAGCTGCGCGGCGAGGGGCGCGCCGCCCTCGGGGTCGAAGATCTCGAGCTCGATCGAGGAGGCGCGGAGCGTCTTCGAGTGCTCGAGGCCGATCCCCTCGAGCATCTCGGTGTCGAGCGGGACGGCCTCGAGATCGATGAGCGCCTTCGAGGCCCAGTCCATCTTGCCGACGAACGGAACGAGCTCGAAGACCCCGTCATCGTGACGGGATGACTCTTCGAAGACCCATGCGCCCGCGTAGACGCGTGTATTCTTCACGATGAGATCGGTGAGACCCTCGAGCTCGACGCGCACGCCGTCGAGCGTGGCGATGACGCGGAGCTTGTCGTCGATCACGTACGACTCGAGGAACGTCTTCACGAAGGCGCCGGCGTAAACGGCGTGATCGCGATAGAGCTCCTTCAAGGGACCGAGCGTCTCGACGACCGCGCGGTCCTTGTTTCGCTGGGCGAGCACGCGCGCGGAGAGGCCCCAGCCCGCGGAGTCGAAGAAGTAGTCGGGCGCGGCGTCGGCGCCGCCGGAGCGGTAGATGCCGACGTCGAGACGCGTCTCGTGCGCGGCGCGGATGACCCCGATGTTCTTCTCGAGCGACTCCGGGAGCGCCTCGAGGCCGAAGCTCTTGCCCTGATCGTTCGCGGTGCCGGTGGGGAGCATGCCCATCGCGACGTCATCACGGCGCTTGCTCGTATAGAGCCCGGCGGCGACCTCGCGGAAGGTGCCGTCGCCGCCCATGGCGATCACGACGCGATGCGTCCCCGAGTCGAGCGCGTCACGCACGGCGCCGACGGTCTTGCCACCGGGCAGCGTGGGGAGGACGTCGACGGCGATGCCGGCCTCCTTCATGATCTCGAGGGCGCGGTCGATGCGCTCCTTGTTCTTCCCGCTCTGCGCGGTCGGATTCCCGACGAGGAGGTGGGTCGCCATTCACGGAGGGTATCAGGGCAGCAGGCGCAGGCGCATGTTCGACCCGATGAACGATAGCCTGATAGACCGGTAGTGCCGTGGATCTCCTGCGCGACGCGTTCCGTATCTTCTCGGGCAAGGGAGCCCGCTTCCTCGGCGCGGCGGTGGCGTTCTACGCGCTCATGTCGGCAGCTCCGCTGTTCGTGGTGATCCTGTACGTCGTCGGCGCGGCCTTCGGGAAGCAGCGCGCCGAGAGCGCGTTATGGGGCGGGCTCGCGACGTGGGTGGCGCCGGAGGGGCTCCAAGCGATCCGCGAACTGACCGAGCGGCTCGATCGCAGCGAGCACACCGGGAGCGCGCTCGGTGTCGCGCTCGTGATCTACGGCAGCACGCGGTTGTTCCGTGCGTTGCGGCGTGCGCTGAACCAGCTCTGGGGGATCGACCTCGAGGGCGTCGAGGCCGCGCGCGGTCGCGTCGCGCGCTACGGACTGCGTTACGGCGGCGCGATGTTGCTCACGCTGTTCGTGGCGGTCCTGGTCGCGCTGCTCTTGATGGTGAAGGCGGGCTTCGCGGTGCTGGCGACGTGGAGCACGCGCGCGCCGCCAGGGATGCTCTGGGCGCTCGACGGCGTGACCTCGGTCGCGCTGGCGTTCGTGCTCTTCTGCACGCTCTTCCGGTTTTTGCCCGATGCGAAGGTCTCGTGGCGCGACGCGGGCACGAGCGCCGCCGTCAGCACGGCGCTGTTCGCGGTGGGCTCCGGCCTCGTGACGGTCTACGTCCGCCACAAGCACATGAGCGATCTCTACGAGGGCGCGAGCGCCGTCGTGCTCGCGGTCATGTGGGTCTACTACTCCACGCAGGTCTTCTTCCTCGGCGCGAGCGTGGGCGCGGCGCTCCGCCAGCGTGCGTCCGCGCCCGAATGAGTCAGCGCTCGAGGCGGACCGCGGTGCCGTACGCAAGCACCTCCGTCGCGCCCGCAACGAACTCCGTCGCGTCGTAGCGCATGCCGATCACCGCGTGCGCGCCGATCTTGTGCGCGTGCTGGAGCATGAGGAGGTACGCCTCCTGCCGCGCCGCCTCGCAGACGTCGACGTACTCCTGGATGTTGCCGCCCCCGAGCTGCTTGAACGCGCCGACGATCCCCTGACCGATGCTGGTGGAGCGCACCACGATGCCGCGCGTGATCCCCAGATACTCGACGATGCGATAGCCCGCGACGTCGTTGCCGGTGGTCACCACCATGGCCCCGCTCGAGCCAGCAATTGCACCTCGGTATCCGGTATCGCTCTGGCCTTCGGTCGCGCTCATGCGCGGAGGCTCGCGCGAAACCGCACGCCAGGCAAGCGACGACGGTTGGCAGAGGAGCGGCTGCGCGATGCCTTCCACTCTTGCCAGGCGCGTCCGGGGAAGCGATCCTCCAGCGCACAGGTCGACGATCCTCTTCGATCGAGCCGAACAGCAGGAGCATGACCATGATCGCCGCGATCGACGTACACGTGACCCAGGGAGGTACCATCGTCGGCGGCGAGGTGAGCGCCGATCCGCGGCTCATCGCTCACTGCATGCTCTGCGGTCAGGACGTCGAGTCCTCCGCATCGCTGACGCGCGGTCAGTACGCGTGCGCTCCATGCCTGCGCGAGCGCCTCGATGCGCTCAGCGTCGCGCGCTTCCGCCTCAAGGAGTCAGGCTCCGGCACGCCGTGGGGCAAGGTCACGGGCTGAGCGTCTCGGGCACGTGCTCGTCGAGGAAGGCGAACGTGTCGCGCCAGCACTTCTGCGCGGCCTTGCGCATCACGAGCGCGTGGAATGCGTGGGGCTCGCCCGGGTAGTACGCGTCCTTGGCGACGACGCCCAGGTTCCGCAGCGCGATCGCCATCCGTCGGGTGTCGGGGAGTAGCGGGTCACGAGTGCCGACCGGCAGGAAGAACGGCGGCAGCGGCCGCGACGGCTTGTCGCCACGCTCGAGCACGAGCAGCGGATCCGCGAGATCGCGCGAGTGCGTGCCCGCGCCACCGAGGTACGCGGCCTCCACCTCGGCGAGACGATCCGCGATGAACGGCGACATGCCCGGCTTGCGCCGCCGAAGTCGCTCCATGTCGCTCACCTGGAACACGCCACATGCGGGAACGACGGCCTTGGGCACGACGCCCAGAGCGAACGTCTCGCGCGCGAACGGCTCCTCGCGCTCGTAGGCGAGCGTGAGCGCGAGGCTCGTCGCGAGGTTCGCACCCGCCGACTCGCCCGCGAGGACGACACGCGTGGGATCGGCGCCGTAGCGCTCCGCATTCTCGATCGCCCACGTGAAGGCGTGACACACGTCCTCTATCGCGCTCGGGAACGGGTGCTTCGGCGCGAGCCGATAGCTCACGTTGAAGACGACGAAGCCGCGCCGCGCGAAGGAGAGGCCCATCACCCAGTGCGTGTCCTTCGAGAGGATGCGGAAGCCTCCGCCGTGCACGTAGAAGACCATCGGCCACGGCGGCCCCTGATGACGACGAACCGCGGACGAGGTGGCGTGCGCGGGCCGATAGACGTCGAGCAGGTGCTCGCGCATCGTGCCTTCCCGGTAGCGGATGTCACGGACGTGCTCGACGGCATGGCGCGCCGGGCTCGACTGCGGATGGAGACGAGCGATGCGCGAGATGCCGTTGAAGAACCCATCGACGACGACGCCACCTACGTAGCGCCGCGCGTCGGCCCCGAAGCGAGCGAACATGCTCGGAGCGTATCCCCGTTCAGCGCGCGATCAGAACTCGAACGCGAGCCCCATCGACCATGTGCTCGTCCCGACGTGCAGCGCCTTCGACTGGCCGATGCCGTCGAGCGTGAGCCAGTACGCCTCGAGAAAGACGTACGTGTTGTTGATCCCGGTCGCGTTATCCATGTTGCGCGACGCGCCCTTGTCGATCGCGTCGAGCGCGAAGCCGACGCCGAGCGCGAAGTTCGTGCCCCAGCTCTTCCCTTTGCCGGACACTCCGTCCTGCCTGGCGGTGCCGGCCGAGTTCGAAGCGCGCCAGATCCCGAGCCCGAGCCCGCCCTTGGCGTAAGGCACGAGCGGGAAGCCGTAGTCGCGCCAGAGCACGTCCGCGCGGAGGACGGCGACTCCCCAGAACGGGTAGATGGAGAGGCTGGTCTCGTCGCCAGAGGTCCGGCCGGTCACCGTCTCGACGCTGCGGCTCATGCTGACGGAGCCGACGCCGACGCCGGGCCCGATGGTCCCGAGGTGCGGGATGCGAAACGTCTGCCAGTCGAGCTCGAGCGAGAGGAGCACGCGCGCCTTGTTGCCGAAGTTGTTCTCGAACGGCTTCGCGCCGTTGAGCTTCGGATCGTCATCGACCTGCGGGTAGTAGGGCGAGACGCGGATCTCGAGCGCGAAATTCTGCGCCGTGCGGAACGGATGCTCGGTCGCGGGCGTGCCGAGCTCGACGGCGCTCGCGTCGCTGGCAGTGAGGAAGAGGGCGGCGGCCGCGAGGGCACCGGTGGTCTGCACGACGAGACTTCGCTTCACCGATCGTTCCTCCGAGCGCGCTTGTGGGCACGCGCGCGACGCAATGTGGAGAGCACGGCGGCTCCCCCGACGAGCATGAGACTGAAGCTTCCGATGGGGACGGCTGGCCCCTCGACCGCACAGCCGCCGCCGGACTGGCCCCCCGCATTGCGGTAGTCGCGCCAGAAGTCGCTGGTCGCCTCGGGGAACTGGCACGTCGCCGACGAGACGGAACCGACGTTTCCGAACGAATCGGTCCCGGCGACGGCGACCGCGTAGACCGTTCCATTTTGGAGCGGCTGACCGTTGATGGTGTCGATCCGGATCGTGTTGCCGGTGGTTCCGGTGACGCTCCCGCAGCCGACGGCCTTGCTCGTCGCGAACGTCGCCGTCGTGCACGCGAGGCCGTTGGAAGGGATCTGGCCGGTGCTCGGGATGGGACCGCCCGCGGCGCCTCCCTCGCGGGCGACCGTCGTGCAGTTCGGCTCCGGCGTCTCGGACGCGTCCGGATCGGCGTCGCCTGCCTCGGTGCACACCTGCGTCGTGCCGGCGTCGGTCGCCAGTGACGGCGCGGGCGTCGGATCGCAGAGGGCCTGCGCGCCGATGATGTCCTGCGCGCCGGCTTCTCCGACGGAGTCCCACGAGATCGTGATCGCCTGGTCGCCCGGCAACGCCTTGATGCCGGTGAGCCCCGCCGGCCCTTGCGTATCGACCTTGATCGGGACGGTGTCCTTCGCCGCCGCGGCCGTGGCCACGCCACCACGGAAGACCATGAAGTAGACGGTGATGGTCGAGATGTCGACGGCAGGACACCCAAACGAGTCGAGCGTCGTGATGCCAGTCGCCGCGAGGAGCGCCTTCACCTTGATGGTCGTCTGGGTGGTGTTCACGAGCGAGAATGTGCCGACCTGAAAGCAATGGACCGACGTGACGCCGGGCCGGTTGTTCGGATCGGTGCAGTCGAGCGCTCCGTTGCTCGCCCAGATCTGGGCGACGTCGCCGGGCGCGAACCCGGTCACCGTGAGCGGAAAATTGATGGACTGATCGTCGCGACAGTCCTGGAGGTTCACGCCCTCGCGGCTGGCAGCATCGGACCGCTTCGTGATCCCGCCGCCGTTGCCGTCGAGCCGGGCGAGCGCGTCCTTGTTCGTGACCGCGACGGCAAGCCCCGCCGCCTGCGCATGCGCATGCGACGCGACCAGGCCCACCGCCAGGAACGACAGGAGCGCGAGACTCGACGCGATCACGCGGATGACGCGGGCGGGACGGGCGGGATGCGACGGGCGAAGCGACATGCGGACTTGGGGCGAGAGCATAGCGCGTGCCAGCGCGAGCGGGGGACCGACGAAGCCTGCATAGGCGTGATCTGGCGACGGATCCGGCTGACTCGCTCGCCAAGCTGGCAGCCGTAGCGGGACCGCACCGCCGTGCTTGCCATTCTGACAACGCGATCCTATTCGCCCTCTCCTCTTGTTGATGCCGAAGAAGCGCCGGTCGACCCCAGCCTCCAGCCCCCGTCCGACGGCCGCTCGCTACGAGCTCGACGCGATCGAGGTGATCGGCGCGCGAGAGCACAACCTCGACGTCCCTCGGCTCTCGATCCCGAAGCGTGCGCTCGTCGTGTTCACGGGGCCGAGCGGCTCGGGCAAGTCGTCCCTCGCCTTCGACACGCTCTACGCGGAAGGGCAGCGCCGGTACCTCGAGACGCTCAGCTCGTACGCGCGACAGTTCCTCGGGCAGCTCGAACGCCCGAAGGTCGACCGCATCCGTGGCCTCTCCCCGACCATCGCGATCGAGCAGAAGAGCGCCGCCTCGAACCCACGCTCCACCGTCGGCACCATCACCGAGGTGCACGACTACGTGCGCGTGCTCTACGCGCGCATCGGCGAGCAGCGCTGCGTGGAGTGTGGCAAGGCCGTGAAGGCGCGCAGCGCGCAGGAGATCGGCAAGGAGCTCCTCGCACTTCCGAAGGGCACGAAGCTCCGCGTGCTGGCGCGGCTCCTCACCCATCGCAAGGGCGAGCATCGCGAGCTCTTCGCCGACCTCAAGCAGCGCGGATTCTTGCGCGTCGACATCGCGTCGGGCGCCGCGAAGGCCATCCCGGTCGAGCACACCCTCGACGATCCGCCCATGCTCGAGAAGCACGTGAAGCACACGATCGATCTCGTGGTCGACCGCGTGGTAGTGGGCTCCACAGGAGGTACGCGCGTCACCGAGGCCGTCGAGATCGCCCTCGCCGAGGGCAAGGGCGAGCTCATCGCCTCGTTCGACCGTGAGCGCGTGGTGTTCAGCGCCAACCGCTCCTGCTGCGGCAAGAGCTATCCCGAGCTCACGCCCGCGAGCTTCTCGTTCAACAGTCCGCTCGGCATGTGCCCGCAGTGCAACGGGCTCGGCACGCGCGCCGAGGTCGACCCCGCGCTCGTCGTCACGAACCCCGCGCTCTCGATCAAGAAGGGCGCCATCGCGCCGTGGGCAAGCGCCATGGTCCGGGGCGACGGCTGGGTGTTCCGCATCGCGCAGGCCGCCGCGCGCACGTGCAAGGTGAGCCTCGACACGCCCTGGAAGGATCTCCCCAAGGAAAAGCAGAAGCGCCTGCTCTACGGCCTCGCGGGCGAGAAGCTCAAGGTGAGCTGGGGCAAGGAGGGCTCGGACAGCCACGGCACGTTCGGCGTGAAGTTCGAAGGCGTCATCCCGAACCTCGAGCGGCTCTACCGCGAGACGACCAGCGAGTCGATGCGTGAGCATTACACGAAATTCTTCCGCGACCGCCCCTGCCACGCGTGCGGCGGCATGCGCCTTCGCCCCGAGAGCCGCGCCGTGTTCGTGGGCGCCAAGGCGATCAGCGAGTTCTCCGCGATGACCGTGGAGCAGGCGGTCGTGCACATCCGTGGGCTCACTCTGCGCCCCGCGCAGAAGCACATCGCGGAGGGCGCGCTCGTCGAGATCGAGAGCCGCCTCCGGTTCCTCCTCGACGTCGGCCTCGAGTACCTCACGCTCGAGCGCTCCGGCCCGTCGCTCTCGGGCGGCGAGGCGCAACGCATCCGGCTCGCCAGCCAGCTCGGCAGCGAGCTCTCCGGCGTGATGTACGTGCTCGACGAGCCGTCGATCGGCCTTCACCCACGCGACAACGCGCGTCTCGTCGCGACGCTCCGCCACCTGCGCGACCTCGGCAACACCGTGCTCGTCGTCGAGCACGACGAGGAGACGATCCGCGCTGCTGATCACGTGGTCGACTTCGGACCAGGCGCGGGACACCTGGGTGGCAAGGTCATCGCCGAGGGCACGCCCGACCAGATCGAGAAGAACAAGAAGAGCATCACCGGCGCGTACCTGTCCGGCCGGAGCCGCATCGAGGTGCCCGAGGCGCGTCGCAAGCCGAAGGGCTTCATCGAGGTCCTCGGCGCACGCGAGCACAACCTGAAGAACGTCGACGTGAAGCTCCCGCTCGGGGTCTTCGCGTGCGTGACCGGCGTGAGCGGCGCGGGCAAGAGCTCGCTCATCAACGGCATCTTGCTCCCCGCGCTCGCCGCACACCTGCACGACAGCAACGAGCCGGTCGGGCTCCATCGCGCGCTGAAGGGTATCGAGGCGCTCGACAAGGTGATCGCGATCGATCAGAAGCCCATCGGCCGCACGCCGCGCTCCAACCCCGGCACGTACACGAAGGCGTTCGACGCCATCCGCGAGGTATTCTCCCAGGTCCCGGAGGCGCGCGCGCGCGGGTACGACGCGGGGCGCTTCAGCTTCAACGTGAAGGGCGGGCGCTGCGAGTCGTGTGGCGGCGACGGCGAGGTCACTGTGGAGATGCACTTTCTCGCGGACGTGCGCGTGCCGTGCGAGGTCTGCCTCGGCAAGCGTTACTCCGACGCGACGCTCGAGATCCGCTTCAAGGGAAAGAACGTCGCCGACGTGCTCGATACGAGCGTCGACGAGTGTCTCGCGCTCTTCAGTGCGTTCCCGCAGCTGCGGCGCATCCTCGAGACGCTCGTGTCGGTCGGCCTCGGCTACATGAAGATCGGCCAGAGCGCGCCGACGCTCTCCGGCGGAGAAGCCCAGCGCGTGAAGCTCTCACGCGAGCTCGGCAAGGTGCAGACGGGCCGCACGCTCTACGTGCTCGACGAGCCGACGACCGGCCTCCACTTCGAGGACATCCGCCGCCTCCTCGCGGTCCTGCAGCGCCTCGTCGACGCGGGTAACAGCGTCGTGGTCATCGAGCACAACCTCGACGTCGTGAAGTGCAGCGACTGGGTGATCGATCTCGGCCCCGAGGGCGGCGACAAGGGCGGCGAGGTCGTGTGCGCCGGCACCCCGGAGGACGTCGCAAAGGTAGCGCGAAGCTACACCGGGAGATTCCTGAAGGAGCTCGTCGCGGCGCGCAAGGTCCGCGCGGCGGGCTGAGGCGTCGACATCCTCGTTTTTGGCCCACGAACCGAGGCATATCGCCCCTTCATCGCCCTCGGGAAAGCGCTACGTTGTGAGGTGGGTTGGGGGGACGCATGCGGTTGCGGATCGGGACGAGCACGGAGGCCGATGCCGGCGGGGCGCTCGCCGCCGCTGCGCGTGGCGCGCTCGGCGCCTCCGTCTCGCCCGCCTTCGCGCTCGTGTTCTCGACGTTCGACTACCCCGCGGAGGAGGTCGCGCTCGCCGCGAACGAAGCGCTCGGCTCGACGCCATGGGCGGGCCTCGTCACGGCCGCGATCCTCGCCGACGGTCACGTCATGCGACGCGGGATCGCCGTGGGCGTGCTCGACTGCGAACGACTGCGCGTGCGCGTCGGTGCGCCGGAGCCCAGCGGCAACGATGCACGCGATATCGGCCGACGCGCCGCCCGCGAAGCCCTCGCAGGCATGCCACTGCCCCCGGCAGACCGCAGTCGCGCGATGCTCCTGTTCGCCGACACCAAGAGCCGCGACGCGGCGGAGGTGGTCCACGGCGCGCTCAGCGTTGCGGGCGCTGGAATCGCCTGGTGTGGCGGCGGCACCGGGTCGCTCGACCCCGGCGGAAGCGCGGCGCAGTTCGCGAACGGACGCGCACTTCGCGATCACGTCGTCGCCGTCACGCTCGACTGCCACGCGCGCGTCGGCGTCGGCATCAAGCACGGCTGGCAGCCGACCGGGCCTCCCGCGATGGTGACGCGTGCCGACGGCACCCTCGTCGAGGAGCTCGAGCATCGACCCGCCTTCGACATCTACCGCGCCGCCGCGGAGGAGGCCGGGCAGCAGCTCGACGCCGAGGAGTTCGTCCGCTTCGCGATGTCTCATCCGCTCGGCATCCCTCAGGCCGACGGCGAATACCTCGTTCGCGACCCGCTCGCGCTCGAGGAGGGCGGGGCCCTGCGCTTCTTGGCGGGTGTACCCGACGGGGCTATCGTCCGCGTGATGGAGGGGACGCCGGCGATGCTCGTCGAGGCCGCGCGGGCCGCCGCCAAGATGGCGCGCAAGGACGTCGGCGCACCCGTCGGAGGTGCTCTCGTCTTCGACTGCATCTCTCGCTACCTGATGCTCGGCGATCGCCTGCAGGACGAGCTCTCCGCGTGCCGGGGCGCGCTCGGGGAGGACGTGCCGGTCCTCGGCTGCCTCACGTTCGGTGAGATCGGAGCCTTCGGCTCTCGCCTCCCGCAGTTCCACAACAAGACCATGGTCGTCCTCGCGCTGCCCGCATGACGAAGATGACCATGCCCTCCTCATCGCCTCCTCCCGCCCAGCACCTGACGACGACCGAGGAGCGCCTCGCGCGCCTCAGCGTGCTCCAGGAGCTCACGGTCATGGCGCTCGATCTCTTCGATCCGGAGCGGAGCGCCGACCCGCTCCTCGAGCGGCTCGCGGAGCGCCTCGGATGCCTCGCCGTGGTGTGGGTCGCGATGGAGGCGGAGCACAGCGTCGTCCTCGTCGGCGCGGCCGGTCTCTCCGAGGCCTCGCGCGCGCTTGCCATTGCCTTACCGCCAGGGGCGGACGATCCCTCGCTTCTGACGCTCCGCTATCCGGAGCTCGCGCGGACCGATCTGCTCCGTCGCGCGTTTCATCTGCGGCACGACAAACGCCGCGGTGAGCCGTGCGGTCACGCGCTCCTCCTGTGGTTCGATCCCGCACAAACCCCGCCCGCCGAATACCTCGCGGCGGTGGAGCGACTGGTCGGCGTCCTCGAGACGGTGCTGGCGCATCGTCGCCTTGCGCAAGACCTCCGGCGCAGCTACGAGGTGCTGGCACGGACGCAGCTCGCGCTCGTCGAGCGCGAGCGCCTCGCGGCGATCGGAGAGCTCGCGGCCGTCGTCGCCCACGAGGTCCGCAATCCGCTCGCCGTGATCTTCAACTGCATCGGCACCCTCGAGAAGACCGGCGGGCAGGGCGAACAGACGTTGCCGCTCCTCGGCATCCTGTCCGAGGAGGCCAACCGGCTGAACCAGATCGTCTCCGAGCTCCTCGACTTCGCGCGCCCCGGCGAGGTGCGGCTTCTCGACGAATCGCTGGAGGATATCGTCACCGGCGCCGTCGGCGCGGTGAAGGGCGCTCAGCCCACGCCCGTGGAGATCGACCTGGAGTTCGCGCGCAAGCGCCGACCTCAGATGCTCGACGCGCGGCTGATGCGCCGGGCCGTGATCAACCTCGTCACGAACGCCGTGCAGGCGAGCCCGATGGGCGGGCGCATCGTCGTCCGCGTCGTCGACGAGGTCGACGGCGACACGCCGGGCGCGCTTCTCGAGGTCACCGACGACGGCCCGGGGATCCCGCCCTCGGTGCAAGCGCGGATCTTCGAACCGTTCTTCACCACCAAGGCCTTCGGCACCGGGCTCGGCCTCTCGATCGTCAAGCACGTCGCCGACGTCCATCACGGCAAGGTGACGGTTCGCTCGGGCGACGGCGTCGGAACGACGTTCACGCTGCGGCTTCCGTCGAACGCCGCGTAGCTCCGCGAGCGCTACTCGAGCCCGTGCTCGCGCAGCTTGTTGTAGAGCGTGCGACGGCTCACCTCGAGCAGGCGAGCCGCGCGCGTACGGTTGTTCCCAGCCTGCGCTAGCGCCTTCACGAGCGTCTGCCGCTCGGTCTCCTTGCGGTTCGAGTCGAGCGACAGCGCGGCGCCCGTCGCGACCGGAATCGCCGGCTCCGCGGCCGCGCGGCCGCTGGACGTTGCGCGAGAGAGCTCTCGCTCGACATCGGCGCGCCGGATCACGTCCTCGTCCGCCAGAACGACCAGCCGCTCCACGAAGTTCTGGAGCTGTCGCACGTTGCCAGGCCACGGCTGCGCCGCCAGCACCTCCACCGCGTCGTCGTCGATGCTCATGCGCGTGCGCGCGAGAGCGTGCGCGCAGTCGGCCACGAAGTGTCGGGTGAGGCGCGCCGCGTCCCCGCTTCGTTCACGCAAGGGCGGGATGAAGATCGGCACGACGGCGAGCCGATAGAACAGATCCTCGCGGAACTCGCCGGCCGCCACCATCGCGTCGAGGTCCCGATGCGTCGCGGCGATGATGCGGACGTCGACCCGGATCGTCTGCGTGCCGCCGACGCGCTGGAGCTCGCGCTCCTGGATGACGCGCAATAGCTTCACCTGCACCGAGCGCGGGACGTCGCCGATCTCGTCGAGGAAGAGCGTTCCTTTGTGCGCGAGCTCGATGCGGCCCGGCTTCCGCTGCGCGGCGCCCGTGAACGCGCCCTTCTCGTGGCCGAACAGCTCGCTCTCGAGGAGCGACTCCGGCAGCGCCGCGCAGTGCACGCTCACGAAGGCCTCGCTCTTGCGCGGACTCGCCTCGTGGACGGCCCGGGCGACGAGCTCCTTTCCGGTGCCCGTCTCCCCGCGGACGAGGACCGTGCTGTTCGTCGGTCCGACCTTGCGGATCGTCGCGAAGACCTGCTCCATCGGCCCCGACTCCCCCACGAACGGACGGTCGGCACGATCGGTCCGGGGGGGCGGCGGAACGTCGCCGCGTGCCCGTCGTGTCGAGGCGAGCGCCTTGTCGACCACGAAGCCGATCTCCTCCTTGTCGAACGGCTTCTGCACGAAGTCGGCGGCGCCGCGCTTCATTGCGTCCACCGCGAGGGCGACGGACCCGTGCGCCGTGAGGAGGATCACCGGCAGCCCGGGGAATCTGCTGCCGACGTGATCGAGGAGCGCCATGCCGTCCATGCCGGGCATGCGCACGTCGGAGAGCACCACGTCGTAGGGCCGCGCATCCAGTGCGCGGACAGCAAGCTCGGCGGAAGCGACATGGACGGCCTCCAGCCCGCGCTGCTCGAGGAGCGCGACGAGCACCTTGCCGATGGCGATATCGTCATCGACGACAAGGACCGCGTCGGACGGGCTCGACATGGTGCGATGATAGCCCCCGAAGACCCATGGGAGAGCTGCGAAACTGGATGTCGCTGCTGGCGGCCGTCGGCCAGCTATCCCTCGGCGTGACCGCGCTGCTGGCGGGTCGCCGGAGCGCGCTCGCGCGTCCGCTCGCGGGCCTCTGTTTCGTGCTCTTCGGCTGGAATTTCTCGACGCTCTGAAACCACGTGTTCGAAGGCGATGCGTTTGTCGCACTGGACTCCGCGTTCACGGCGCTCTCTCCGCCGCTCGTCCTCGAGGTGGTGCTCACGTTCATCGGCGGGACGGTCTCGCATCGGAGGGCTCGCGCGCTGGTCTGGCTGGTCTTCGGCGGCCTCGCGCTGGCTTCGATCGCCGTGCCCATGCTCCTGCCGCGCGCAGGCATCGCCTGGCTCGACGGGCCGAGCTGGGCGGGGGCGTTTCTGGCCTTCTGGCTCCCGACGATGGTCCTGGAGGTCGTCCTCCTCGTCCGGCATCTCCGGCACTCGAGCGACGCGACGGAGAAGGCGAGGACCCGCACCGTGCTCGCCGCCCTCGCGATCGGCGCCAGCTTCTCGACGAGCGACATCGCCCACGGAGCCGGGGCGCCCTTCGCGCCGTACCTGGGTTCGATCGGGACGCTCGGCGCCGCCGCGCTCCTCGCCACCTGCGCGATGCGATTCGCGCTCTTCGACCGCAACGTGTCGGCGCGAACGACGCTCTATGTGGTCGGCATGATCGGCGCGTTCGTCGTCGCCTCGCTCGTCGTGTTCCGGGTCCTCGCCGGGAGCCTCGCCGCGCAGGTGTTCGCGAGCGCGATGATGATGGGGCTCGTCGTGGCCGTAGCGCGCGAGCTCGGCATCGCCAACGCGGAGTCGCGTGAGCGCGCGCAGCGGCTCGCCATCCTCGGCCGCTTCTCCGCCCAGATGGCGCACGATCTCCGGAGCCCGCTCGCGGCCATGCTCGGGGCGGTACAGGTCCTCGAAGGCATCGCCGACGAGCCGACGGAGAAGGAACGCGCGACCCGAAAGGAGCTCCTCGACCTCACGTTCGCGCAGGCCAAGCGCATGGCGGCGATCGTCGACAGCTACGACCGCATGGGCCGGATCGAGCTGCGGAAGACCCGGGTGAGGATCGACGAGATCGTGCTCGCGGTCGCACGCGCCCACGGGCTCGAGGAGAGGTCGATCACGTGGGGCGACGGCCAGGCCGAGTGCGAGGCGGATCGCGATCTCTTCGAGAGCGCCGTCGACAACGTGGTGCGCAACGCGCTCGAGGCGACCCACGTGCGCGGCGCCGTGCGCATCGAGACGGAGCGGAGCGAGGATGCCGTGGTCGTGCGCGTCGTCGACACGGGGCCCGGAATGGACGCGCGGCTGCGGCAACGCGCCTTCGACGACTTCTTCACGACGAAGGAGACGGGCAGCGGCCTCGGCCTCTCGTTCGCGAGGCGGGTGATGCTCGCGCACGGGGGAGACGTGACGTTGAAGGGTGACATCGGCGTCGGCACGACGGTCGAGCTCCGCCTCCCTGCGTAGGACCTTCTCGTCACTGAAGACCGAGTGGCTGGCTCGAAGTCTGCATGCGAGCGCCGCGGAGGCTCTCATGAACGTTCTGATGGTACTGACCTCGCACGACAAGCTCGGGGACACGGGGAAGAAGACCGGCTTCTGGCTGGAAGAGCTCGCAGGCCCCTACTACGCGATGACCGACGCCGGCGTGCGCGTCACGCTGGTCTCGCCGCGAGGCGGGCAGCCGCCGCTCGATCCGAAGAGCGACGAGCCGGACGCGCAGACCGCGAACACCAAGCGCTTCAAGGCGGATCCGGCTGCGCAGTCGGCGCTGGCGTCCACCGGCAAGCTGTCGGATGTCGACGCTTCCCGCTTCGATGCCGTGTTCTATCCGGGCGGACATGGGCCCTTGTGGGACCTGGCCGAGGACAAGGTGTCGATCGCGCTCATCGAAACGATGCACGCGGCCGGCAAGCCGATCGCCGCAGTCTGCCACGCCCCTGGCGTACTACGCCACGCACGCGCGAAGGATGGAACCGCGCTGGTGAAGGGCAAGAAGGTGACCGGCTTCACCAACACGGAAGAGGAAGGCGTCGGGCTCACCAAGGTGGTCCCCTTCCTCGTCGAGGACGTGCTGAAGAGCAACGGCGGTATCTACTCGAAGGGCGCCGACTGGCAACCTTACGTCCTGACGGACGGCAAGCTGATCACCGGACAGAACCCGGCGTCGTCGGTAGACGCCGCGAAGGCGCTGCTCAAGTTGCTCCTCTGAATCTGCCAACGTCACGCGGCTCCCGAAGAACCAGGCCGAAGGGCCTCGAGAAGTACGACATGCTCATGCTCTCGTGCGAGTGCGGCGAGCACACCGAGACCAAGCCTCCCGTCGCCCGCCAGGCTGTCTACGACTTTGCTTCTTCCGGTGGTCGCGTGTTCGCAATCCCGAGAATCCGACCGGCCCGTACCTCGTCGACCAGACGTTCCCGAAGGGCGCAGCGTTCTCGCAGTGGCTCGTCGCCGTCGGCGCGTCGTCGACGCTCGGCGAGATCCCGATCAGCCAGGCACGAGAGAACGTCGGCAGCGTGACCTCGCCGACGCAACGTTGGGACGTGCAGCCCGAGGCGACCGCGCTCCCGAACGACAGCTTCCCCGGATCGTGTAGCAAGGAGCTCACGCCCGAGGAGAAGGGGCTCGCGTTCCTGTTCTTCGATCTCTCCTCGTGCGTCCAGGACGACACGAAGCCGCCGACGGCGCCCGTCAAATAAGCCTTTGAAATAGGCCTTTCTGTCGTGCGCAACGCGCTGCACACGCTGGGCAAATACGTGCGCGGCTGCGCGCGGGACACGCGACGTTTCACGTGCGGCACGCGAGGTGCACACGCGGCTCGGCATGAGCAAGTCGATGGCGTGGGGTGGGCGAGCGATCGCGATCTGCGTGGCCGCGTTCATCGCGAGTCAGGTCACCGGATGCACGAAGCGCGAGCCGATCGCGCCGAGCGCGGTCCCGACCTCGGGTAACGCCGATCTCGAGATCGTGCTCGCCGACGGCACGAGCGTCCGCCTAGACGACGCGAAGGGCTCGGGCGAGGGCCTCTGCGGCGTGGTCCACCAGTGTCTCGGGCCGAGCTGTGGCCGCGTTCGCGTCGACCACTGCGTCGCCAAGCAGGACGTCGTCACGCTGAAGGAGCGCAAGATGAGCGACACCGCCGTCGCCGTCGGCGTCACGGGCGCCGTGCTCGGAGTCGCCTTGACGGTGGCCGCCATCGCGGCCGCCTCGTCCTCCCCGAAGGCCGCTCCGCGCACCGACTTCGATCGGCTCGATCACCTCGTCGTCGACGGAGGGTCGTACCGCCTTCGCGTCGTGAACGAGCAGGACGAGACCGAGCACACCGATCTCGTGCGGCTGCGCGTCGTCGATCATCCCGCCGGCACGCGCGTCGTCCCCACCGCAGCCGGAAAGCTCGTGACGTTTCGCGACGAGGCGCGCCCGACGATCGCCCGTGATTTCAGGGACCGCGACGCGCTCGACCTCGTCACGACCAAGGACGACCGCGAGTGGTCGAGCGATCTCCGCGATCGCAGCGCGCTCCGCGCGGACGACGCGCGCGACGGACTGCGGCTCGTCTTCGCCAAGCCGCCCGGCGCGAGGACCGCGAAGCTCCGCGTCGCCGCGCACAACACGGAATGGTCCGGACAGATGCTCGGGTACCTGCTCGCGCATCGCGGCACGACGTTGCCGGCCTGGTTCGCCCGCATGAACACCGATGCCCGCGCGCGTGCCGAGTTCGAGGCATTCCTCCTGCGCGAGGGAATGCTCAACGTGCGGGTGAAGACGCTCGCGGGCTGGTCGACGCGGGGAGTGTTCTGGGCCGCCGGCTCGGAGATCGTGAAGGAGGAGGCGTTCGAGCTCGAGGTTGGCGATCTCCCCGGCGACACCCTCGAGATCGAGCTCGAGTCCGCGCTCGATTTCTGGAGCGTCGACGCGGCTTCGATCGCGTACGGACCGAACGAGCCCACCGTCGTGCGCGACCTCTCGCCTTCGAGCGCGCGGACGACGAACGGTCGCGACGTGACCGCCGTGCTCGCGCGCCGCGACGGCGCTCGCTTCGACACGGTGCGCGGCGACGTGGCCGAGCTCTCCTTCGCAGCGCCGTCGCCGCCGGCCGCGGGCTCGGTTCGCTCCTTCGTCCTCGAGACCAACGGCTATTATGTTCCCGAGATCGCGCCGGCCGCCGACGCTGACCCGGCGGCGATGGATACGCTGATGGACAGCCCATTTTCAGCCTCGCGCCTCGCCCTCGCGTTCCGCCTCGCGACCCGCGGACGCTCGGGCCATTGATGACGCTCCGCATCCTGCTGGCCCTGACGGTCCTCGCGTTCATCGCTATTTTTTCTCTCGCTGCCGCGGCCTATCCGGGCGGAACGCATTTCGACCACGCTTCGGTCGGGCACGACCTCTGGCTCAACACGATGTGCGACGTCACGCGCAGCGTCGCGCTCGACGGTCGCCCGAACGGGCTCGGCTGCATGCTGGCGAGCATCGCGATGATCGTCCTTGCGGCCGGGCTCGGCGTGACGTTCGCGCTGCTCCCGAGGTTGTTCGTCGCCCGCGCGCGCATGGCCGCGGCGGTGCGAGCGCTGGGGACGATCAGCGCGCTCGGCGCCGTCGCCGTGGTGCTCTTGCCGAGCGACCGGTTCGGCTCGGTGCACGGCGTGGCGATCGTCTGTGCCGGTATCCCCGGGCTCGCCGCTGCGCTGCTCGCGCTCGTCGCGGTGCTGCGCGAACGCACATCGGCGCGCGCGGTGATCGCCCTTGGTGGTCTCGCGCTGGGCGTGGCTGCCGTCGACTTCGCCCTCTACGTCGCGGAGCTCGTGAGCGGGAGCGCTTCGCAGGCTTCCGTCTCGGTCCTCGAACGAATCGCGACTGCGCTCCTGCTTGCTTGGATGCTCGCGATCGCGCACGCGGCTCGGAGCGCCTCGGTCGCGTCGGCCTGAGGGAGCGTCAGGGCGCAGCGACCCACGCGGCGGCGGCGGTCGCGCCGACCTGCGTGTGCTTCGCGTGATCGTAGAGATCGACGCCCTTCACCTGATTCTGCGCGCCAGTGAAGGTCACGTAGGTGATCTCCGACGGATCGATTCCGCCCATGATGGGATCGCACGGATCCTTTCCGCCGCTCGGCTTGCCGAGGAAGAGCTGGCACATCGCGTACGAGACCTCGCCGATGAACCAGCCTCCGGCCTCGTCGGCGAAGATCCCGTAGCGGACCTGACCCTTGTAGATGACCGCGCCGACCTGACCGAGCTGGATGTCGTGCGCGGTGTACCAGGGCGTCTCGGGCTTCCCGAGCGGGATGACGAAGTACGGGACGAGCGTGGGGTCGATGTCGCCGTTCGGTGCGATGTCGACGAGGCTCGTCTGCGGTTGCCCCTGAGGGTCCGTGTTGCAGGGCGGCGTCTGGATCCCGTCGCAGTCGACGTCCATGTCCGCCTTCCAGTACGCGGCTCCCGCGCACGCGAAGATCGAGATCGAGCCAGGACCGTCGGGGCCGAATCCGCCCTTCAGGGCGGTGGCCTTGCAGGCTGCCACCTTCGCGAGCAGCGCAGCGGCAGACGGCGCGCCAGGAGGATCGCCCGTGCCGCCCTCGGCCGCGGCGTCGGCCGTGCCGCCGTCGAGATCGGTCGGAGCGACGACTGCCCCGTCCGGGATCGTCGCGTCGGGACCGCCCGTGCTCGCGGAGCTCGCGTCCGAGCTCCCACACGCGGAGAGCGAGACGGCGAGGAGCGCGGCGCCGAAAACGGCACCCTCGAGCGCGCGGCGGATCATCGAGAGAGCGTAGTCCCTCCCCGGTGCGACGTCAGCCTCCGTCGCTGGAGCGAAAGTGTGGAGTGCGGGCCTCATTCTATTCGGATCGAACGCGCCGTACGCCGCCCCGCGCCTAGATCGGGTGGTGGGGCGAGGCCATCACCTCGACGAACAGTCCCTCGGCCGCGGCGAGAGCGCACGACGCGACGCACGGAGACGAGACCCCGACGTAGGCGTAGTAGTCCCACCCGAAGTGCAGAATGCACGTTTCGCTCTCCAGGCGGCACCAGACCTCCTCGCGCAAGACGGCTCGGATGAGCGGCGCGAGGTCGGCCTCGTCGATGGCGCTGCCCTCGGCGGGCCCGCGGTGGCCGTTCGCGTTCTCCTCGACTCCGCGAGCGATGAGCGTCGGCTTCCCCGCTTCACGCCAGAAGCCGAGGACCGAGCGGACGTAGGCATCCTCGACACGGCGATAGCTTTCCTCCGTCAGGACCTCGCCGTCGAACGTGCCTCCGAGGTCGCCGAACGAGGTCCACTCCTCCCTGCGATACGCGCCGCTCGCGTCGCGGAACGCGGGGTCGTACTTCGTCACGCGGTACTCGAACACCGGAGGGCTCCTGGGCGGAGTGGTACCACGTCGGGAGCCGGCGACGCTCGAGGGGTGGAAGAAGTACGCTGGAGGCGCTCGTCACACCCGCGAACCAGAGGCTCTGGCAAGACGAGAAGCCCGCCCTCGCGACTCGCTTCGCGCGTTCGCTTGCGGAAGGAGCTCAACGGCGTCGACCTCCCCATTCCGAGGTCGGACGACTTCGTGGTCTTCGCGTGCGGGCCGGCCAGACGCGGCCGTTGAGGGCACCTGACTCCTCCAAAAACAGCGTTGAACGAGCTACGCTCCTGCCAGCATGTCAGCGAAGGCTATTTGGGGTGCGGGAATGGCTTCGCTCGTGCTCGTGGGCGCGGCATCTTGCGTCGGCGATGACCCCACTGTCAGCACGGCGTCGGCGGACGACGCGGGCGGCTCGGATTCGGCGTCGGCGGACTCCGGCGCTACGACGGCAGCGGACGGGGAGTCTCCTGGGAACGACGCCGGCGCCGGCGTCGACAGCGGCTGTCTCTTGACCACCGTTCCGGCGTCCGCCGTGTCGGCGAC
>JANXVA010000205.1 GCA_025351875.1 Myxococcales bacterium | reverse complement strand
GTCGTGAGCACGCGCGAGCGCAGCGCACATCTGCTCGAGGATGTCGACGGCGCGTGCGAGAGGCATCGGCCCCTTCGCGAGCTCGCTCGAGAGCGAGACGCCGACGAGGTACTCCATGACGAGATAGAGCTCGCCCTCTTCCGTCTCGCCGATGTCGTGGATGTCGATGATGTGCGCGTGGTCGACGCGGTTCGCGGCGCGCGCCTCGCGGAGCATCCACGCACGAAGGTGCGTCTCGCCGCGGAGGTCGGGGCGAATGAGCTTCAGCGCGACGACACGATCGATGAGGACGTGACGAGCGCGATACACGACGCCCATGCCGCCTTCACCTGCTCGCGCCTCGAGCCGGTAGCGACCGGCGACGACGCGTCCGAGCATCGGATCCTGCGGCTTCGTGACGTTGCGGGTGGTGTTCACCAAAGCTCCTTTGAATCCGTTCGCGGGACGCGAGGCCCGCGCGTCGCCAGCGATCTCGTCTGCGCGATGAAAGACCGCAGCCAAGCTACGGTTTTCATGAGGCTACAAGGTCAGGAGACGGAAAGGAACAGGGACTGCGGAGCGGGTCGACCGCTCAGAACGTGACGTTCATCACCGGGAAGCGGAGCTCGCTGCCCGCGCTGTCGACGCCGAACGCCTTCTTCTGGGTCGCCGTGAAGACCGGGCGCACCTCGGGGAGGGGGAGGCCGACCCGCAGCGTGCTCGTACCCTGGAAATTGATGAGGGAGACCGGGCCGCGGACCTGCGAGGGCGTTCCGCCGGTGCCGCCGCCTGCCGGGGGCGCCGTGGGGCCCGAAGCGGGCGTCGAGCCGCCGGACGCTGCAGGTGTTGCCCCGGGCGGCGCGGCGGCCTTCGGCTCGGCGCCGATGACGGCGCCGCCGCCGGGCTTGCCGGGATCGGACGGCGGGAGGTTCGTGACCGGGCGGTCCTCGCGTGCGCCTTCGCTCGGGAGGTAACGCGTCTGATCGAGCGTGATGACGAGCGCCGGAATGATGAGCGCAAGCCCGCCCGCGAGCATGTAGGCGGGGACCCGTCCGTCGCTCACGGCCTGCTCGACGAAGTAGCCGCCCACGCCGCCCGCGACGGCGCCGGCGCCGGCGCCGACGAGGTACGCGGTGCCCGAGCGAACGCCTGCGATCGCCTCGATGAAGATGACGACCTCGGCACCCAGAAACGCGCCGCCGACGATGCCCTTGCCGTCCGGCTTCACTTCTTCGGCGTGCGCGACCTTCGGCGAGCCGACAAGGACGGTACCGGCCGCGATGGCGGCGAGCACGAGCGCGCGCATGCTCTTTTTCGTGGAGGTGTACTGGGTGTCGAGCATGAAGAGTGTCCTCGCCTCGTCCGTTGGTGGCCGCAAGGTACCACGACGTTCACCCGTGCCGGAAGACCCGAGATCCGTGTAGATTCGACGCCTTTCGCGCCTCGGGGCGCAGAACCAGGACCATGAGAGGCACGAGCCCCGACCCGATTGCGCCGGTTGCCTTGCGCGGCGCCGCGGTGGCGAGCCTCCTCGTGCTGCTCGCTGCGCTGGTCGGAGCCGCCGTGCGTCTCCTTCCGTGGGTGCTCGATCCGTCGATCCCGTGGGCCACGCTCGCACCGTTCGCGCGGAGCCTCCTCGCGATCGCCATCGAGGCCGCGATCCTCACGGGTTGGCCGGTCGGCTGGGCCATCGCCACCGCACGCCTCGTCGAGCGTGGCGAAGCACGGGTGCTCGCGTCGGTCGGCGAACGGCCGGTCCAGACGCTCCTGCGACTCGCCCCGCAAGCATTGCTCTTCGCGATCATGCTCGCCGTCACCTCGCTCGCTCTCGGGCGCGATGCCGCCGCGCCCGGCCGGATTGTCGGGGCGCTCCTCGCCGAGGGCCGCGCAGCCTGCGGTCGAGCGCAGGACGCGAGTGAAGCCGCGCCGGCGACCCACGCCGTTCCGTTCGTCTCGGCCACGTGGCTCTGCGCGCCGAGTGGAGCGCGCCTCGTGGGGCGCGCCCCGATCGGTGGCGTCGTCTTCACGGCGACGGGCGCCCACGTGAGCGACGACCTCCGGCGCATCGACCTCGAGGACGCACGCCTTGCGCTCCCCGCGAGCACGAAGGCCGAGGCGAGCCTCGCGGTTCGCATCCATGTCGGCACGCTGACCATGCGCGGTCTCGCTCCGTGGGCCCAGGCCTCCTCGGTTCCGCCCTGGCTCCGCGCGCTGGTCGTGACCTTCTCCGGGCTCGTCGCGTCGAGCGCGGCGGTCTTCGCCCTCCTCGAGCTCCGCCGCAGGCGCGTGGGGACCGTCGCCGCCGTTGCCATAGGCGCCGCAGGCCCCCTGGCCGCCCTGGGAGCCCTTCGCGGCCTGGAGCTGCGCGTCCCCGAGGTGGCTTCGGGAGGGTGGCTCTTTGCCTTCATCCTCGTGCCCATGGCCGCGGTTGCCGCCGTCGCGGCGGCAGCCACCGTCGCCACGCTCTTGCCGGTGGCACGGCGTGCTGGTACGAAATAAGGACGGTTCGCGTCCTCCGGCAACGCCGGAACGGCGAACGAGCCGCTCTCGTACGCAGTCTTCAGGAGGCCTCCATGGGGAGCATCGGAGCACCCGAGCTCATCGTCATCGCGCTGATTGCCTTGCTCCTCTTCGGGGCGGGTCGCATCGCGGACATCGGCAAGGGCCTCGGTCAGGGCATCAAGAACTTCAAGCAAGGCCTGAAGGAGGCCGGCGACGACGACGAGGCGCCCGCCAAGGCCGAGAAGTCCGAGAAGGACGCGAAGCCGGCCGCCAAGGCGAAGAAGGAAACGAAGGAAGAAGCCGCCGAAGAGGCGTGAGTCCTGGTTCCGAGGGGCTCCGCCCCTTGGGCTCCCGAGATTCTCTCCTTCGCGCGGCGCCTCAGACGCCGCTCTTCTTCATGAACGCGAGCATCTTTTGCCACGCGTCTTCTGCTGCAGCCTTGTTGTAGGACGGCCGGTAGTCGGCGTTGAAGCCGTGCTGCGCGTCTGGGTACACGATGATCTCGCCGCCGACCTTCTTCGGGTTCGCGGCGAGCTCGCGACGCATCATCTCGATCTGGCCGATCGGGATTCCGGCGTCCTGCCCGCCGTAGAAACCGATCACCGGCGCGAGCAGCTTTGCTCCGACGTCGATCGCCGTCTTGGTCTGTAGCGCGTTGATCGCGTTAGAGAGGCGGCCGTACCACGCGGCGCCCGCCTTCGGGGCACCGCCTGGACCGGCGTGTGCACAATACAATCATACGATGCGGCCGCCCCAGCAGAAGCCCGTGATGCCGACGCGATCACCGTCGAGCTTGCCGCTCTTCTTGGCCCACTCGACGGTCGCGTCGAGGTCCTTCATCACCAGCTCGTCGGGGGTCTCGTTCACGACGTTGGTGATGATGGCGTTGATGTCCGTCATCTTCGTCGGGTCGCCCTGCCGCGCGAACAGCTCCGGCGCGATCGCCGTGTAGCCGGCCTTGGCGAGCCGCCGGCACACGTCCTCGATGTGCTCGTGCACGCCGAAGATCTCGGGCACTACGACGACGAGGGGAAACTTCGCGCCGCCGTCGGGCTGCGCGCGATAGGCCAGCATCTCGCCGATCTTGATCTCCCCGGCGACGAGGCCCGTCGAATCGGTGTGCAGGGTCTCCGCAGTGACCGGGCTCACCGCGAGGGCGAAGCCGGTGGCGAGCGAGGTCACGACGAAGGTGCCGCGTCCGAGCTTGTTATCCATCACGTCCTTGAGGGCTTCGGGTCATTGACGCGACCGGCGAACAGGATGCGCCCACGTTTGTCGTCGTACACGAAGAAAAGAAACGGATGGTCTGCCTTGAAGTCGGCGATGGGGCCCGAGAGCGCAGCCGTCACGCTCATCGCAACTCCGCTCGCCGCCGCTGCCTCGGTCCCGTTCTCGTCGACCGACACCCACGTCTTCTGGATGACGTGCGAGACCTGCACGCTCGGCTCGGCGATGCCGGTGAAGTCTGCCTTGCTCGAGAACGCGGCGCGCATCCCGAGGTCCTGGAGCGCGACGTCGAGCGGGCCGCCCCATTTGAACGAGAAGCGCGGAAGGCTGATGGCGACGCGCTGCGGAGCGAGCGCCTTCGTCCACGCCTCGAACGTGTCGGCCGAGAGCGACTCCTCGAGCTTCGCAAGGCCTGCCACATCCTCGGGAAGCGCGATCAACATCGCGAGGCGTGCGCCCGAGTAGCGCATGACGAGGAGCTTGGTGGTGCCGATCTGCGCGAAGCGGTGGAGCGCGGTGTCGTGCATGGTCGGGACCTTCGCCGCGCGCCCAGGCGCGGTCGTGAACGGTTCGTCCTTCGTCGCGCTCGGCGTGAAGGGCGCGGACCAGCGCGCCTTGAAGTAGATCGCGTCGGTGACGAGCAGCCGCGTGCGCTTGTCGACCATTCCCTCGGGGAGCAGGTCGGGGACCTTGTTCGAGGTCTTCTCCGCGACCCACGCGTTGATGCTGCGACGGGCGACGTCCGGGGCATTCGCGAAGTCGACGGGCGCGGCGCTCGCCCCGAATGCGGCGCGCGCGGCGGACGTGAAGTCGTCCTTCAGCGTCAGTGACTCGTCAGACCAGAGGCGGTCGGCGAGGACGAGCTCGGCGCTGCCGCGCGCGTCTTGCCATGCGGCGGTCTCGGCCTCGGCGGCGGCGACCTGCTTCGCCGGGTCGGTGGGCACCTCGAGCGTCGAGAGCATCTCGCGCGCGGTGTCGCCGCGTGCGCCGAGCGCGGCGAGCGCGAGGGCGTGGCGGGCGCTCGTGCCCGAGATCATCACGTTGCCCGGGGCGCGCTTCAGGCGTGTGTAGAGCTTCGCGGTGAAAGCGTTCGAGGCGTGCGCGTCGGTGTGCTCTTCGTCGGCGCTCAACGACGCGGGATCAGCGGTGGGCGCGGCCGTCGGGGTCGGGAGCGGGGTCGCGACCGGGGGGAGTGAGGAAGGGGAGGGGGCTGGGGCGCGCGGGGCGGGATCGGAGGCGCAGGCGGCAAAGAGGAGGACGAGGAGGCAAGAGGGGTGCGCGCGCATGCGCTCTTGTTCGTCCGCGACTCGGGAGCGTCAAGACGAGCTGCCTGCCCATACGATCGCATCGCGCAGCGCCTCCTTTTCGGTGGTCTCGTAGGAGTGGCCGATGCGCCCTAGGCTCAGGAAGCGCACCTGCATGCCCTCGCGTCGAAGGTGCTCGGCCGCGCGCTTCATCGGCGCCGAGGAACCGTCGAGGTCACCCGCCGCGAGGACGATCCGGTTCACGCCCGAGGCGTCGAGCATCGCGCGCGACGGCGCGACGTCCGCGCCGATGAGCACGAGTCCGCGGTAACGACCGAGGTGATGCGCCGTGAGATCCAGCGCGACGAACGCGCCCTGCGAGAAGCCGACGAGCACACTCGCGCTCTTCGAATCCGCACCCTGCGCCTGCGCCGCGCGCTCTGCCCGCGCGACCACCGCGCGCTGATCGGCCGCCGTGCCCGCCCACGAGAACGTGCCGTTCGCGAGCTGCTCGTTGGCCTCGGGACACACCAGCCATCCGAGCTCGCTGGAACCTTCGCGGAGCCACGGGCAGCCGTTCTCCGCGCGGCCATGGATGCCGTGCAGGTAGACGACGGTGATCGGCGAGCGTTGCGCGGGAGTCCGCGGCGGAAATGCGAGGATCGTCTTTCCGTCCTCGGCCAGCGCGAGCGGCCTCGTCGGGTACTTCGCGCGCGCCGTCTCGTCCCTCGTCGTGCGGGAGTGCGCATCTGTGACGAAGTGCGCGTGAATGGGCAGCGGACGCGCGGCCGCGCGCGCAGCGAACGCGAGCACGCCGATGACGACGACAGCGAGCGCAAGGCACACGGCGGCGGTCTTCCGCGCGGCGCGCGGGAACGAGTGGCTCTTCACGGACGACTCCTTCGGGGTGGTGCGGTCAGCGCGAACGGATCGCTGGCGTCGCTCGGCAGCCGCCGAGCGCGCATCGCGATTCAGAGGCGCCGAGCGCGCATCGCGCTCGGAAGGGCAGAGCGAACTGCACGCTCTCGCGTGCGCTCGAATCTCCCTGCGGTGACCTCAACCCTTCATCGCGCGAGCCCGCGCTTTCGTGACGAGCCCTCGCGAAATCGTCCGTCACCCGGTCAGATGACAAGCCTCTCGCGCGGATCCCCGGGGATTAGTAAGGTGTTGCCGTGCCGCACTCCCTTGCCAGCCGCCTTGACGTCGTCCAGCCGAGCGTGACCCTTGCGATGAACGCGCGTGCCGCCGAGCTTCGCGCCACGGGCGCGGATGTCTTCGCGTTCGGGGTCGGCGAGCCCGACTTCGAGCCTCCGGCGCTCGTCCTCGAGGCGGCGAAGAAGGCGCTCGACGGGAGCGTCTCCAAGTACACGGCCGTCACCGGCATCCCCGCGCTCAAGCAGGCCATCTGCGCGCGCACCACCGCCGTGCGCGGCTGGACCCCGAAGCCGAGCCAGGTGACCGTCGCGATCGGCGCCAAGCACGCGCTCTTCAACCTCGCGCTCGCCCTCTACGAGAAGGGTGACGAGGTCATCATCCCGGCGCCGTACTGGGTCAGCTACCCCGAGCAGGTGAAGCTCGTCGGCGCCGAGCCCGTCGTCGTGCAGACGGACGAGGCGAGCGGCTTCAAGATGTCGCCCGAGGCGTTCGCGAAGGCGTTCACGCCGCGTACCAAGGCGGTGGTCCTCTGCACGCCGTCGAACCCGACTGGCTCCGCGTACACCGAGAGCGAGCTCCGCGCGCTGCTCGACGTCTGGAAGAAGACCGACTCGTGGCTCATCGTCGACGAGATCTACGCAGACCTCGTCTACGACGGCTTCAAGCCGGTCTCCGCCGCCTCGATCCTGGCGGGCGACGCCGACGCCATGGAGCGCCTCGTGATCATCGACGGCGTCTCGAAGACGTACGCGATGACCGGCTGGCGCATCGGCTGGAGCATCGCGCCCAACCGCCTCGCGAAGGCGCTCGACATGATCCAGGGGCAGAGCACCACCAACGCGACCGCGATCGCGCAGCACGCCGCCGTGGCCGCGCTCACCGGCCCGCAGGAGACGGTCGAGACGATGCGCCTCGCGTTCGAGAAGCGCCGCACCGCGATGGTCGAGGGCCTTCGCTCGATCCCGGGCGTGAAGTGCCGCATGCCCGAGGGAGCGTTCTATGCCTTCGCCGACTGCCGCGCGCTCTACGGCCTCGAGTACAACGGCAAGGCGATCGCGAGCGACGAGGACGTCGCCTTCTTCCTCCTCGAGAAGGCCCACGTCGCCGCCGTCCCCGGCGGTGCCTTCGGGGCGCCCGGCTACGTCCGTTTCAGCTACGCGACGAGCGAGGAGCGGATCCGGGACGGCATCGCTGCGATCAAGCGCGCCATCGACGGCGCGAAGCGGCTCTGAGCCGCATGCGCGTCCACCTCGGGTCCGACCACGCTGGGTTTGCACTGAAGGCCAAGGTGGCCGCGCGGCTCCGTGAGCTCGGTCACGAGCCCGTCGATCACGGCCCGCATGCGTTCGTTGCCGATGACGACTATCCCGCGGGCTGCCTGCGGGCGGCCCTCGGCGCGGTGGCCGAGGCCGGCTCGCTCGGCATCGTCATCGGCGGGTCGGGCAACGGCGAGGCCATCGCCGCAAACAAGGTGAAAGGCGCCCGCTGTGCGCTGGCTCATAGCGACGAGACGGCCCGCCTCGCTCGCGAGCACAACGACGCGAACGTCATGTCCCTCGGGGCTCGCATGGTCGCTGAAGAGGAGGCGCTGCGGTTCGTCGATCTCTTCGTTTCGACCCCCTTCAGCGGCGACGCCCGACATGCACGCCGGATCGCGCAGCTCGCCGCGTACGAGCGCACCGGCGAGCTCCCGGACGTGTCCGGCGCCAGGCCCTGACATCGCTGTCATAGGTCACTGCGACTCTGTAGCTGCGAGGCTACAGAGTCAGGGCCCAGACGCTCAAAAGGATCTCGAGAGCCTTCGACGGAGGTCTTCCGTTTGGCGCTTTTCGTGTACCCTCCCGGTCAGTTCGATCCGGAAGGATCGTTAATTTAAGAAACAACGCACGGCGGGTCTTTGTTTGGATTCTTCCGTGCATGACTCCGTCAATCGTGAGTCCGGGCGCCCGCTGGCGTAGGCCATTCGCCCTGTGTCCAAGGAGAGCTTTTGCATGAACACATCGAATCGCTTCAAGGCCTGCTTCGTCGCCGCCACCCTTCTCGCGCTGCCCATCGCCACGAACGGCTGTAGCGCCGTCAGCGACGCTCAGGGCGCCGTCTGCTGCACCGAGTTCAAGGCCGGCGGCACCGTCGACGTCAAGATCGGCGGAGGCGCCGAGGCCAACGTGGCCGTCCAGGCCGTTGCCGACTTCGCGGGCATCGCCGCGGCCGGTGTCGACGACATCACCACGGCCTGCCGCAACATCGCGACGGACCTCGACGCCGACAAGGCGAAGGGCGACGCCGCCGAGCAGACGGTCGACAAGAAGGACAAGATGAAGGCGTGGTGCGAGCTCGCCGTGTCGACCATCGGCACGTTCAAGGCGAAGGCCGGCGGCACCCTCTCGATCGAAGTGAAGCCTCCGGTCTGCTCTGCGTCGATCAGCGCGAAGGCCAACTGCCAGGCGAAGTGCTCCGGCTCGGCCTCCTGTGACATCAAGGCGAACCCGCCGAAGTGCACGGGCGGCAGCCTTTCCGTCTCCTGCAAGGGCGGTTGTACCGCTTCGGGCAGCGCCGAGGTCAAGTGCGAGGGCTCTTGCTCCGCAGAGTGCCACGGCGAGTGCACGGTCATGGGCGGCGTCGAGTGCTCGGGCAAGTGCGAAGGCACCTGCGAGGCCGGCGGCTCTGCGGGCGGCACGGGCGCCCAGGCCGACGGCACGTGCAAGGGCACGTGCAAGGGCACCTGCTCGGTCACGCCTCCGGGCGTGAAGTGCACGGGTAGCTGCAAGGGTACCTGCAGCGCGACCTGCATGGGCTCGGCGACGGCCTCGGTGAAGTGCGACGGCAAGTGCGACGCGGACTTCGAGCCCCTCAAGTGCGAGGGTGGCAAGCTCGAGGGCGGCTGCATGGCTTCGGCCAAGTGCGAAGGCAACTGCGATGCGAGCGTCTCGGCGAAGGCCGAGTGCCAGCCGCCGTCGGTCGGTATCGTCTTCACGGGCTCTGCTGACGCCACGGCCGTCGGCCGCATCCAGGCGACGCTCGAGGCGAACCTCCCGCTGATCTTCTCGTTCAAGGCCCGCCTCGAGGGCATGGCGAAGCTCACGGCCACGATCACCGGCAATGCCGACGTCATCGTCGACATCAAGGCCGCGTGCATCATCCAGGTCGCCGCGGCGGCCGCTGCCGCTGTCGAGGATGTCGGCGCGTCCGTCTCCGCGACGGGCAGCATCGTCGGCTCGATCAAGTGACGTAACCGCGACCGCTCGCGCACCCGCGCGAGGCGATCGAGCAAACGGCGTGCAGTCCTCGCGGACCGCACGCCGTTTTCTACATTTGGGGCTCTGCCCCTCACGCTCCGCGTGAGCCTCCCCATTTTGCGACTTGCCCGGCTGTGATTCGCCTGCGGCGAACGGCGCCGCAGACGGCGCCGACTTTCACGCCTGCGATGCGTGAGGCTGTGAGCTTCCGCTTGTGAGGTCTCCGAGAACACTCGCTTCGATAGGATCGACGCAGCAGGGGACCGCGTGCGGCGTCCGCGACGTCGAGACCTCACCGTGGAAGCTCGATGCCTCGCGCGTCCTAGGCGTGAAACCGGCGCGTCTGTGCGCCGTTCGCCGCAGGCGAATCACGCCGGGCGAGTCGCGCGATGGGGAGGGCGAAGCCCTACTCGCAGCTGCCTCCCGCGCACGTCTTGATGCAGCCCGCGGGGTTCGTGCAGACCTGGACGCAGTGGCCGCCGGCGCAGCTCATCGCGCACTTGCCGCTCGCGCCGCAGAGCTGCGAGCAGTACCCGGCCTTGCACGAGAGCTCGCACTCGACGCCGTCGCACTCCTGCCGGCAAGCGCCCTTGTCGCATTTTTTCTCGCACCGCGGCCCGTCGTACACGCCAC
>JANXVA010000174.1 GCA_025351875.1 Myxococcales bacterium | reverse complement strand
CGCCTCTTCAACACCGCGGCAAGGCGCGGGCGTGGTCGCGTGTGGGCCGATCGCTACCACCGTCGCGATCTCACGAGCCCGCGCCAGGTGCGCAACGCGCTCGTGTACTGCCTCTCGAATTACAAGAAGCACCAGCACGTCACGAGCGGCGCGCCGCGCATCGACCCCCGCTCATCCGCGCGATGGTTTCAGGGATGGACCGCGATTCGCCAGCACGACGACGGCCCACGTCCGACAGAGCGAGCGCGCACGGTCCTCTTACGCCCCGCGTGGCAGCGGCACGGCTTCATCCATCCGGGCGAAGCACCACGCACGCCAAACTGAAGAGGCCACGCCCACTCGGAACCCTCGCAGCTCTCTTTCTCCGCATCCGACAGGATACGCGAGCCGAAGGCGCGGCTCTCGAGGCGAGAGCCTCCGCGCGGAGGTCGACTTGCGAGGCTCACGACATCGCCTGCGGATGCCCAGACCCATCCCTCGTTGGCCTCTCGTCTCCGCCCACGAAGCGAGGGAGGCTCACGGCCCCGGAGGGTCCGGCCGCCGCGTCGAGATGTGATGAATCTCGAGGGCGCGGCCCCACCTGTCAGATGCCGAGCCAGGGCCCCGGCGGGATCGTCTCGGTCCCGTGACGGACCTCGAAATAGAGCATCGCGCCGCGACCCTCGTCGCCGACGGTACCGATGCGCTCGCCGGCCGAGACCTCGTCGCTCACCTTCACGTCCATCGACGCGAGGTTGCCGCTGACGGAGTAGTAATGATCGCCGTGGTCGAGGATCACGAGGCGACCGTACGGGCCGTAGCGATCCGCGAACGCGACACGCCCGCCGAAGACGGCGCGCACCGGTGCGCCGAGCGCGCCGCGGATCTCGAGACCGGGACCGTCGGTGCCCTCGCGGTGAGCCGGTCTCACCTCGGAGCGCCCGGCGAGCGGGAAGAGAAGCCGACCGCGCGACGTTGCGAAACCGCTGCCCGCGCGATCGGGCGCGGCTCCGTTGCCGCCGTACACTGCGACGTACTCGCCCGGTCCATTCGAAGTCGAGAACGCGCGATCGAACGCGCCCTGGCGACGCGACTCGTCCTCGATCGCCGCGCGCGCGGTGTCCAGCGCGCTGCGCTGGCTACCGAGGGCGATACGATCGCGCGCGACGCGTTCGAGGGCGCGTGAGAGGTCGCCGCCCTTCGTGCGGAGCTTCTTCTCGGACTCGAGGTCCGTCGCGAGCGCGCGACGCGAGCGCTCGACTCGCATGGCGTGCGACACGAGCTCGTTGAATCCACCGCCGACGGGGAGCATGCCGGCACGCGTGAGCCGATAGAACGCGCGACCGCGCGACAGCGAACGCGCGTGAGCCTCGGCGATCTTCGCCCCGAGCTCGGAGAGATCGCGCTTCGACCCTTGCTCCTCGGCGTCGAGATCGGCGATGCGTCGATCGAGCGACGCGAGCGCGAGCGCCGGCGACGTACCGCCGGGCGACGGGGCGGGCGGAAGCGGGACGACGCCGAGCGGCCCTGCGGGCTCGCGGATCCGAGGCTCTCTTCCCGGAGCCGCGCTGCCGTCACTCGACACCGCGCCGAGGACGACGAGGGTGGTGAGGACGAGGCCACCGCGCACACGCTTGGCGAACGACGCGCTCATACGGTCACGAGCCTCCGCAGACCGAGGAGAGCCGCGAGCGTCCCGAGAATGATGCCAACGGCGACCATCCCGATGATGACGTACCAGGGCAGGAACGACGGCTCGATCCCGACGAGCCCCGCGAGCTCTGCGTCGAGCCGACCGCGGACGACGAAGAAGAGCGCCGCGAGGATGCCGACGGCGCCGGTCGCACCGAGCGCCCCTTGCGTGCTTCCCTCCACGAGGAACGGCCCCTTGATGAAGCGGTCGCTCGCGCCGACGAGCTTGAGGACCTCGACCTCCGTGCGACGACGCTGGAGCGCCAGGCGAATGGTCGAGCCGACGACCGCGAGGACCGATGCGAACACGACGAAGGCGAGGAGCGCGGCCGCCGCGACCCCGCCCTTGACGAGGCGCGCGAGGCGCTCCGTCCAGGCCTGGTAGGTCTCGACGTCGTCGACGGCCGGCAGCTGCCGCAGCTTGCCGACGATGTCGGTGAGCTCTGCGTCGGTGATCTCGGGCTTCACCTCGACCTCGATCGACGCGGGGAACGCGTCGACCGGGAGCGCGGCGAGCTCGGCCTTCGGGCCGGCTTCCTGCTGTCCGAAGTCCGTCCGCGCCTGCGCCGCCGAGACGTACCGCACGGACGTGATGCCGGCAACGCTGACGAGCGCCGACTTCAGCGACTCGACATCCTGCGCCTGCGCGTTGTCTTTCAGGTAGATCGACGCGCGACCGGCGTGAGCCCACCGCTCCTCGATCGCGCGGAGGTTCGTGAGCACGAGGAGCGACGCTCCAAGGCAAACGAAGGCCACAGCAAGCGAGAAGACACTGAGCGCCTGGAGCCGCCACTCACGCAGCATCCCGCGACGTGCCCTGCGCGTCGTACCGATCGAGCCATCGAGCATGCTTGATTCCCTTCCGCAGTCACACGGGCAATGCGTTGTCGAACTCGGGCTCGGGCTCGGCGACGCCGTTGGGGACGTCGACGGCCTTGCCCTCGTCGAGCACGAGGAGGCGACGCGCGCGGAGATCGAGCAGCGACCGATCGTGCGTCGCGAAGAGCACCGTCGTGCCGTTCTCGTGGATCTCCTCGAACAGGCCGAGGATGTCGAGCGCGAGCTGCGGGTCGAGATTGCCGGTCGGCTCGTCCGCGAGGATGAGCGCCGGCTCCCCGACGATCGCGCGGGCGACCGCGACGCGCTGCTGCTCGCCGCCGGACAGGACGCCCGCGGGATCGCCGCCGCGTCCTTGCAGACCGACACGCTCGAGGGCCTCACCGACACGCGAACGGATGAGGCGCGACGGCAGCCCGAGCACCTCGAGGGTGATGGCGACGTTCTCGAACACGGTCCACGAATTGACCAGCTTGAAGTCCTGGAAGACGACGCCGATGTTGCGTCGCAGGAACGGGATCGACTCCTCGCGCAGCCGCGCGATGTCCCGACCGAGGAAGAGGATTCGTCCCTCGTCGGGCTTCTCGGCTGCGTACAAGATGCGCAAGAGGGTGCTCTTCCCCGACCCGCTCGCGCCGGTGATGAAGACGAACTCGCCGCGCTCGATGATCAGATTCAAGCCGCGCAGGACGGGGGCGCCGGGCCGGTAGGACTTGTAGACGTCCTCGAACATCAGGATCGGGCGGTTGGCCGTGTCCCGCCCGAAGCGCTCGCCGGCCCGCAGCATCGGGCGGAAGGCCCGGCCAAAGCTCTGGTCGGCGGCCTCCTCGCTCTCCTGGGGCTCTGCAGCGACCGAACGATTCCCACGGTCGAAGATGGAGGGAGCGACGCGACGGGCCATGTCACCCGCGTACCAGGAGGCCCTGAGTTCCTACAACTTTTCGGCCGTGTGGCTTGGTAGGCCAGAGCCAGGCGAATACCATCGGGCCGGCGGCCGTCTTACGAAACGCCAGGTCCCAGAGGAGCGTTCGACGATGAAGAAGGTTTCGGTCCTCGGGCCCCCCAGCGCGATCCTCGTCCTGACCGTGCTCGCCGCGGCATGCGCGGTCAGCGGCTGCGACAGCGGCTCCTCGCAGAACCGGCCTCCCACGGGTTACCCGGGCTATGCACCCGGCTACGGGCCCTACCCGCCGCCGGGCTACGCACCTCCGCCTGGCTACGCCCAGCCGATCCCCCAGGGTGGCGCCGGCTACCGTCCCCAGCAGCAGGCTGGCGGCATCGGTGGCCAACCTACTCATGGATCCCCACCTGGCTACGGACCGCAGCCAGGCTACGCGCCGACCCACGTCGCGCCGAACGTCGCCTCGTTCCCCGAGCCGATCAACATCGCTGGGATCCAGGCGATCTCGAGCCGCAACCCGAAGGCGTGCGGCTTCATGGAGGTCGCGCCCGGCGTGTGGACCCGCGTCGACTGCCACGCCTATGCCCCCGCGCAGAAGGCGCTCGTGCACCTGTCGCCGCGCAAGGCGATGGCGCTCTCGAACCACACGACGCAGTGGAAGCCGCTTCGCCTCTTCGGCGGCACGTTCCAGCAAGCCGTGGCGCAGGGCTTCAGCAAGGGCATCTTCCAGAGGCCGGCCGGGACGCAGTCGGGCTTCACCGGCGGAAACGGTCCTGTCATCGTCGCCGACGCCGTGCCCACGCTCGTCGATCACCGCCAGCAGAACCTCGAAGGCCCCGTCAAGGATCAGGGCCCGGTCGGCGCATGCACCGCGTTCTCGCTCTCGTCGACCATCGACAACGCCGCGATCCGCGCCGGAAAGATGCAGGCAGGGGTCGCCGGGCAGGCCTCCTCCGCGAACCACGTCTGGGCTGGATACGGATTTCCGCAGATGGGCACCGCCGCCGACGCGACGCTCGGGCGCGCGATCGCGCCGATGTCGATCTGGGGACAGAGCCACTCCGAGTCGTGCGAGATCGCGAACCCGATCATCGGCGACTGCGGCGCTGCCGTCCGTCCGCCCGTCGTCGCCGGCACGTTCCGCCAGGACACGGCGCTCGTCGCGAAGTCCGATCGCGCCGACGCCGGTGGCCTCTACAAGGTGATCGGCTACGACAAGCTCGTCGACGACCGCAGCCCGGTGAACATCGAGCAGATCATGCAGACGCTCGCGACCGGCGCGGACCTGTGGGTCGCGTTCCGGATCGACGGCTTCGCGTGGTCGAGCTCGAGGATGAAGAACGGCGTCATCCCCGAATGGAGCGAGCCGAACGGCGGTCACGCCGTCACGATGGCCGGCTACCGCGAGACGCCGAACGGCCGTCAGTTCCTCCTTCACAACAACTGGGGCACGAGCTGGGGCGACAAGGGCTACGGCTGGATCAGCGAAGCCATGGTCACGAAGTGGATGCAGTTTGCATACAAAGTAAAGCTCGTCGACGGCGTGAAGAGCGCCGATCTCACCGACGACGATTGCGGCGCCGACGAGATGGTCGACGTGACCAAGGGCGTCTGCTCGCCGATCTGTCCGGACAACACGCGCCCGAACAACGGCTGCGGTGGCGGCGCCGCGCCGGCCGCGCCCGGGGCACCTGCGCCTCCGCCCGGTTTCCCGCAGCTTCCGCCTGGTTTCCCGCAGATCCCCGGCCTCCCCAACTTCGGGCGCTGACCGCCCGCGCGCGAGAGCCTGGACGACGCGTCGGTCAGACCGGAACGACGCGCACCATCGTCGTGCCGCGGTCGTACGTGTACTCGATGGCGAGGGTCTCGCCCTTCGACACGGCGAGGTACTCGTAGGCGGGGAAGAGCGCGTACGCCCAGTGGTTGCGCTCGTCGGTGTCGCCGGGGAGCGTCGATAGGACGAGATTCTCGGCGAGCTTCGCGCGGAACCCGAGGACGACGCCGAGGTGCTCGACGTTGCGCGAGAACGTGACCTGCGCGCGCATCGCGAGCCACGTCTCGAAGGGCTGCATGAAATCGACCTCCGCGAGCAGCGCTGCGGGCTCGAGCGGCCAGGAGAGGACATCCTTCGACTCGACCATGATGGGCTCCGTCGAGGAGAGCCTGTGCTCCGCAAGCGCCGAGAAATCCATGGCGTAGGAGGCTCCGTAGGCGTCGAGCTTCCGCTTCGTGAAGACGTGCCTCTCGAGGAGGACGCGCGGGATGTCGACGGCGATCGCGTAGATCTGGATCGCCGCCGGAATGATCCTCGCGCCGGGAGCGAGGAGCCGCTCCTTGGCATCGGCGACGATCTCGAGCAGCTGCTCGTCGAGGGGATCGTTGCCGATGGTCTCGGTAACCAAGACCGAGGCGAGCTCGGGGAGCGTGGCGCTGGTCGAGCGGCGACGGACCAGCGTGACGCGGTCGGCGACTCCGTTCGCCTCGAACATGCGCGCGGCCACCTCGGCGATGCCGCTCGATTCGACGGCGAAGACGTGTCGCGCCCCCGCCTTCGCGGCGCACGTCGCGAGGATGCCCGTGCCGGTACCGATGTCGACGACCACGTCCCCGGGCCGGACCGTCGCTCGCAGGGCATCGCAGAACCCGGTCGTGCGCGCCTCGTCGTCGAGCATCTGGATGTGGACGTGAGGGCGGACCCAGCCGTAGGTGGCATCCTCCCCGAGGCGGTCCGCGGGAGCTACGAGGATGCCGCGGTCGATGAGGTCGTCGATGCACGTCGCGAGCTCGGCCGCGTGCTCGGTCCCCGAGCTCGGCAGAGACTCGAGGACCTCCTTCAGCGAGCGAGGCACCGCGAAGGCATCGAGGACCGCGAGCGCGACGCGCGGCGCGAGATGACGCTCACCACCGATCTCGACGATGACCTCATCCTCGTTGGAGAGGCGAACGAGGACATCCTGGGCCCGCACCAGGAGCATGTCGGAGCCGACCTGCGTGGGCGCCTCGCCGTCGCTCTCGGACATCGCGGCGAGGATAGCACTGTCACCCATTTGGGGACTGTCGCCCTCCGGCGGCCCCAGGTCAGGGTCGATGTTCTCGCGGCTAGATGAGCTTTCGCGCGCGAATCGAGCTCGTGCTGTCGTTGCCACGGCAGAGCGCCGCACCGTGACTCGGTGTTAGCTGCGGTCAATGTCCGCTTGCGCATGGCAAGGCGCGCGTGCACGCTCAAATGCAGCCCTCGTGACCGACGACAGCCAAAAAACAGCCCTACGCAGCAGCCTTCCGATCCTCGTCGTCGACGATTTCGACGACAACCGGCTCCTCTATGCCTCCACGATCGCGGAGGCAGGGTACGCCGTGCTCGAGGCCACGAACGGCCAGGAGGCGATCGACAAGATCGGCTCGAGTCGCCCCGCGGTCATCATCATGGATCTCTCGATGCCCGTCATGGACGGCTGGGAGGCGATCCGCCGTATCAAGACCGACCCGCGGACCGCGGACATCGTCATCGTCGCCCTGACGAGCCACGCGACGAACTACGGTCTCCAGAAGGCGAGGGATGCAGGCGCCGAGGCCGTCCTCACGAAGCCCTGCGTCCCGCAGGACCTGCTCGGCGTCATCAGCGCGCTCTTCCCCGACCGCTGACACTCAGATCGACGAGCCGCGCCCGTCCCAGGCCGTGAGATCGAGCGCGCGCCTCAGGGATTGCGCGAGCTCGACGGACTTGCCGCGGCCCCAGTAGTGGAGAAACAGGATGCGCGGAGACTCCTCCGTCATGTGCGAGTGGATCGCGACGACGCTGATCGCCGCGCCGCGTAGGGCCTTGAGCACCGGCTGGAGCTCGCTCTCGGCGACGGCGAAGTCGCCATCGACGACCGCGTTCTCGTCGGTACCGGCGAAGGCCGCCCACGTGTTCACGCCCATCGCCTTTCCGACGGCGCATCCGCAGGCGGCGTGAGTCTTCCGGCCCATGACGGCCTTGTACATGCCGTCCTTCGCTTGGCCTTTCACGCCGAACGCGGCGTCGAGCTTCGGCGCATCGATGACGCTCTTCGCCGGCAACGGCGGCGCCGTGAACGACGACGACGGCTTCGGCGTCTTCTTCCGGATCTCGGTGACCTTTTCCATCGCGAGCTTCACGCCCTTCCCGAGCGACGCCACGCTCCCCTCCCCGCCGATGTGCATGAAGAAGACATGCGGCGCATCGAAGAAGAAGTGGTTGTGCAGCGCCGTCACCTGGAGGCCACCGTCGAGCAGGACGCTCATCACAGGATTCACCTCATCCTCGAAGAGGACGAGGTCGCCCATCACCATCGCCTCGGCGATGCCCTCACGCGCCGGCGAGAACCCCGCCCACGACGTGAGTCCCATGAACGGAGGCACGCGCCAGGCATCGACGGTGATCGGCACGTCGGTCCGCGGGAACGAGACCTTCACGACTCCGTCCAAGGACTCGGCCTTCTCGGCGCCCGTTGCCGCGGCGACGGCCTTGTCGTCGATCGGCGGTGAGAGCTTCGCGGGTTCTGGCGCTCGTGCTGGAGCGGGGGACGACGCAGTCGTGACCGGAGGCGCGACCGACGGAGAGGGCGCGGCGAGAGGAGGCGCGCTCCCTCCACACGCGACGACCGACACCGAGACGACGACACCAGCAAGGGCGCGCAGGAGCGAGATCATCCGGCCACCGTACCCGATCGTTCCCTAACTTGGCTTGCGCGCGAGAAAGAGGATGCCCATCACCACGAACACGACGCCGGCGATGCGGCGCAGCCAGATCGGCGACACCAGACGAGACACCGCCTCGCCACCTGCGACCGCGATCGCGGAGCTGCAGACGAGGGCCAGGGCCGAGCCCAAGAAGACGGTCCACTTCGACGACGACCCGGCGGAGAAGGACAGCGCCGCGAGCTGCGTCTTGTCGCCAAGCTCGGCGATGAAGATGGCGGTGAACGTCGATGCGAGCAGCTTCCAATCCATGACAGCAGGCTGCCACGAAGGACACGGCGCCGCACGCACAACGCGCCTGAGCTCACTCGGCGGGCGGTGCCGGGTGCGGCCGGAGGCTCGGCGGCGCCGCGTGGATCGGCTCCTCTTCCTCGTCGGGCTTCCATCCGCGCATTGCGATCTGCAGCACTGCGGGAAGGACGAACATCGTGAGGAGCGTCGAGACGAGGATGCCCGAAACGACGACGGTGGCGAGAGGCCGCTGCACCTCGGCACCTGCACCCGTGGCAATCGCCATCGGGATGAAGCCGAACGCCGCCACCGCACCGGTCGTCAGCACGGCACGCATCGTGTGCCTGGCGCCGTCGATGATGGCCTCGTCGAGCGGAGCGCCGTACTGGATGCGGCTCTTCACGTCGGCGGCCATGACCACGCCGTTGAGCACGGCGACGCCCGCGAGCGCGATGAAGCCGACGGCGGCGGGAATGCTGAACGCGAGACCTCGTCCGACGAGCCCCAGGATGCCGCCGATGAGCGCAAACGGGACGACCGCGAAGACCGCACCCGCGTAGCGCGCGCTCTGGAACATCCAGAGGAGCATGCCGAAGATGATCGCGAGCGCCATCGGGACGACGAGTCCGAGGCGCGTCTTCGCGCGCTCGAAGTTCTCGAACTGTCCGCCCCACTGGATCTCGTAGCCGCTCGGCAGCTTCACCTGCTTCTGCACCTGGGCGCGCGCCTCGTCGACCCAGGAGACGAGGTCGCGTCCGCGGAGGTTGACCTCGACGCGCACGGTGCGCGTGAGCGCCTCGCGACGCACCTGCGTGGGACCCTCGGTCTCGTCGATCTTCGCGACCTCCGACAGCGGCACGGTTCCCCCTCCCGCCGCCTCGACGAAGAGCTCGCCGAGCGCCTCCGGCGACGACGTCCGCGGCGGCACCACCAGGCGGAGGTCGAAGCGGCGGTGGCCCTCGTAGATCGAGCCCACGTGCATGCCGACGCGCGCGGCCTCGACCGCCGAGAGCGCGTCTTCGGAGGCGACGCCGTAGCGGGCGAGCCGCACGCGATCAGGGCGTACCACGATGGTGGGCGCGCCCAGGACGCGCTCGATGCGCACGTCGCCCGAGCCGCGTACGCCGCGCACGAGCGCGCCGACCTCCTCGCTGATCCGCTTCAGCTCGGAGAGCTCGTCGCCGAACACCGCGATCTGCACGTCGGCGCGGGAGCCGCTGATGAGCTCGTTTGTCTTGTCCTCGATCGGCTGCGACACGGAGACGAAGGTGCCGTGGACCTCGCTCTCGATCGCATTCTTGATGGCGACCGAGAGGTCGTCGAGGTCGTGCGCGGTGGTCCACTCCTTCTTGGGTCGGAGGTGGACGAACATGTCCGTGTTGTCGTTGCCGACGGGGTCGATGGCGACCTCGGCGCGTCCGGTCATGGCGAGAGTCGTCACGACCTCGGGGAACCGTCGCAGCACACGCTCGGCGGCCAGGTCGAGCTCCTTCGCCTCGGCGAGGCTGATCGACGGGGCACGGCGGAACGTGACGACGAGATCGCCCTCGTCGATGCGCGGAAGAAAGTCGGCTCCCGCTCGCGCGAGGAGGACGAAGCTCGCGACCAGCGCGACGCCCGCCCCGGCGAGGAGCGCCCACTTCAGTCGCAGCGCGGTGGGGAGAGACCGCTCGTAGGCACGCTCGAGCGCAACGACCCATCGCGGCCCCTGCGTCTTCGGCGGCGGAACGAAGGTCACGAGCAGCGCGGGAAAGAAGACGACCGAGTAGACGAGCGCACCGAAGAGCGCGCACGCCATGGTCACCGCCATGGGGCGGAACATCTTGCCCTCGATCCCCTCGAGCGAGAGGAGCGGAAGGTAGACGAGCATGATGATCGCGACGGCGAACGCGACGGGCCGCGCCACGGCAGCTGCCACCTCGGCGTAGGCGTGCTCGCGCGCCTTCTTGACGAGGTCCTTGCCAACGGTAGCCGCCATGACCGACTCGAGAATGACGATCGGCCCGTCCACCAGGAAGCCGAAGTCGATCGCCCCGAGGCTCATGAGGTCGCCGGTGACCCCGAAGATGTGCATCCCGAAGAGCGCGATCGACATCGACGCGAAGATGCCGAGGACGACCACCAGCGCGCCTCGGATCGTCCCGAGGAGAACCGCGAGCACGACCGTCACGACGAGCGCGCCCTCGACCAGGTTGGAGAGCACCGTCGTGAGCGTGCGGCCCACGAAATCCGCGCGATCGTAGATCGGATCGATGTTCACACCGGGCGGCAGCTCGCGCTGGATCTTGGCCATCTTGGCCTTCACCGCGTTCACGACGTCGCGGCTGTTGGCGCCGATCAGCATCATCGTGACGCCCGTGACCGCCTCGCCTTCGCCGTCGCGCGTGATGACGCCGTGGCGGAGCGCCGCGCCGATCTTCACCTGCGCGATGTGACGCACCAGCAGCGGTGTGCCGTCGGCGGCCGTGCGGAGGACGACGTTCGAGATCTCGTCCTCGTTCTTGAGGAGCCCGACGCCGACGAGGTTGAACGACTCCGACGCGCGATCGAGGTAGCCGCCGCCGACCGCGACGTTCGCGCGCGCCAGGGCGGCGGCGACGTCCTTCAGGGTCATCTCGTGGGCGTGGAGCCGGCCGCGGTCGATGACCACGTGGTACTCCTTCAGGTCGCCGCCCATCGTGTTCACCTCGATGACGCCGGGAACCGAGCGCAGCTTCGGGACGATCTCCCAGTCGAGGATGGTACGTAGCTGGGTTGGCGAGTGGTTGTCGGAGCGGACGACGAATTGATAGATCTCCCCGAGGCCGCCGGACACCGGGGAGAGCTCGGGCTTGCCGGCGATCTTCGGGAGGCTCTCCTCGACGCTGCGGACACGCTCGAGGACCATCTGCCGCGCGAACCAGATGTCGGTACCGTCCTTGAAGATGACGGTCACCGCCGAGAGCCCATTGCGCGATACGGAGCGCAGCTCGACGAGCTTCGGCAGCCCATTGAGCGCGGCCTCCATCGGGAAGGTCACGGTGCGCTCGACCTCGATCGGCGATAGGCCCGGACAGTCGGTGAGCACCGAGACCTGCACGGTCGACACGTCGGGGACGGCGTCGATCGGCAGGTAGCGCGCCGCTGCTGCGCCGCCTGCCAGAAGGACGACGAGCATCGCGAGGATGAAGAAACGGACGTGGATCGATCGGGCGACGAGGGCCGTGAGCATGGTTAGCGGAAGATCTCCGACTTGAGGGCGAAGACACCGCTCGTGGCGACGCGGTCGGTCGGAGCGAGGCCAGCGGTGATCTCGATACGCGTGCCGTCGCGAGCGCCGGTGGTGACGGCGCGTGGCTCGACCGACGTAGCGTCGTGCTCGACGAAGACGGTCTGCTTGCCGTCGACGCTCGTGATGGCGTCGCGCGGCAAGAGGAGCACCGCGGACGGCGTCGTCTTCGTGTGAATCTTCGCGAGCACGGACTGGCCAGGCCGCAGCGAGCCTTCGACGTTCTCGACCACGACACGGACGTCGCCGCTCCGGGTCTCGCGATCGATCGTGTCTCCGACGTGCGCGACCTTTCCCTTGAGCACGACGGCGAGGTTCGTCTGCGGCGAGATCTCGACGGCATCGCCCGCTGTGATGTGGCCGAGCTCGCGCTCGAACACCGCGAGCTCGATCCAGACGCGATCGAGATCGGCGACGCGGAAGAGCGTCGCGCTCGGCTCGACGGACTGCCCGCGCGAGACGTGCGACTCGACGATCTTGCCGGGGATGGGCGACGTCACCGCGAGGATCCCGATCTCGCTCGAGCTGGTGCCTCCGAGGGCGCGGACGCGCTGCTCGGCAGCATGCAGATCCGCCCTCGTGCTCGCGGCCGTAGCCTTGGCAAGCTCCGCATCGCGCTGGGAGGAGACGCGCGCCTCCGCGAGCTGCGTCTCGCGCCTCTCGTTGGCGTTCGCGGCCTCCGCGTGGGCGCGTGCCGCGAGGACCGCGGACTGCGCCTGCCCCAGGTCTGCGCTCTCGAGCTCGGCGAGCACGTCTCCCGCCTTGACCGGGTCGCCAGGGAACTTGGCGATCCGACGCACGCGGCCGGAGATGCGGGCGCCTACCGCGGCGACGCGCTCGGGGTCGAACGTGACGGTGCCCGTGACGTTGACGACCGGCGTGAGCCCGGCGCTCTCCGGGACCCCGAATTCGAGCTGCGCGCGCGCCGCGAAGGAGGCGGAGTAGCGGATCCACTTGCCGTCCATGTACGGCACGTCGCGAGGAGGTTCGGCAAACGCAGGTGCTCCTCTGCGGAGGAGGAGAACCCCGCCCGCACCCGCCGCGACGACGAGCGCCGCGACGATCGCGACGACGCGAGCATTTCGGCTGCGCGATGCCGCCGGAGGAGTAGCGCCGAATTCGTGATTGGTGCTCATTGAGTCGTCCCACCTGCCGCGCGATCGAGCGCGATGCGTGCCAGCCACGCGCCTTCGAGTGCATCGAGCCGGGCAGAGCGCACGCGCGCGACGTCGCGTGCGGCCGTCGCCACCCTGAACATGTCGAACCGACCGGCGAGCCAGCCGACCTCCACGAGCTCGAGGGTGCGCTCCGCCGCGGGCACGGAGGTCGTCTCGATGAGCTTCAGCTCCGAGCGTCGCGACTCGTACGCGGCGTGGAGCGCGCTCACTTCGCGGACGATGCGGCGCGCCTGGAGCTCCTGGCGCTCCGTCTCGGTCGCGCGCGCGGCCTCGGTGAGCGCGCGCGGGCCCGAGTTGCGCTGCGCGACGGGGAGCTCGATCGAGAGGCCGAGGATGCCGAACGTCGGGTTGGCCGGCGACGCATCGACCCCGACGTAGCCGCCGATCTTCGGAAAACGCTCCTTGCCGAGGCGATCGTAGCGGGCGTCGAGGAACGCGAGCCGCGCGCGTATCTGCGCGAGCTCGGGGCGCGAGTCGATGGCGCGGCGTAACAGCTGGTCGCGATCGGGCGGAGGAGGCGGCTCTTCGAGCGGAGTGGTGAGGACCACGGGCTGGGTCGAACCGAGGTCGAGCACATCGCGCAACGTCGCGATGTGCTCGTCGCGCTCGCGGCTCGCGGCCTCGATCGCCGCGCGCAGCTGCCCGAGGTCCGCGGTCGCGAGCGTCTCCTCGATGTCGCCGGCGGCCCCCATGGCGCCGCGCTGCTTCGAGGCGCGGAGGATGCGCTCGGCGATGCCGACGAGCGACTTCGTCTCCGCGATGCGCATCTCCGCGACGCGCACCTGCAGATAGGCGATCCAGGCCGCGATCCGGCCCCGCAGCCGCTCGAGCGACAGGTCCGCCGTCGCAACTTCACCCGCGCGCTCGGCCTCCCGCACGCGCGCGTTCGGTGCGCCGCCGACATCGAAGAGCATCTCGAGCGTCGCGGCGTATCCGAGCTGTCCTGCCGGGCCACCGGTGAAGAGCGGTCGCGCATCGACGGCGAGACGCGGATTCGAGGGCATCACGACGCCCGCACCGACGCGCAGCGTGCGTGCTTCCTGGACCGCGCGGGCCGCGAGAATCACGTCAGGCCCACGCTGCTCGGCGCGTTCGAGCGCCTCCTTCAGCGAGAGCGAGACCGCGCCGGTCGGTAGCTCACGGCTCGCGGGCTCGGCATGCACGGCGGTCGCCAGGGGCGCCGTGAGCGCGGTCACGAGCAGCGTCAGCGCGGCTGCCGCGACCGAGCGGCGAGCACTCTTCTTCGAAACGACGGTACACATCGGACTCGTGACCTCCTCGAGCGTGGGCAGCACACAAGGGCATGCACGCCAGATGCGTACCCCTGCTGGTTCCAGGCAAGATCAGGCGCGAGGTGGTCTGTCGGTCGTGCTTCGGTGCTCGCCTGCCGGACAGATGCCTCGCCCCGTCATGCGGAGCGATGCATCCGTCGTGGCGAATGCGGGGCGCGTGGAGCGTCCGTCGCTCGCGCCGTCGGAGGCGACGTCGTCGACGCCGTCGGCGGGCGGCGCGAGGACTGCGACCTCCACGTCGTCGGCGTCGTCGTACTCGTCGTCGTCGTCGATGCTCGTGCGCTCGTGCGCCGACGCATGTGCCGCGGCGCGCGCGTGCGCGGTCGACCGCGAGCTGGTGACCACATGCGGCTCGTAGCTCCTCGGCGGCGACTGCCGTCCGAACGCCAGCGCCGCGAGAAGCAGCGACAGCATGGCAACGAGCGTGAGGAGCAATCTCGACATGACGCGAACGGGACGCGCCGAAGCGCGCACATCATGATGCCTCCAGAGAGGCGCCACGCCAAACGTTCGCTCGGAAACAAGGGCGATCGTTGCACAATGCACGAACGCTGCAGAACGCCGCAGTCACATCGTCGCAGGATCCTGCAGACGACGTAGCTACCCGCCGACGCCGAACTTGAACGGGAAGCCGCCGACGATGGTGGGGCTCTCGCTCGACGGGAAGTGCCATCCCTTCACCTGACGGACGACACAACCCTCGACGCGCGGGTTGCCCAGCGTGCTTCCGCCGAGCGACGCGCTCGACACGCTGCCGCCCGGGTCGATCGACCACTGCACGGTCACGCCGCCCTTGAGCCCGGGGTTGCGCTGCGCCTCGCTCTCGTAGCAAGCGCGCACGGCGCCGAGGTGAGCCATGACGACGCGACGGACCTGCTCCTGCGAGAGGCCGCCCTTCGACGCACCCGCGCCAGCGCCGACCGCGACCTTCGATTCGCCGGGGCCGCCGCCGCCGGCGCCGTTGCCCGTTCCCGCGCCGCCGCCCGTCCCGCCCTTGCCGTTGCCACCGGTGCCGCGACCGCCGGGGCCTCCCGCGCCGCCGCCGAACCCACCGCCGTTGCCCGCGCCGAAGCCGGTGTCGAGCGTCCCCGAGCCGAACGCCACGCCGGGACCGTTGCCGCCTCCGCCGGAGCCCGCGCCCTTGAGGCCGGTGCCTCCGCCGCTGCCGAGCACGATCGTGTTCGAGTTGAGCCCGGAGAGCGCCGCCGACACGCTGTTGATCGACTTGAGCGTGTTCTGGATCTCCTTGCCGGTGTCCCCTTCGAGGACCTCGCTGAGGCCGCCGTAGTGCGTCGTCGGCTTGATGTCGCCGGTGAGCTGGGTGTGATCGGCCTTGTCATTCATGCCGAACTTACCCTCGTCGCCCTTGATCTTCTTGCCGCCGCCCTGCGCCTTCTTGTCCTGCGCGCCAGGGTCCTTGACGCCGCTTCCGCCGCCCTTCTCCTGGCCTACGGTGACGGGCTCCGGCGGAGGCGTCTCGAGCACCGCGCGCTTCAGGCCGAAGCGCGCCGCGTACTCCTCGGGGTTCGTGAGCTCGAGGGGCTTCGCGAGCTGGTCCGGCGTCATGAGCGTGCGGACGAGGCCGAGCAGGCCGAGGTGGAGCATCGCGCTGCAGAAGATGGCGAGCACGGTGAGGAGCTCAGGGCCCTTCAACGAGCTCATCGCGATCGGCTGCGCGGTGTACTGGAAGAAGATCGAGAACTGACCGTACTGGATGAGACCGTAGTCGCCGGGCATCACGGGCACCGGGGAGCCGGCGCGAGCGATCGCGACGGGATCCTCGACGCGACCGCGGAGCGTGAGCAGACCGCCGACGCTCCCCTTCGCGTCGAGCTCCCAGCCCCCTGGCCCGCCCTTGAGCGGTGTCCCCGACATCTCGATGCCGTCGGGGATCGGAAGCTCGCAGTTCTTGCCGTCACCGAGCGCGAAGGACTCTCCGCGAGAGAGCGTCCTCAGGGCAACGACCGTGGTTCCCCAGACGGCGGCGACGCGGAGCGCATTCGGGGCAAGCGGCTGGGCCTGGGCCATCCCCCTCAGGGTATCAGACGAGCCACGAGTTCCGCAGATCCGAGGCCCGACGGGCGAACCGCGGGTGTTCGTGTGAGCGATGTCCACCGACACGCCTATCGGCGTTGCGCCACTTCGTTCAGTTGTTCGAGGCGCAGTCGCTCCAGACCGGCTTACCGTCCTTGTCGAACGTGTTCGAGCTGCACTGGTACTGGTGCAGGCTCAGACGATCGCGCTCGGTCGAGGGGACGGCCTTGCCGTTCGCATCCAGCCACGTGCCGGTGCAGCCGAGGCCGTTGGCGTCGTCGCCGGAGGCGTAACCGGAACATCCATAGACGCGCGATGCGACGGCAGGATCGTCACCGTACGCGGAGACCACCCGACGGATGGTGCTGCCGCCAGACATGGGCGCGGCGGAGAAGCAGGACGCGACGATGAGCGGCTTGTCGTCGGCGAGGAAGCCCTTCATCGTCTCGGCGGGGACGCCGCCGAGGAGCGTGCCCGGCATGCCGTGCGAGTTGTAGACGTTGGCCGTGCCGGTGTATTGCGCGGCGAGCTTCGCGTCGTCCTTGAAGGCAGGATCGCCAGGGCTCGCGACGGTGACGGCGTTGCCGCTGGGATGAACGGTCGTCTCCTCCGTGCTCGCGGGCGCCTTCAGGGCGCCGACGCCCGCGATCGTGCCGGGCCAGCCGGGACTGGTCTCGTTGGGCGTCGAGGAGGTGGGGGCCGTGCTCGCGACGGGGTCGGTCGCGGCAGGCGTGGCCCTGGGATCGATCGCCTTCGCGTCGTCGGTCGCGCCCGGGTCGCCATTCGCGGCAGGCGTGGCGGTCGGGGCGCCTGCGCCGGAGCTGTTCGACTCGGAGGTGGTCTCGCCGGTGGGGACGACCGGCTCGTCGGGGGTCGTGGGAGAGCCAGTGCCGTCGGGCGCGGACGACGGATCGGACGAAGACGCGGGGTCCGACTTCGGCGACGAATCGGACGTGGGCGAGTCGACCACCGGATCCGCGGCCGGAGTCGAATCGGGCGTTGATTCAGGCGGAGACGCCTGCTCGACCGACGGCTCCGAGCCCGAGGCACTCTCGTCGTCCACGCGCTCCGGCGTGGTGTCCTTGGCAGGCGCGGCGGCGCTGTCGTCCGTGCCGTCCTCCTCGCTGAGGATGCGCAGCGACGACGTGCCGCTGGACGTACCGGAGGTCGCGAGCGCCGTCGTGCTCTCGGTCTTCACGACGGCGTGGATCCAGCGCTGCATCGTGGAGTCCGAGAGCGGAACGACCACGCCGGCCCCGGACCGCTCGCCGTGACCAACCACGAGACCGACGATGATGCGATCGTTGAAGTTGGTAACGCGGTACATGGCGCCGCCGCGCGGCGTGATCCGCGAGGCGCCGACGCCGATGCGTGCCTTACTCAGGGCGCCTCCCGTGTTCAGCCGCAGTCGCTTGGAGATGCTGAGCACGCTTCCCTTCTGGTCGTGCGAGCGTCCGAGCTGCACGATCTTGCAGCCGTCGCAGTCGTCCTTCTGGACCTTGGCGACGTGCGCGTGGAGCACCGGCTTGCGAAGGACGAGGAGCGCGACGTCGTGCCGGTCCGCGCGCACGGCATTCGTGTCGGCCGGCGCCCAGTCATAGGTGTAGACCTTGGCGACGGTCGTGCGGGTATGGGCGGCGTTGGAGGCGGTGACGACCGCCTTCGAGCTGCCGTCCGCGCAGTGGGCGGGGGCCACGACCACGTTCGTCGAGAGAAGCGTCCCGGCGCAGCTCCGCAGCTTCGTGGAGCCGTCGTAGTAGTCGACCACCACCGCCTCGGAGTGCCTTGCGGAGACGCCCTCGCCGTGGCTCGGGGGCTCGGGCGCAGCGCAGGCGCCGGCGCCGCCGGCGAGCACAGCGAGGCCGACGAGAGCGGCGACACGGGACACGGAGAGCGCGAAGAGGCGACGAGGGTGCGGCATCATCCGTCGCCGCTGCAGGCGACGTGCCGGGCGTGAGCGTCGAGGAATCCGCGCGGGATCAGGGGATGATCTGGCTTCGCAGGGGCTCAGCGCCCTGATGTGAGCCTACATCCACGAGCGTCGAGCCGAACGCCGGCCGCAACGCGCATCACTTCGCGGCGGTACCGCGCTTCTTGCGCGCCGCGAGGATGCCGCCGACGACGAGACCAGCGACGGCGGCGAAGAGCACCCAGCGGGTGCCGAGGTCCGGCTTCGCCGGCTCTGCCGGAGCGGCGGGTACGGAGGCGGAAGAGGCAGGCGCGGCGAGCACGCTCGCGTCGACGCTGCTCGCGGCGGCCAGATCCGTGACCGTCTCGGTGCCGCCGTCTTCATGCGTGTATACCGCACGTTTTACCTTCACCGCGAACGAGGTGCCGTCGAACGCATCCACCTGGAGCACCTCGTGGACCGCCTTCACGATCGCAGGCCGTGACGCCTTCGCCGGATCGAAGCGGAACGAGGTGCGCAGCACGCGCGCATCCTTCTCGAAGAGCGCGATGCGCTTGCCGAGATCGATGGCGTCGAGCGTCGGAAGGATCACGAACGGCGTCCCCGCCTCGGTCTGCCCGATCGGCTTGTCGTCGGCGGTCGCCATCCGCGTTCCGCGTGCAAAGACGTCCGTCGGAAGCGCGTACAGCCGAGAGCTCTTCGCGCAGGGCTCGGCAAGCGCATGCCTTCGCCCGCGAACGACGACCTCGTAGTCGACCTCGTGCATACGCGAAGCCCAGTCGGGATTCAGCGCAAGATCGATCGTGCCGAGCGGCTCACCCTTCGCACCGCAGGCGCGTGGCCAGACGACGAGCACCTTGTCGGCATGCGCGTCGGCGTTCTCGATCTCGTACGAATACGCGACATCACCGTGCGCGATGCCCGACCCGCCGAGAACGAGCAACGCGGCGGACGCGAGCGAGAGCCGCAGCCTCATCAGAAGCCGGGCTCGTTTCGCGTTTCCTTGAGCTCGCCGATGAAGCTGCGGTGACCGAGGTCGCCGGCCGCGAACTCGGCACGGACGCGACGAAGGAAGTAGACGATCTGCGGGCTCTTGAGGCGCCCTTCGACCTCGACCTCACCGAAGCGGAAGACGCGCGTGCCGCCATCGAGGGTCTTCGACTCGACGGCGCCCGCTCCGGGCCCGGCGTCCTTCGTGCTCGCGGGTGCCGGCGGGCGCTCGTCCTTGGTCGCGAGCGCGCCGCCATCGTCGGCCTCCGGCGCGAGCGGCTTGCCGCCAGCGGGCTTGGTCGGCGCCTTCTTGGCGGGCGCGGCGGCCGGCGCAGGCTTCCGCTGCTGCGCGCCGGCAAGGAGCGAGATCGCGGTGAGTGACGTGACGACCACGAACGCGAACATGCGAGCGGGCTCGATCCGATGGCGGCGACGCGTTCTCATTTCTTCACTCCTGCGGGCTTCGCGGCGGGCGCGGGCGCGCCAGGCGGAGCGGCACCCGGCGCGGCGGGCGGCGGCGTGGCGGGTGCGGCGGCCTTCGAGCCCGCGAGCTGGCGCTCGGCCTCGGGACGCGAAGGATGATCCTTCGGTGCGTCCTCGAGGAAACGCTCGAAGTACGTCCTGGCCTCCGCGGGCTTCTTCAGGGAGTCCGCGTAGAGGACGCCCAGGTTGAAGTTGCCAGCGACGCTATGGGGATCGTTCGCGAGGACCTTCTCGAGGAGCGACTTGGCCTCGTCGAGGAGCTTGGGGTCCTTGCCGTCCGACTCGCCGCGCAGCGCCGCCGCCAGGCCGACCTGCGCGCTCGGCTCGTCGGGCGCGGCGGCAAGCGCGCTCTTGTACTGCTCGGCGGCCTTGCGGTACGCACCGGCGCGGAGGAGCACGGCGCCCATGTTGAGGCGTGAGGTGGTGTCGCGCGGGTCCTCGTTCGCGGCCTTCGAAAACGCCTGAAAAGCAGCTGCGTCGTCGCCCCCGCCGAGGAACACCAGGCCCTGCACACGGTGCGCGATCGCGCTCTTGGCGTTGACGTCGAGGGCTTGCTTGACGAGGAGCTGCGCGGTGTCTCGCTCGCCCTTGCCGAGGTGACAGAGCGCGAGCTCGGCGAGCGCGGTCGCGTCGCCCGGCTTGCGGACGAGCACCTCGCGAGCGTTCTGGATCGCGCGCTCGTGTTGACCCGAGTCGCGGAGCGCGGCGACGAGCAGCGTGCGCGCCTCGATGGCGCCGGGATGATCCTTCACGAAGTCGTCGAGGCTCGAGGCGGCGTCCTTGTTCGACCCGCGACGACGCCGCACCTCGGCGAGCGCGACGGCCACCTCCTCGCGCTCGGGAGCGGTCTTGGCGGCCGCACGGAGCTGCTCCTCGGCATTGGCGAGGTCGCCGGCGTTGGCGAGCACGACACCGAGGTCGAACCGCGCCTCCCACAGGTTCGGATCGATCGAGACCGCCTCGCGGAGGAGCGCGATGGCGCGCGTCTGCATGCGAGGGTCCTTCGCAGCGGTGACACCCTCGACCATGCGCTGCACGGCGATCGGGTTCGCAGGGGGTAGCCCCTTCTCGGCGACCTTCGGACCCTGGTTCCCCTTACCGCCGCCACACGCGACGGACACGAGCGCCATGGCGAGCAGCGCGCTCCTGAGCACGCGCTCTGTGGAGAGGCGCATCACTTCGCGCCCTTCTTCTTCGGCGGCGGCTTCTTCGACGTATCGCTCGGCGGAGGCGCGCTCGCTGCCGCCGCATTCGCCGCGTCGTCGTCGGGCACGAGGGCGCCCGTCGCCGCGCTGCTGCTGCTCGTGCCCGCGGGCTTCGGCGTGGGAGCAGGCTTTCCGGGTGCCGCCTTCGCGGGCGGCTCGGGCTTGGCGGCGGGCGTCGCGGGCGCGGGCTTCTCCGGTGTGGCGAGAGGCTTCGCGCCGCCGGTCGCCAGCTCGCCCTTCTTCTTCTCGACGGTGCCGAGCGCCGCCTTCTCTCCGCCGCGCCGCGGCGAATCGATCAGCGGAGGCAGCGGCATCGGCGCCTGCGAGCGGATCTCGAAGCCCGTCTCCTTGAAGGGCGGGTAGAGCTCCGCATTCAAGCGACCGAGCGACTCGCGCATCTTCGCGGTCCACTGGTTGTAGATCTGGAGCTCGATCGCCTTCTTCCAGCCGTTCTCGTAGGCGTCCAGGCTTCGCTCCTCGATCGGAACGGCGAACTCGTCGATCTGCGTCTGGTAGGCCTCCTTGTCGGCGTCGGAGAGGCCCGAAGGAGGAGGCGACTCCTTCAGCGACTTGCTGAACGTCTCGTAGGTGCGGCCGATCTGGTAGAGCGCCGCGGTCGTCCACTCGGCGACGCCGAGCGACACGACGTCGAGGAACAACGCGGACGCGGCCTTCAGGAGCTCGGCCTTCTGCTTGAGGCGGCCCGAGAGCTGCTTCACGTCGCCTTCGATCTTGATCTTGTCGAACCTCTCGAGGACGCGCTCGCCCTCCATGTAACGCGCGTGCGCCGCGGCGTACTTGCCGTCGGGACCGAGGTCGGCCTTGCGGTGCTTGCCGATGTCGACGGCGGCCTTGAGGGCGTCGTCGGCGCCGCGGTCGTCGCCGGTCTTCGCGAGCGCGGTGGCGAGGAGCACCCAGCCCTGCACGCGGTGATCCTGGTTCTTCGAGCGCGCGAGGTAGCGGCGATAGAGGTCGGCGGCCTCCTTGTTGCGACCGGCGTTCTGGTGCGCCTTCCCCATCTGGAAGACGACCTCGTCGGCGTCGGCGGTGGTGCCGTACTGCGCGAGGAAGCGGTTGCCGTTGGCGATCGCCTTGTCGTGCTCGCCGGTCGCGACGCGAAGCACGACGGCGTTGTACGCGGCGTCCTTGGCGTGCTCGTACTTCTGGTAGTTCGGGTGATCGCGATCCGCGAGCCCCGCGATGGCCTCGTGGAAGTCGGCGGACTCGGCGAAGAGCCCCATCGACTGGAAGGTGGCCGCGGCGATCCACACGCCGTGCGGGGACTCGGGCTTGCTCGCGTACGCCTTGCCGGAGACGAGCTTCGCGCCCTCCTTGAGCGTCTCGGTGTCGCCGGCCTTCTGCGCCTCGAGCTCGGAGTTTACGCATGCCTGCGCGGCGCGCGGGTCATTCGGGAACTCCTTCGCGGCGCGGAGATAGGCCTTCGCCGCCTCCGAGTGCTCGCCGGCGTTGGCCCTCTGCTCGCCCTGCTTGAACACCGCCTGCACGATGAGCGTGTCGAGCTTCTTCTGGTTCGTGTCGCTCGAGAAGGCGGGCGCGCTCTTCAGGCGGCGCGCCCACGTCTCGATGTTCTCGAAGTTCTTCGCGCGGTTGAACGAGTCGAGAATGAGCTCGCCAGCGGCGAGCGCGTACTGACTGCGCGGGAACTTCTCGAGGAGCGAGCCCCAGATCTTCACGGCCGCGTCGTAGACGCCGTAGTCGTAGTACTGGCGGCCCTGGCGGAAGAAGAGCTCGGGCAGCGCCGGATCGCTCGGGTAGAGCTGCGCGTAGAGCTCGAGGGCCTCCGCGAACTTCTTGTCCGCCTCGGTCTCCTGGAACGCGCTTCCCTGGTCACCTACGCGCTGCTTCTTCCGCGCCTCGAGCTCGGTGAAGCGCACCTTCTCGAGCGCGGCGATCGCGTTGTAAATGGCGTCGTGGCGCTGCGCCTTCAGGGGCTCCAGCGAAGCCTCGTCCTTGGGCATGCCGCGCGCGGCAGCCATGTACTGGGTCGCGGCGTCGTTGCCCTTGTCGAGGTGGTGGAAGTAGATCTCGCCCAGATAATAGTGGATCTGGTACGCGCCCTTCTCGCTCTCGAACTTCGAGAGGTAGACGAGGTAGAGGCCCGCCGCGCCTTCGAACTCGGCGCGGCTCGTCTTGTCCTTCTGCGCCTTGGCGTGGAGCTGGAGGGCGTGCTCCTTCAGCTGCTTCTCGATCTCCGAGCTCGTGCGCGCGACGACGGCCTGATCGCCCTGCGTCTTCGCCCACGCGGAGCCGGCGGTGTAGCCCGTGACGGCGCGATCGTACGAGGTGCGGAGCTTCGGCCAATCCTCGATCGCGTTGTAGCCCTGCGCGATCTGGAGGACCCAGGAGCCGGCGTCGGCGCTCGCGGGCTCGAGCTTGAGGAGCAGCTCATAGGCCTCGATCCCGCGGTCGTAATGGGCTTGATCGTAGAACTGAACGGCGAGGGCGCGCACGACCTTGCCGGCGAAGCGGTCGCCGCCGATCTTGGTGAGGAAGCCGTAGACGTCCTGCGCGGTGTTCTTCTCGTCCTCGGTGAAGACCTCGACGAGGTACTTGAGCGCCTCGGCCTGGAGCTCGTCGAGCTGCTTTCGCTGCGCGGCGTTCGCCTTGGCCCCACCGGACGAAGCGTCCGTGACCTCGAAGACGCTGACGAAGCGCTTCGCCGCCTCCTCGCTGCGACCGAGGCGCCACATGCACCACGCGCTCTTGAAGAGCGCGAGCCCGTAGAGCTCGCTGTTCTTGAACTTGAGGACCTCCTCGTATTCGACGAGCGCCGCGGCGTAGTCGTACTTGCCGTTGAACAGCGACTCGGCGCGCGCCATGTGCGCGTCGGCGACGAACCGCGACCGCGGAAAATCCTTGAGGATGCGGTTGAAGCGATCGATCGCCTCGTCCTGCTTGCCTTGCTCGTAGGCGAGGAAGCCATCGACGTAGAGCGCGAGGTCGTACTGGTTGAACCAGGGGTAGTCCTTGAGGACGCGCGCGAAGAGATCGCGCGAGGGCTGAAAATTCGGGTCGAGGCTCGGGCCGCGCTGGTCGACGGGCTTCGCCTCCCACGCGCGGAAGCGCTCGACGAACTGCTCGCGCTCGAGCTCCCACTTCAGCTCGCCAAGGCGGAGGAGCGCCTCGGGCATCTCGCGAGCCTCGCGCGGCGTCTCGGCGACGAAGGTGGTGAGGAGGCCGATGGCCTCGCCGCGCAGCGCCTTGATCTGCGTGACATCACGATCGATGCGCGCCTCGAGCTGCTTCTCGAGCTGCTTGCGGAGCGCATCCGGGAGCTTGGCGCCGTTGGCGGCGGGGCGGCCGCCCGGACCCGCGAGCGTGCCCGAGCTGGTGCCCTGCGCCCCCTTCTTCCCCGGCTTGACGACCGGCTTGGCGACGATCGCCGTCTCCGCGGCGGCGCGCACGCTCGACGTCGCGGGCGCGCTCGCACCTGGCGCGGGATCGGCGGGCTTGCTCTTGTCGCTCGGCGCCGCGTGCGCGACGCCGGCCGCACATAGGAGCGCGGCGACGTAGGTCGCGTTCCGCGTGAGTGACGTCAGGGAGCGAGCGCGAGAGCCCAAGCCCCGTGATGATACACCACGATTTCGACGAAGATTGAGGCTCAGTGGTGGTCGTCGAGACCGCGCCAGGGCTTGGGGATCAGGGCCCAGTGGCCGTTGACGTGCACGAGCCCGTCGTACGAGCTTCCCTGCTCCTGGCCGGGCTCGATGAAACGAAACCGATAGATCGTCGCGTTGCCCACGAGGTGTGATGCGAGCTTCGCGTAACCGCCGGGGAAGTCCTTCGCCTTCTCGTTGTTCGCCTTGAGGTCGGCGACCGTGGCCGAGGAGACCTTCACGTCGGTCTGCCCGGGCCGCGCGATCACGACGAAGCTGCCGCGCTCCCATTCGGGCGAGTACACCGCGTCGAGGTTGGCGGCGGCCTTCGCGTCGAAGACGGCGTTGTAGTCCGCGGTCGTGGGGCGGAGGAGCTTGGTGAGCGCGGGCGCGTCGACGCCGGGCTTCACGAACTCGCTGACGAGAGCCTTCGCCCCCGCCGCCGTTCCGGGGAACGTCTTGGGGTCGGGGAGGGGTGCGGTGACCGCGGCGGCTGCCGACGGTGAGGCGGACGCCGAAGCGGAAGCGGATGCCGAAGGGACCGCGCTCGCCGCGCTCGACGCGCTCGCGGTCGCGACGGGCGCCGCTTCCGACGAGGACTTCGAGCAGGCGACGAGAGCGAGCGCGAGGAGCGCTCGGTTCACTTCAAGCCCTCGCTGCCGACGAACTCGTCGGGCCAGTCGTCGCCCTCGAACGGCCAGTACTCCTCGCTGTCGCGCAGGTAGCGCGCGGCATCGAGCGAATCGAGCGCGTCCTTCGGGAGGTAGCCGGCGTTGATCGCCTCGATCTCCACCTCGAGCGCGCGCTTCTTTCCGAGCACCGACTCGATACGCCCGAGCCGCGCGCGGCGGAGCAGCCGCGAGAGCCGCAAGTCGAGCCTGCGGAGCGAGTCCTTCGCGAGCGCCGTCTCCGCGGCGACGAGCTCGGTGCGCACGCCGTCGAGCTCACGCGTGAGCGACGACGCGATGAGCGTGTCATTGCGGAGGAGCTCGGGCAGATCGGCTCCTGCACCGGCCTGCGCGGCGGCCGCGGTGTCCGAGGCGGAGGGAGAGCCCGAGCCGAGACGAGCCTCGAGCTCGGCGAGCTCCTTGCGTAGCGGCGTGATCTTCTCGGCGCCTGCCTTGGCCTGCTCGAGGTCGTCGATCTGCCGGCGAACGCCGTCGATCGCGGCGCGCGCGTCCTGGGCCTTCTCGTACGGGTCGCCCTTGTCCTCGAGCTGCGGGCGAACGCCGCCCGTCGTCGCGAGGCTCCGCTGCATGTCGCCAAGGGTGATCGACGCGAGTCGCAGACCGCTCGACTCGCGCTCGAGCACGGCGCGCTTGCGGGACACCTCGCCGTAGAGCGGGTCGACGCGGACGAGCGCGGCGACGGCGCGCAGCTGGTCGGGCGAGACCGAGGCGCCGGCAGCATCACCACCGCCCGCGTCGGCACCGGCACGCGCGGCAGAGAGAAGTGCGCGGGTCCCGCGCTCGCTGGTGCCGAGCCTCCGTGCAGCATCGCGCACGGGCTCGTAGGCGCGCAGGAAGCCGACGAGCTTCTTGTCGGCGTCGGGGAAGCGACAGAGCGCGAGATCGATGTACGCATCGAGGATGCGCGCCTCGTCCTCGTAGCGATGGTGCGTCTTCAACGCGTTGAGATCGTCGAGGAGCTCGCGCGCGCCTTCGTAGTCCTTCTTCTCGTAGCGCGTCGTCGCCGCCTCGTAGAGCGCTTCGGCGAGGCGGTCCGAGTCGCGGGGGACGAGGTAGTAGTAGTAGCGCGCGTCGTCGAAGCGGAACTGCTCGTGCGCGACGCGACCGAGCGCGAGGCGGGCGAGATCGCGAACGGCGAAGAAACGCTCGTCGGCGAAC
>JANXVA010000214.1 GCA_025351875.1 Myxococcales bacterium | reverse complement strand
CTCTCTCGCAAGCCTGAGCGCTACCGCGTGACGAAGATGAAGTTCGCCAAGACCAACAAGGCCAACCTCTGGGCCACCGAAACCATGGGCAACCCCAAGTATCCGCTGGAACTGTTCCTGCGCGTCATCACCGTGAGCCTGGAGACGATGAAGATCGTCGGCGCGCTCCCGAGGCTCGACATCCTCGACGGGGAGGAGTCGGCCTCGACCCAGCAGAAGGTGGTGCCTTTCCGCCGCGTCACCCCCAAACCAGAGGAGCGCTTCAAGACCTGCGTTCCCTTGGTCGCCCTCCAAGCCGCGGCGGGAGCCTGGAGCGAGGTCCAGGAGGACGTCCGGGAGCTCGATGACCCGAGCGTCGAGTGGATCGCGTGGGATGCCTCTCCTCGGTTCACGAAGGGCATGTTCGTGGCGCAGGTGCGCGGCCGTTCGATGGAGCCCGCCATCCCGGATGGTGGCTACTGCCTTTTCCGCCGGGCTTCGCTCCCGTCGTCACCCGATCGTCCGGTCCTCATCCGCCACGCGGGCACGACCGATCCGGAGACCGGTGGTCACTACACCGTGAAGCGCTACCGGGAAGACAGGGGGCCGGACGGTACCAAGAGGATCGTGCTGCAGCCGGAGAACGCCGAGTTCGAGCCGATCGTGATCTCGCGAGGCGAGGCCGATGAGGTCAGGGTGATCGGCGAGGTCGTCGCCGTCCTGGGAGGCTGACCTCTCTCGACGCATGCAGAACGGGTGTGCGTCGTCGTCACGCCGGACGGTACTCCAGAGCTCCAACGGGCAGGAGCTAATCCGGGGTCGTCCGCCGCTCGCGATGCGTGGCCAACATCCCGTCGCGCTGGGGGGGGGGGCCATCGCCGCGTGACGAGATCGCAGGGGGGGGCCTTGCTTCCACTGGTGCGAACGACCAGCCTCAAGTGAGGCTAGGATGCCCGTGTGCTCAAGGTTTACGGCTACGTCCGGCCGTCATGAAGAAGGTCCCGCCGCCAGTTCCGATCCCTCAGCCGTCGCTGCCGCCGCCTGGGCTGGCTGCCGACGTCGTGGCGTCAGGGCTTCCGGTGCATCCCGAGGACCGCGTCAGGCTCTTCAGCCCTGACCACTGGGAGCGCTTCGTTCAGGAGTGGGTCGACTCGCTGCGCGACGAGTACGAACTGGTCGAGCGGTGCGGCGGCGCGGGCGACATGGGGCGCGACGTCATCGCCACGGTGAAGGGCGGCAGCGGCGCGTGGGACAACTACCAGTGCAAGCACTATCAGAGGGTGCTCGCGCCTGGCGACGTCTGGATCGAGTTGGGCAAGCTCGCGTACTACACACTGAGGGGCGACTACTCGTACCCTCGGAGCTACTTCTTCGTCGCACCGCAGGGTGTCGGCCCGACGCTCTCGAACCTCTTGAAGAAGCCGCAGGCGCTACGTGACGGCCTGCTCGCGAACTGGGAGAAGGCGTGTCGGACGGCGATCACCAAAACGGAGGTAGTTGAGTGCGACGCCGCGATGAAGGCGCACATCGCGAGCCTCGACTTCTCCATTTTCCAGACCAAGCCGCTCCTCCGCATCATCGAGGGCCACGCCAAGACGCGGTGGTACGTGGCGCGGTTCGGCGGTGGACTCCCAACGCGCCCTGAACCGATGCTGCCGCCGAGCGTCCCGGCTGACAATGAGGCGGTTTTTGTCGGTGAGCTTCGACGTGCGTATGCGGACCACCTCAAGCAGGACATGAAGGCGCTCGACGGGGCGCTCGTGTCCCGCGAAGACCTCCGCGAGCACTTTCACGACGCCCGCGTCGAGTTCTACAGCGCTGAGGGCCTACGAACATTCTCGCGCGACACGCTACCTACGGACGAGTTCGAGAAGCTGCAGGACGAGCTCCATTCCGGCATCAGGGACGAAGTGCGTGGTGAGCATGCCGATGGCTACCGTCGCGTCGTTGCGGTGGTGAGGACGGCCCGCGCGCTGCAGCTCAGGCTGCGCTCCGGCGAGTCGATCAGGCTGCACGCCGCCGTCAAGGCCGGGCAGCATCCGAGCGCTTACGACGTCGTGACCGCCACCATTCCCGGAGCCGATCCGCGCCTCAAGGATGCCGAGATTGCCTTC
>JANXVA010000105.1 GCA_025351875.1 Myxococcales bacterium | reverse complement strand
GGTCGGCGAGCCAGAGGAGCGCCTCGCGCCTCGCGTCACTCCCGGGCTCGGCCACCGCGAGCGCGCGCAGGAAAGCGTCGCGGGTCTCCTCCGGCGGCGAGCCCACACGCTCGCGTGCGCGGCCGAGGCGCACCCAGATCTCTCCGCGCGAGGCGACGCGCCCCGCGAGCTCCTCGAGCGTCAGCGCGAGCTCGGCGTCGAGCCGCGCCGACTCGCAGGCGTCGGCGAGGAGCGCGAGCCCTAGCGGCGAGTGCGGCACGTGGAGGAGGATGGCCTTCGCCGCGGCGCGCGCGCGCATCGGGTCGCCCTTCGCGAGGGCATCTTCGCCTTCGCGCAGGTATCCGTCGACGCCCGCGAGGACGACCTCGACGCGTCCGAGCCAGCCGGCGATGGTCTCGGCGAGGCGCATGGCGAAGCCCGTGCTTATCACACGCACGGCGCGTGCGGGCTCACGCGTTGGCGGGCCACCCGTCGCTCCGCGCGCGGATCTGATAATTTGCGCGCTGTCGTGGCGGACCTCGATCCAGAAGCGGCGTCGGCCGCCCCAGCCGGCGCGGGCGCGCGCGGCGCCGGAACGGGCGCGCTCGTCCCGTGGCCGATCGTGTTGCCCGCGCTCCTGGCGTTTCTCGTCTATCTGCGCGCGTCGTGGCTGGGGCTCGCGTGGGACGACGCGGCACTCACCTCGGAGAACCCGAGCCTCGCCTCGCTCCACGGGCTGTGGGATTTGTGGACGCAAGAGACCTGGAAGGCGAGCGGCCTCGACGAGCAAGCGAGCTACTACCGACCTGTCGCGATGACGTCTTTCTGGGTCGTCGCGCGCGTGTCGACGTCGCCCGCCGCACACCACCTCACGAACGTGCTCCTGCACTCGGGAAACGCGGCGCTGCTCGCCCTCGTGCTCCGTCGGAGGCTCGCGGCCCCTTCCGTCGCGGCGGCGCTGCTCGCGTCCTTCTGGGCCGTCGCGACGGCCAACTCGGAGGCCGTGCTCTGGATCTCTGGGCGGTTCGACGTCCTCGTCACGACCTTTCTGCTGCTCGCATTCGTGGCGAATGCGGGGACGCGACGGTGGCTGGCGCCGCTCGCGTTCGCGTGCGCGCTCCTCACGAAGGAGGTCGCGATCGGCTGGGCCCTCGTTCTCGTCGCGGACGACGTCGTGCTGCTCGGGCGCAGGTGGCGCGAGCGCTGGCGAGACTGGGCGGCGCTGCTTGCGCTCACGGTCGCCTACCTCGCGATGCGGCGTGGCGTAGGCATCGCGACAGGCGACGCCGCCCTCCACGCGCTGGGGTGGGCGATCCCGGCGTTCGCCTCGATCGCGGCGCGCGTGGCGGCAAAGCTCTTCGTCCCGGTTGGGCTCGACCCGTTGCAGCCGCTGCGCCTCCTGCCGACCTTCGTCGTCGTCGCTACGCTCGGGGCGCTCGCGGGGCTCGGGCTCGTCGCGGCGAAGCGTCGCCGCGACCCGGGCTCGTGGGGCGCCGGAGCTCTCGTGGGCCTGGCCTGGTTCGCGCTGACGGTCGCGCCGATGTCGGCGATCGCGCCGGCGGAGCCCGTGGCCGGTGACCGGTATGGGTACGCCGCCTCGGCAGGCCTCTGCTTCGCGCTCGCGGCGGTCGTGACGGCGCTGCGTTCGCGTCCGCTCGCGCGGCTCGTGGAGATCATCCTGACCGTGCTCGTGGCCGTGCAGGCCTCGCTGACGGAGCTTCACATCCCGGCGTGGAAGGATCGCGAGAGTGTCGCTCGCTCGATGGTCGCGGCGCATCCGGACGATGCGCACGGGCACTATCTGCTCGGCTACCTCGCGCTCGAGCAGCACGACGTCGTGAAAGCCGATGCCGAGCTGTCGCGATCGCTCGCGCTCTCCCGATCGTGGCGAGCGCTCGACGCGGCGTGCGTGCTGGAGCTCCGACGCGATCGCCTGGACCTCGCCGAGCGCTACTGCCTGGAGTCGGGGGAGGCGCAACCGACCAATCCGCGGGTCTGGGTGAACCTCGCGTCGGTCTACGTGCGTGGCGGCCAATGGAAGCAGGCACTCGACGCGGCCGATCGAGCCGTCGCGCGGAAGCCGCGCTACGCCGAGGCGCACTATCTCGCGGGAGCCGCCGCGACGAACCTCGGGATGCTGCCGCTTGCCGCCGCTCACGTGGAGGCGGGGCTCCGCGCTGCGCCGTCCCATCGAGAGCTCCTTCGGTTGAAGGAGGAGCTCGAGCGCAGACAGGTGCTCGTGCCTGCCACCGCGCCGCCGCCTTAGGTCGCGGTCACAGCGCCTCGCGTTCGAGCAAGGCGCGCAGGAGGGCCACGTCGAATCGGAGGGGCAGCACCTTCTCGCGGTCGACCACCACCGCGCCGGGAGCCGAGCCCTTCGGCTTCCGCAAGTAGCGGCGCGGCGTGTACTGCACGTCGACGGCCTTCTCGTCGCGCGCGTCCGAGAAGTGCGCGGCGAGATGCGCCGCATCCACCAGATCTTCCGCGGGGCACGTCTGCCCCTTGTCGAGCTGGACGATGACGTGCGCTCCCGTGCGGTCCTTCGCGTGCAGCCAGAGGTCGTGCGGCTTCGCGATCTTCAACGTGAGCGCGTCGTTGTCCGCCGCGCCCTTGCCGACGAGCACCGTCCGGCCGCTGCGCGCGACGAACGCGCGGAAGGGTACCCGCCTCCCACCCGCCTTCGCACCCTTCGTCGCGCCAGCGGTCACGCCCGCGCCCGGCGCGCCGTTGGTCAGCATCACGTCCCGGGGCGCGCGCTTCTTCGCCTCCCGTGCCGCCGCGTCCATCTCGGCGAGCGACGTCGCGGTACGTACGCTCTCCACGGCGATCGCGAGCGCCTGTCCCTGCGCATCCGCCTGCGCGAGCCGCTCCTCCGCGATCTTGCCGCCGAGCTTGAGGCGCTTGGCACGCTTGAACATCGCCTCGACCTGCACGCGCGCGCTCTTCGACGGATCGAGCGGCACCTCCATCGTCACGGCCTCGCCGCTCGACCAGTCGGTCACGATGAGCTTCGTCGCGCCGCGTGGCGCCCGCGCCGCTTCGCCGACGAGCCACTGCGCCTGCGCTGCGATGCCGTCGGCCTGAGAGATCTTCGAGAGATCGTCGCGGACCGCCGTTCGCCTGCGCTCGATGCGCAGACGCGCCTTGTCGAGCATTCGATGGAGGTCTGCGCGGTGGATCTCGACGGAGTCATCCGCGAGCGCGCGGGCGAGCGTCATCCCGCGTTCCTCGAGCGCGGCGCGATCGGCGTCGTTCGCGAGCATGCCGACGAACGGTCGCGCATCGCGGGGCATCTCGGCGTCGGTCACGACGACCCGGCCGCCATGGACGCGGAGGCACCGCGTACGGCCGGCTCGCGTAGCGCCGTCGTTCTCGACCTCGGTCTCGTGGTCGACCTCGGCGTCCCAATCGTCGCTCGGCTCGCGGGGCTTCACGTGCGGTTCGAAGAACACCTCGCTGCCGACGATCGCCGTCACCCGTGCGAGCGCGAGGGTCGCCTCCCGCGGGCGTTGCCGCGTCGAGCCCGGCGGCAGGCGTCCGCCCCAGAGCTCTTGCCGCGCACCGTTCGGCACCAGGCCAGCGGCGCCGCCCGTCCTCGCTGCGCCGATGATCACGAAGGCCGTCCGTCCCGGCACGCGGATCCGGAGCACGACCACCCGCTCGGCGCTGTCGGCCTCCTGCACGATCGCGATCGGGACGTCGTCGCTCGGTGCCATCGCGAGCGCGATCCTATCTCACACCGTTCCTCACACCGCTACGGTCGGGAAGAGGCTACGGATCGCCCATCGCGCAGCTTTCACGCGTGGTCCCTGTTCGCGGGGGACGACGCGGCGTACCCTTGCCGGTGAGCTCCCTTGAAGGTCCGGCACACGTTCCCGACGGGGCAGACGAGCGCGTCGAAGATCAAGGCGCTCCTCCTCTGTCTCCAAGCCGCAAAAGGCGCTGAGGCCGTCGACGTGTGGCTCGCCTCCGTGCGCCTCGCGCGCGCCGACCTCGATGACGAGACTCGCTTGCTCCCGCTCGGTGCGCTGCATCGTGCGCTCCAGGCGTTCGTCGTCCTCTTGCCGGACGCGCTCGCGGACGTCGGCCCGTACCTGATCGCGCCCGACAACCTCGGGACCTGGGCGAGGCTGCTCCGTGGAACGCGCTCTCCCGAGGATGCATTCGGGCGCCTCGATTCGTCCGACAGCGAGCACGGACGCACCACGCGATGGGAGACCGTCGAGTCGACGGCCGGTTACTGGCGAGGGAAGGTCCGTATCGGTCACGACCCTGCACTCGAGAAGGATGGCCTCCTCGCGAGGGCGCGCGGCATCGAGCTCGCCGTCGTGTGTGCTCTTCGGCTTCGGTCAGGGCACGGTCACCGCGCTCGTGTCGACGGAGGAAGCGCAGGAGTTCGAGGTGCGATGGCCGGTGCCGACGCCGGGGCGAGACGTCGCGGCGGGCGCGGCTTGCGGTGTGGCCCTCGGCGGCGCCGCGCTGGCGGCGCATCCCTCGCTCATCACCGCGCTCGTCGCGCTCGCCGCGCCGCTGCTCCTCGGCGGCACAGGGCTCGGTTGGACGCGGGCTCGCCGCCGGCGCATCGACGGCGCCGCGCAGGCGATGCGGGTCCACGCGCTCGAGCGAAGCCTCGCCATTCGCGACAACGAGGGAGGCGCAGGCGCAGGCGATCTCGAGGGCAGCGTCGTCGCCGGGCAGTACCGCATCGGCGCGCGGATGGGCTCGGGCGCGAGCGGTGTCATTTATCAAGCGACACGCATCACCGACGGGCTGCCCGTCGCGATCAAGCTGCTCCGCGCTGCGACTGCGCACGACGCGGTTGCCTCCGATCGCCTGCGGCGCGAGGCCGAGGCGCTCGGCCTCGCGTGGCATCCCAACGTCGTCGAGGTGATCGACCACGGGCACCTCCCCGACGGCACCTCCTTCCTCGTCATGGAGCTCCTCGAGGGCGAGCCGCTCGCGACGCGGCTCAAGTACAAGGTGCGCCTCGCGCCCGAGGAGCTCCTCCCGATCGCGATGAACGTCAGCGAGGCGGTCGTCGCGATTCACGCCGCGGGCGTCGTCCATCGAGACCTGAAGCCCGCGAACATCTACCTCGTGACCGATCCTGAGGGTGGGGAGCGCGCGAAGATTCTCGATTTCGGCATCGCGCGTGTCGAGTGGGAAGAGATGCGGATCACGAACATGGGCGCTCCGCTCGGAACGCCCGGATACATGTCTCCGGAGCAGGAGAGCGGCGGTGAGGTCGACGCGCGAAGCGACGTCTATGCGATCGGCGCCGTCCTCTACGAATGCCTCGTCGGCGAGCCGCCTCCGCCGACGCCGAGCGACATGTGGACGCCCGGCAAGAGGCCTCCCTCGAGCATCGGTCTTCGCCTGCCGCTCGATCCCGAGGACGACGCGCGGCTGCGTGCCGCGAGCGCCGATTCGGGTGTGCATCCCGCGTCGCGTCGCATGCCGAGCGCTGCGCCCGCTGCGCTCGACGCGCCTGTCGACGTCCCGCACGCATGGCGCGCGATCATCGAGCGCGCCCTCGAGAAGAAGCCCGAGGATCGCTTCCAGGATGCGCGGAGTCTGCTCGGCGCCCTCCGGAGCCTGCGGTCGGTGCCGGCGGCGGCGCCGGCGGCTTCCTCGACCTGAATTCTGCTACGTTTCGGGGGTGAGAAAGCTCGCCTCTTTCCTTCTTCCGCTTGCCACGCTGCTCGTTCCGCTCGCGCTCGGCGCATGCCAGGCGTCGACGCAGCCCTCGCCGCAGCCTCCGTATTACGGGCCCGGACCTTACGGCCAGCAGCCGCCGCCTTACGGGCAGCCGCCGCCATACGGCCAGCCGTCGCCGCCGAACGGCCAGCCGCCCTACAATCCGAATGGTCCGCCGCCCCAGCAGCCCCAGCAGCCGCCGCCGCAAGTGGCGCAGCGGGCGCTCCTTCCTCCGCTCATTGGCGTCGCCGCCTGGCAGCAGGAGCTGCGCGGCGTGCTGAACGAGCTGCTCGCGGCGCTCAGTCCGTCGAACCAGGCGCTCGTGCGCGGGATCCCGCTGGTCTTCGACCCGACCGTCGAGGTGAACGCGTTTGCGGGTTGTGACGACTCTGGCGCGCCGTTCCTCGCGGCGACGTCGGGCATCCTCGAGGCGATCGACGCGATCGCGCAGACGAAGGCGACCGACGAGCTGTTTGGCACGCATACGTACGACGCGTACTGCAGCGCAGTGCTTCCGCAGCTCGTGTCGAGCGACAAGGCGCGCGCTGGCCTTCCCGCAGGGATCATC
>JANXVA010000096.1 GCA_025351875.1 Myxococcales bacterium | reverse complement strand
CTCGCCGCGAGGAAGATAACCTCGTTCGCCGTCGACTTCATACCGCGCACGACGGTCGCGCAGATGATGGACGTGCTCTCGTCACAGGGCACCGCCGCCGGTTACTACGCCGTCGTCCTCGCCGCGAGCCAGCTCCCGCGTTTCTTCCCGATGCTCATCACCGCCGCCGGGACCATCGCGCCGGCGACGCTTCTCGTGCTCGGAGCGGGCGTCGCCGGGCTCTCGGCCATCGGCGCGGGCAAGCGGCTCGGCGCGCGCGTCGAGGCGTTCGACGTCCGCAAGGTCGTGAAGGAGCAGGTCGAGAGCCTCGGCGCGAAGTTCGTGGAGGTCGACTCCGAGGAGGACGCGCAGACGGCCGGCGGCTACGCGAAGGAGGTCTCCGAGGAGTACAAGAAGAAGCAGGCCGAGGCGCTCGCGAGCCACGTCGCGAAGGCCGACGTCGTCATCTGCACCGCGCTCATCCCCGGCAAGCGCGCGCCGATCCTCGTCACCGAGGCGATGGTCCGAGCGATGAAGCCCGGCTCCGTCGTCGTCGACCTCGCCGCCGAGCAGGGCGGCAACTGCGAGGGCTGCGAGCCCGGCAAGACCGTCGTGAAGCACGGCGTCACCATCGTCGGCGCGCTCGACTTGCCGAGCAACCTCGCGGTCCACGCCAGCCAGATGTGGTCGCGCAACATGGAGAAGCTCATGTTCCACCTCACGAAGGACGGTGCGCTCAAGCTCGACCTGAAGGACGAGATCACGCGCGGGTGCCTCATCACCCACGACGGCGAGGTCGCGCAGGAGCGCGTCCGCGCGGCGCTCGGGCTCGCGGTCGGAGGTGCATCGTGAACGAGGACCTCGTCTTCGGGCTCTACATCTTCGCCCTCTCGACGTTCGTCGGCTACCAGGTCATCGCGCGCGTGCCGCCGCTGCTCCACACGCCGCTCATGAGCGGAACGAACGCGATCAGCGGGATCTCGCTCGTCGGCTCGCTCGTCGCGGCGGGCGCCAAGCATGATCTCGTCTCGAGCATCCTCGGCTTCGTCGCGGTCACCGCGGCCACGATCAACGTCGTCGGCGGCTTCATGATCACCGATCGTATGCTGCGCATGTTCAAGAAGGGCCCGCAACGTCCCGTCGCCGCAGACGGCTCCGGCGCGTCCGCGAAGGGCAGGGGCTGACCGTGCAGGCCACCCTCATCAGCCTCGCGTACCTCGTCTCGTCGGTCCTCTTCATCCTCTGCTTGCGCGGCCTGTCGTCGCCAGAGCAAGGGCGCCGCGGCATCTTCCTCGGCGAGCTCGGCATGCTCATCGCCGTCCTGGCGACGCTCGTGAAGGCCGAGATCATCTCCTACGAGTGGATCGTCGCCGGTCTCCTCCTCGGCTCGCTCATCGGGACCTCGATCTCGCTGAAGATCCCGATGACGAAGATGCCCGAGCGAATCGCGTTCTCACACGCGTTCGGCGGGCTCGCGACCGCGCTCGTCGGCGTCACCGAGTACCACAAGCTCCGCGGTCTCTTCAGCGCCTTCGTGCCGTCAGCAGTTCCGCCGGGCGCCGTCGAGCACGAGATCAGCCGCCTCACGATGGGCGCGCTCGGCTTCGAGGTCTTCCTCGGCTCGCTCACGTTCACCGGCTCGATCATGGCGTTCGGCAAGCTCCAGGGTGTCATCAGCGGCGCGCCGGTGACCTGGAAGGGCCAGAACGCGATGAACATCGGCGCGTTCTTCGGGATCATCGCGCTGCTCGGCTACCAGGTCGCGTTCCCGCACGACGCGCCGACGTGGATGTTCGTCGTGATGTGCGCGTCGGGCCTCTTGCTCGGCGTGCTCGCCGTGCTGCCGATCGGCGGCGCGGACATGCCGGTCGTCATCTCGCTCCTCAACTCGTACGCAGGCCTCGCGGCGTGCGCGACGGGCTTCGCGCTGAAGAGCAACATCCTCATCATCTCGGGCGCCCTCGACGGCTCTTCGGGCTTCCTGCTGTCGATGATGATGAGCAAGGCGATGAACCGCTCGTTCGCGAACGTCGTGTTCGGCGCGTTCGGCACCGCCGAGGGAACCGCCGCGCCGAGCGCTGGCGGGCCCGCGAGGAGCTTCAACGAGGCGACGGTCGAGGACGCCAGCGCCGTGCTGATGGCCTCGCAGAGCGTCATCGTCGTGCCAGGCTACGGCATGGCTGTCTCCCAGGCGCAGCACGCGGTGCGCGACCTCGCCGCCGCGCTCGAGAAGCGCGGGACCGAGGTGAAGTACGCGATTCACCCGGTCGCTGGCCGCATGCCCGGGCACATGAACGTGCTCCTCGCCGAGGCCAACGTCCCCTACGACTCACTCTTCGACCTCGATATGATCAATGACGATTTCGCGCGGACGGACGCGGTGCTCGTCGTCGGCGCGAACGACGTCGTGAACCCGGGCGCGAAGACGGATACGTCGAGCCCCATCTACGGGATGCCCGTCTTCAACGTCGAGCAGGCACGAAGCGTCATCGTGCTCAAGCGGAGCATGAACACGGGCTTCTCAGGCGTCGAGAACGAGCTCTTTTTCCTCCCGAACACGATGATGGTCCTCGGCGACGCGAAGAAGACCATCGTGAGCCTCGTCAACGAAGTGAAGGGTGGCGGCGGCCACTAGCACTCACGGGCGGCAGAAGCCGGCGCCGCAGCGGGGCTGGGGGTGCAGAGCGCAGGAGGCGCATCCGGTCGGCACCTTCG
>JANXVA010000074.1 GCA_025351875.1 Myxococcales bacterium | reverse complement strand
GTCTTCACCACCGTCGGGCCCGCGCTCGGGAGCTTGAGCTCGCAGCTCATGTTCCCCATCCCGCGTCGTGTGTGTGTGCTCCCGACGTTCGTCTCGACCCAACCGGTCTTGACCGAGAGGCGGCCGAGCGGATTGCAGACCGTCTTCCCCACGCTCGAGCCGTTCTGGAAGACGTCGATGCGATACTCGAGGGAGGCATCTCCCTCGTACTCGATCGAGAGGTCCGTCCAGAAGGAGATCTCTCCGGCGTCGAGCGTGAGCTCCACTGCGCCGCTCCCCTCGGCGGGCAGGCGCACCCGCCCGACCTCCTTGCCACATGCGCCGATCGCAAGAAAGGAGAGGAGGAGCGCCCCGCGACGGATGACCATGGCGCGATGGTAGCGCACCGCAACGCGTCGCCCTCCCTCGTCATCCGAGCTCCATCGCCATGCCGACTGAAATCGAAACCATCGCCGTCTCCACGATCGACGGAGCTGACGCGAGCCTCGGCGACTACGCGGGGAAGGTGAGGCTCGTCGTCAACGTCGCCTCGAAGTGCGGGCTCACTCCGCAGTACGAGGCGCTCGAGGCGCTCTACCGAAAGTACCGCGAGCGTGGGCTCGAGGTCCTTGCGTTTCCGGCCAACGAGTTCGGCCATCAGGAGCCCGGCACGGAGGCCGAGATCAAGGAGTTCTGCTCGACGAACTACCAGGTCTCGTTCCCCATGTTCCGCAAGATCGTCGTGAAGGGCGAGGGGCTGCACCCGCTCTACGCGCGGCTGACCGCGGAGCGTCCCGAGGCGCACGGGCTCAACGGCGGCGAGTTCCGCACGAAGCTCGAAGGTTACGGGATCAAGACCGGCGCGCCGTCCGAGGTGCTGTGGAACTTCGAGAAGTTCCTCGTCGACCGGCAGGGCAAGGTCATCGGTCGCTTCGCTCCCGACGTTCCGCCCGATGCCGAGCTCATCGTGTCTGCCATCGAGCGCGCGCTCTCGGTGTAGGGTCGAGGACCGCGCGACTTCGACGGCGCGCTCGGCAGACCGGACCTCTTCTGGACGCTCGAGGACTCGAGCGGTCACCAGCCGTCACTCGACGTCATGCGCAGCGCACATGCCACAGCCTCGCGAGGGTCAGTTCTTCGCGGCGTCGAGCTGGAGGTACGTGTCGCCGTACGGCGTCGGCGTCTTGATGAGGATCGTCGCGCGGCCGTTGCCGGTGTCAGTGAACGAGTAGTCGGCCTCGTCGGTGAGCGCTCCGTCGCACGCGTGGTCGAGCAAGAGCGTCGGGCCGGTCGTCGTGAAGGCGCCCTGCGATGAGGTGTCGGTGCCCTGGGCCTGCGGGCCCGCGACGGTCGCCAGCGTGAAGTCCGCCTTGAGGTGCAGGCGATAGTTCGTTCCGTTGAAGAGCGCCCAGGCGTTCACCGACCCCGTCGAGTTACGCGCGTCGACCAGGTTGCCGGTTCCCGCCGGCAGGTACACGGTGGCCTTGTCGACCTTGTACTCACCCTGGAGCGTGCCGCCGGTCATCGTCGCGGGGACCACGCTCGGAGAGGCGTACGTCGTGAACGTGGGCGCGACATCGGCGACGCCTGCGAGGTCGACGAGCTTGCAGTCGTTCTTCGGCGTCGGTGCGGCGCTGTCCGTGGCGCCGGCTCCGCTGTCCTTCGTGGTCGCGGCGCTCGGCGCGGGGGCAGGGACCGTCGGCGCGACCTCGGTCGCGGGCGGCGGATCACCCGCGTTGCTGCTGGCTGCGCAGGCCACGAGCACCAGCGACGTGACGAGAGCGACGGGCCCTGAGAGCGAGAGAGAGCGGGGAGCGCGCATGAGCGGCTTGTTCCCGCGTTTCATCGCGAGAGGCAACCGCGGCTACGTCTCGTTGCCGTCTCTTACAGTGTAAAGTAACAGGACGACGCGCTCCGCTATTCCGCGGAGCGCGCGCTGGCGAGCTACGCGCACGGGCGCGTGCCGCTCAGTCGCCGAGGGCACCGGTGAGGAGCTTGCAGTCGGCGATGCGCTTTCCGGCGGCGTCGAAGCAGACGTAGACGGAGCCGCCGTCGGCCTTCGACGAGACCTTCTTCCCCTCGATGGTCGTGTCTTCGGCGAGCTCGCACTTCTTCAGCTTGCCGTCCGGGTAGAAGTAGTTGAAGTAGCCCTTGCAGGGGATGTCCGAGATCTTGTTCGGGCCGCTGGCGAGCTCGAGCCGGCTGATCGTGCCGTCCTTCCTGAGGGTCACCCAGTCGCCCGAGCGCACGTCGATGCCGGCGCGCACGTTCTTCGCCGCCGTCACCTTGCAGCGTTCGAGCTTGCCGCCCGGGTACAGGTGCAGCCCGTCCTTGCAGGTGTAGCCGTCGACGACCTTCGGCTCCTTCAGGTAGCAGCCCCTGAACTTCCCGTCGGGATGCGTCTCGACGACGACGCCAGCTCCGCACGTGTAGCCGTCCACGGACAGGTCCTTCGAGAGCTTGCACTTCTCGACCCTGCCTTTGACGACGAGCTTGTTGACGTCCGCCTCGCAGATGCCGTCGCTGAGCAGGCCGTCACCACTCGAGCTCGAGGCCGAGCCTGCCGCGCCGGCCTCGCCGGACGAACCCGCGCCGTCGCCCTTCTTGCAGCCGGCGAGCCCCGCGAGCGCGCTCGCGCCGAGCACGATGAGCAGGACGACGACCGAGCGAGGTGAGAGAGCTTCGACGGTTCGGGTCGAGGAGGGGTCCATGGTTGGCCGCAGCGGAGCATCGTTCTGCGTCGGTCGTCTCGCGGTGATTTGCGACACCACGCCCTGGTGAGGGCCGTGCTCCAGTCCGTGCGCCGCTCCCGGAGAGGGGCGCCTTTTGGGCCGTTTTCGCGCCGAGAACCACAGATTTTGCAGTGCTCTCGCTACAAAAGCCCCCCGACGTGGTAGTTGAGCGCCGGCGTTCTGAACGCCCTCAGGCTCCGCCTACCCCTTCCCAGAGATAGAGAGAATCCCGTGGCCGCTCGCATCCCCCTCGACCGCATCCGCAACATCGGTATCTCGGCGCACATCGACTCCGGCAAGACGACGCTCACCGAGCGCATCCTCTTCTATACGGGTCGCATTCATAAGATTCACGAAGTCCGCGGCAAGGACGGCGTCGGCGCCAAGATGGACTCGATGGATCTCGAGCGCGAGAAGGGCATCACGATCCAGTCCGCCGCGACCTACTGCGTGTGGGAAGGGTCGCAGGACCAGTACAAAGAGAAGCCGATCAACGTCAACATCATCGACACGCCCGGCCACGTCGACTTCACGATCGAAGTCGAGCGCGCGCTCCGCGTCCTCGACGGCGCGATCCTCGTCCTCGACTCGGGCAAGGGCGTCCAGAGCCAGTCGATCACCGTCGACCGGCAGATGAAGCGCTACCACGTCCCGCGCATCGCCTTCGTCAACAAGATGGACAACCCCGGCGCCAACTACGAGCGCGTCGCGGACATGCTCAAGGAGAAGCTCGGCCACCACTCGGTGTGCATCCAGCTCCCCATGGGCGCGGAGCACAACTTCGCGGGCATCATCGACCTCATCACGATGAAGGCGTTCTTCTTCGACGGCCAGGACGGCGAGACGATCCGCGAGGAAGAGATCTCCGCCGAGTACAAGGAAGCGGCCGTGGCGGCGCGCGAGAAGATGATCGCCGGCGTCGCCGACGTCGACGACGAGCTCGCCGAGAAGTTCATCGAGGAGAAGCCCGTCACCGTCGACGAGCTCCGCATGGCCATCCGCCGCGCGACGCTCGCCCTCAAGATGACGCCCGTGATGTGCGGCTCCGCCATCAAGAACAAGGGCGTCCAGCTCCTGCTCGACGGCGTCGTCCACTTCCTCCCGCGCCCGACCGAGGTCCTCAACGAGGGCCACGACCAGGACAACGGGGAGGCCAAGGTCGTCGTCGAGTCCGATCCGACGAAGCCGTTCGTCGGGCTGGCGTTCAAGCTGCAGCAGGACAAGTACGGGCAGCTCACGTACTTCCGCGTCTACCAGGGCACGGTCTCTGCCGGCGACACGATCTACAACATCTCCAACGAGAGCCGTAAGGTCCGCGTCCCGCGCATGTTCCGCATGCACTCCGAGGATCGCGAGGAGATTCCCTCGGCCGAGGCCGGCGACATCGTCGCCTTCTACGGCGTCGAGGCGAGCTCCGGTGAGACGTTCACCGACGGCAAGGTCAACTGGACCCTCACGTCGATGCACGTCCCCGCCGCCGTCATCTCGCTCGCCGTCGCGCCGAAGGATCGGTCGACGGAGGTCAACTTCTCGAAGGCGCTCAACCGGTTCACGAAGGAAGACCCGACCTTCCGCGTCCACCAGGACGAGGAGTCCCAGCAGACGATCATCAGCGGCATGGGTGAGCTCCACCTCGACATCTACATGGAGCGCATGCGCCGCGAGTACAACTGCGACGTCATCGCGGGCAAGCCGCAGGTCGCGTACCGCGAGTCGATCACGCGCCGCGCGGAGATCAACTACACGCACAAGAAGCAGACCGGCGGCTCCGGCCAGTACGCGAAGATCATGGGCTTCATCGAGCCCCTTCCGGCGGACGCGGTCGAGCCCTACGAGTTCCTCGACGACGTCACCGGCGGCTCCATCCCGCGCGAGTTCATCAGCTCGTGCGACAAGGGCTTCAAGGACGCGGTCCGGAAGGGCACGCTCATCGGCTTCCCCATCGTCGGCATCCGCTGCGCGGTCAACGACGGCGCATCCCACGCGGTCGACTCGTCCGAAATGGCGTTCAAGACCGCCGCGATGATGGGCTTCCGCGAGGCCTACGCGAACGCGGCTGCGACGATCCTCGAGCCGATCATGAAGGTCGAGATCGACGTTCCTACCGAGTATCAGGGCTCGGTCGTCGGACAGGTCAACCAGCGCCGCGGCGTCATCCTGGAGACCCAGGGCGGTGACACGACCAGCATCACCTGCGAGGTCCCGCTGAACTCCATGTTCGGCTACTCGACGGATCTGCGCTCTGCGACGCAGGGCAAGGGTACGTTCACGATGGAGTTCGCCCGCTACGCCATCGTGCCGAAGCAGGAGCAGGAAGAGATGAAGAAGGTCTACCGCGAGAAGCTCGCGGCCGAGGCGAAGGCCAAGTAGCCCACTCCCCCTCGCACCCCGAGGCGTGTCTCGCACCGCGAGGCGTGCCTCGCGGTGCGCAGGCGCCGTTCGCCGCCGGCGAATCACGCTGGCCCAGTCGCGACATGGGGAGGATCACGAAGCGAGGCGCGAAGCCCTCGGGATTCATCCCCTCTCGACGCGGCGGCCGGAGCCTCCGGGGCCGTGAGCCTCCCTCGCTTCGTGTGCGGAGACGAGAGGCCAACGAGGGATGGGTCTGGGCATCCGCGGGCGATGGCGTGAGCCTCGCAAGTCGACCTCCGCGCGGAGGTTCTCGCATCGAGAGCCGCGCCTTCGGCTCGCGCATCCTGTCGGATGCGGAGAATGGAGAGCTGCGAGGGTCCCGAGTGGGCGTGGGCGCTTCAGGTCGGCGTGCGTGGTGCTTCGCCCGGATGGATGAAGCCGTGCCGCTGCCACGCGGTGCGTAAGAGGACCGTGCGCGCTCGCTCGGTCGGACGTGGGCCGTCGTCGTGCTCGCGAATCGCGGTCCATCCCTGAAACCATCGCGCGGATGAGCAGGGGTCGATGCGCGGCGCGCCGCTCGTGACGTGCTGGTGCTTCTTGTAATTCGAGAGGCAGTAAACGAGCGCGTTGCGCACCTGGCGTGGGCTCGTGAGATCGCGCCGGTGGTAGCGATCGGCCCACACGCGACCACGCCCGCGCCTTGCCGCGGTGTTGAAGAGGCGATTGGCGCGCACGGAGAAGCTCTTCATCCCGCGGGCGAGCGCGTCGCTGTCGTCGGCCTCGACGATGAGATGCAGGTGATCATCCTGGACGGAGAACTCGACGACGCGAAAGTCGTCGCGACGCGTCCGGCGGACCGCGTCCTCGAAGGCAGCGAACAGCGTCTGCGAACGGAAGCTCGGGAGCCCGCGCCGCGCGCGCAGGGTGACGTGCAGCGGATTCCAGTACTTGTGCACCGCACGCGCGCGATGCCG
>JANXVA010000050.1 GCA_025351875.1 Myxococcales bacterium | reverse complement strand
AGGGCGCCGAGAAGGACCTGGCCTCGTCGTGCAGCCCGAGCTGCAGCGATGACCAGCTCGCGCCCGTCAAACGCGACTACCTCATCGCCGACGTGTCGCTCGGCATCGGGCTCGTGGCAGCCGTCGTCACTGCCGTCCTCGTCTTGCCGGCGCTCACGGATTCGCCTGCGGTGTCCGCTCGCCTCGGCTCGCCGCCGCCGTGGATGCCGCGTGTCACCGTGCGAGCGAGCCGATGAATCACCGCCGGGTGCTCGCCACGTCGGTCGGGTTCGTCGCCGCAGCCGGTGTGCTCCTCGCGTGCACGCTCACCCAGTCGCTCGACTACCTCCAGAAGGGCGCAGGCCCCGCTGACGGCGCGACGGAGGCGTCTTCCGGCGAGGCAGGTACGCGCGTTCCGACCGTTCTGGTGCCCAATCAAACGAAGCCTGGTTTCCTCGCGCAAGACGGCATGGCGCTGTACTGGATTGCCGGCGGCATGGCGTGGTCGGTGCCGAAGTCGGGCGGCACGGCAAAGGTGCTGGGCGCGGTGCCGCCGAGCTCGACCTTGCTCGTCGCGGAGCCTGACCCGACGGGCGCGATCTTCGTCCTCGACGGCAGCGCGGTGCACCGCCTCCCGAAGGACGGGAGCGGCGGCGGCGGCATCGTCTTCACCGGGAACGCGGGCGAGCCGCCGACGGACACGATCGCTGCGAGCGCATCGTCCTTGTACGTCCTCCAGTACGACCCGACGCTCGCCATCGAAGGCTCGCGCATCCTGCGCATGGCGAAGGACGGCGGCGGCGCCACCGACATCGCGCCCGACAGCGGACCGGTGACGCTCAATCGCGATGTGAAGAGCGTGTTCTGGCTGGGCTCCGACCCGGCCAAACCCGCGATCGTCGAACAGCTCGAGACCGCAGCTCCCGGAACGACGACCGCGGTCTACGCGCTCTCCGCGAACGACGATCTCCCGACGCTCTCCGCGGATATCGCGGTCGACGATGCGTTTCTCTACTGGATCACGAGCGACCCGGCCTCGGCATCTGCGGAGATCGTCGGTCGAAAGCGCGAGGCCTCCGCCTCGGTCGTCGCGATTTATCGTGGCGCGCCCGAGGACGCATTCGCGAACATCACGGTCGATGCCACGCACGTCTACTTCATCGAGACACGGACCTCGTCGCTCCTTCGCGTTCCCAAGAGCGGCGGCGACGTGGACAAGCTCCTGGTGGGACTGAAGGCGCCGAGCGGGCTCGTCGTCGATGCGACCTCGATCTACCTGACCGTCGAGGCGACTGGCACTACGGGACAGATCCTCGCTGTCATGAAGTAGCTACCAGGTTCCGCGGAGCCCGAGCCCGTAAGCGGGCACGTTTCCTTCGCGTGATACGGAGCTGCCCACCGTCCCGCCGAACGGCGTCACGTGGAAGTCCCGTGCCTCCGCCGCGGGTTTTTCAGCACGCTCGCGCGTGAGAAACCAGGCGATCGAGCCGCCGAGCAGGAGGCCGCCTGCCGTTGCGCCGATGAAGCCGCGTGTCTTCTCGTGAGTGACGTCCTCGAAGACGAGTGGGCTCGCGACGGCCGCACCCGCCGCAGCACCGAGCCCGGCGCCGAGATCGACGAGCATCACGCGCGACGCTGACACCTGAACGAGCGTGGCGAGTGTCCCTCCCGCGGCGAGCCCGATCGCGGTGCCGTAGCCGGCGCCCGTGTACGGGGTGCGACTCTCGATGTCGCCCACGTAGAAGAACTCCGCGAGCGCGCCGAAGCCGAGGCCCAGCGACGCTCCCGACGTGACGAGGACGGCGTCGCCCTCGTCGGCCTTTCCTCGCGTGAGCGCGAGCGTGCCGAGCGAGAGGCCGATGAGTCCGCCTCCGACGCCCCACGCGTAGCGATCGGTGAGCGGCTGAACGTGACGTCCGTTGGCAAGGAAGACACCCGCGGCGGCGCCCCACCAGCCTGCGCCGGCGAGCGTCCACGCGTCGCCGGTGCCGACGTCCCACTCCTCGGCGACGAGAAGCGCGCCGCCGAGACCGATCCCCGTGCCGAGCGTGAGCAGCGGGTAGAGGAGGCGCGGATCCTCGGAGCCGCTCGCCCGCTGGACGCTGTACGCCGTGAACGCTCCGAAGAGTGCGGCGTTCGCGGCGAGCACGGCGCGGCCAGGCGAGCGAAGCGGCGGCATCAGCCCCGAGCCGTTCGAGTCCTGGGGCTTCGGGCCCGTGTCGGGCGCGAGGCCCGTCGGCGTGGAGAGGAGATCGCGGAGGAGCACGAGCCCACGCACCGAGACGTCGGCGGAGGCAACCTTCTCGACGCGCACGCGGAGCTGCTTGCTCTTCGGCGGAACCGCGACGATACGGAGCAAGAACGTGTCGCCACCGGAAGGCTCCAGCCGCGCGCTCACCACCCACGTTCCGGGATCCAGTGGCCCGCCGCGCGCGCTCGACTTCCCGGCGCGCTCGATCAGGTCGAGGTCGCGGGTGCGCGAGAGCGTCGGACCCTGATCGGCGACGTCGAGCGTGAACCCGAGATCCTGGACGGCGTCGCGCAGGGTCACGTCGAGCTCCTGCGATCGTGCAGCGAGAGTGCCCTCGGACGGAGACGCCTTGTGGAGCGCGGCCTGTCCGGCGTCGTCGCCCGCGGGCGTGAGCGTCGGCCAGACGACGATCGATTTCTCGGCGGCGCGCGGCTCGGGAGTCGGCGGTACCTCCGGTTCGGCGGTCACGAGGGGATCCGCCGCAGCGGCGTTGCGAGCGCTCGCGACGACGAGCGCCGCCGCGCCGAGCGCAAGCGCGAGCGGTGCGACGAGGCGAGCAGTCCGATCGTGCCGAGCGTGACGAGACGAGCGCACGGTCAGAACATCACGACGCCGCTGACCCACAGGTCCACGATCGTCGTGTCGTCGACCGAGAAGCGACGTCCGGGCAGGTCGATGACCTGACGATGGTTCGGGTTGGGGATACCCGTCGCGCTGCCGCCGCCGCCGCCGCCGCTCGCGGCGCCGGAGCGACACGGCCCCGCGGCACCAGCGTCACTCTTGCCGAGGTCGGGGTTGCACGCGTCTGCCGCGGTGACGAGGTGGCTCTGCGCGTAGGTCAACCCGAGGCCGCCGGTGAACTTCACGTACTCGCCGGCCTGCCAGGTGACGGCCATCGCGCCGCCAAACGACCCGTACGCCTGCTGATCGGTGATGCCCGTGAAGAAGACCTTCGCGGAGTTCGGATCGACGACGCTGCCGAAATTCTGATCGCTTGCCTTGTAGGCACCGGGGTTCGGGCTCCGGAGTGAGCGAGCCTGCGACGAGCCGAGCGCGTCGAAGAGCTCGGAGTACTCGCGACCCGGCGAGTGGTAGCTGCCGCGCAGCTTGAAGTCGAAGCCGAGACGCTGGAAGGCCTCGCGGTTCTCGAACGGAAAGACCTCGGTGCCGACCGTGAACGTTCCGATCAGGGGAGGGCGACTGAGGAGCGTGCCGCGGACATCGCTCGTGGCGCCAAAGTCACTGTTCGATTGCGGCAGCTCGACTTGCCCGCGGAAGCCGAGGTAGGGCTCGAGGTAGCCGAAGCGACGCGAGAAGATGGTGTGCAGCGCGAGCGTGGTCATGCCGCGCGAGATGCCGGGATCGCGGCTCGGAGCGCCGGGGTTCGCCGGATCCGGACATCTGATGGGAGCGTTGTCGTTGCACGCGTGCATGCGCGGGCCGATGGCGAACCGCGACTCGGCCCCGATGACCCACGTCGGGTACGCCGGGTCGCGCACCTGGTTCAGGATGCCGTAGTTCAGCGCGACTCCAAACCAGTCGACGCCGCTCCGCGTCGGGCTCTTGAACGGAACGCTGAAGAGCTGATCGCCGGTCGTGTCCTGGAGGCGCTGCGGGTTTGCGGCGGAGCCGTCGAGGTCACCCAGCTCGCGCGAGTCGGCGAGGACGAGGGGCAGGCGGAACGAGAGAGCGAGGTCGCGGAAGATGCCGACGTCCGCGCCGATCTCGAGGGTGGTGGTGCTCTGCTTGTAGGTCGCGACGTTCTCGTTGCGTGAGACGAAGCCGCCGCTCGAGAGGGCGCCCTGCGAGAGTGACGTCTCACGTCGGATGTTCGCGGACTTCCACTGCTGACGGAGGGTGAGGAGGAGATTCGCGTCGAACGGATCGTCCTTGTCGAACGCGTCGATGACCGTCGTGTTCTCGCCCGTCTCGTTGAGGAGGCGCGGCTCGAGGGCGGACACAGGCTCCTCGGCGTGCGCCGTCCCCTCGAGGCCGGTGAGGCCGCTCAGAAGCGTCGTCGCGAACGCGCCGAACGCTGCGAGGAGCGAGATGCCTCGCGCGATGCCGCTCGAGCCACCTTGCGAGCCGCCTTGCGAGATGCCTCTGTTGAGCCGAAACACGCGCATCCCTGCGCAAGGTAACATCCTTCTTCGCGGGCCGTCACGCTCGATGAACGAGGCGAGACACGCCAAAATGCGGCTCAGTGCGGGCTACGCCAGGTCGAATTGGCGGCGTCGAGGCGCGCCTGGTCGGGCGCCTTGGAACCCGAGATCGCGACCCGGACCGCCGCGACCGAGCAGGCGGCCCGCGCGATTCCCCGGGCGGCGACCGACTCCATCGCGAGCTCGCCCATCGTTCCCGAGCCTGCGTCGCCGCTCGTCAGGCTGGTGGCCAGGCGCTGGACGGCCTGCGCCGCGCGCTCGCACGAGGCGAGCGCGGATTTGACCGCCGCCGGCGAGTCGAGCGTGCCGTGGCCCTGCAGCCGGAGGGCGCGGCGGGCGTCGATGCGCCGCCAGCCAGACTTGCCTGCGGCCGAGCCGCCGTCGGTGCCGGCGACCGCCTGGCCCGCGTCGGGCGCGCCTCCGTCGACGGCGATGTCCTCGGCCGTCACGTCGTCCGCGACGTAGAGGTGCGCCGTCCCCTGAGATGATTGTAGTTTGCACACATCGCGAGCCCCCGTGAAGCGATGGACGCCTGATGCCCACCGCACGGTGCCACACGCGGTCGCCGCCCACTGCTCGGCCCCGGGAGCCTCGCCGCTCCCCGGCAGGCCAATCGCCGACCCCTCGGCGACGAGCGCGACGTCATCGGCGCACGCGCGAATCCTTCCGGGCCCCTCGAACCGCAGCTCCCGCCCGGTCTCGAGCGTCCGCACGGTGAAGTTCGTCCGCGCGGCCACGTCGAGCCACCCCGTCGGGTCCGCACTTGCGGCGGGCCCCCCTTCACTGGCCATCACCTTACAGATCGCCATCCCCCCATCTCTCGCCGTGCCCGTGCCCGTGCCCGTGCCCGAAACCGGATGCGACGGAGCGCTCGCCGTCGCCGTCGCCGTCGCCGTCGCCGTCGTACTCGTACTCGTACTCGTACTCGTACTCGTACTCGTACTCGTACCCGCGTCCGGCCCGCCGTCGCGCTTGCCGTCGCACGCGCCGCCCAACCCCGCGATCCCCACGAGGATCGCAATCCCGCCCCGCTTCACCCTACCGCCGCCCAAAGGGCGTCGCGTGCTCGCTCCCCTCGATCCCGGGGAATATCTCGACCGTCGCGTCGTCGGTGATGTCGGGCGCGTGCAGCTCCTGCTTCGCGTGACGCAGCTCGCTCGACGTCTGGTCGAGTCGATCGGCGAGGACGCCGAGGAACTGCCACAGCATCTTCACGGCGATCTCGTGCTCGCTCCGGAGCAGCTCGAAGAAGTCGGTGCGCCGGATGATGATCAGCTCTGCGCCGCCGTCCGAGGTGACCGTCGCCGAGCGCGGGACGGCGCGAATGAGCGCCATCTCGCCGAAGTGCTCGCCTGCGCCGAGGCGCGTGAGCGTCTCGCCGCCTCGCGACACGTTGACCCTTCCGCTGAGCACGATGAAGAGCTCGTCGCCCTTGTCGCCCTCGCGGATGACCACGGCGCGGTCGTCGTAGCTACGAACCTCGACCGCCTGCATGACGCGGAGCAGCTCGCGATCGCCGAGACGCGCGAAGAGCGGCATCCGGCCGAGGACCTCGCGCTTGAGAGCGAGGCGCTTGGCGCGCTCGTCGTCCTTGGCCTCGCCGCCGAGGCGTACGAGGACCACCGTGATGTTGTCCTTGCCGCCTCGCCCCTTCGCGAGGTCGACGAGCGCCTTCGTCGCGCTGTCGCCGTCCTGCGCGACGTACGAGGTGAGCTCCTCGGTCGTCTCCAGGTAACCGGTGAGCCCGTCGCTCGCGAGGAGGAACTGGTCGCCGGGGAGGACCTCGATCATCAGCGTGTCGACGTCGACGCGCTCGTAGACGCCGACTGCGCGCGTGATCGCGTTCTTGTGGCCGACCTTCTCGATCTGCTCGCGCGAGAGCTTTCCGCGCTTCAGGAGCTCGTTGAAGACCGTGTGGTCTTCCGTCACCTGCTGCACGCCGCCGCCACGAGCGAGGTAGATGCGACTGTCCCCGACGTGCGCGATGAAGCCGCGTGTCCCGAGGATGATGAGAGCGCTGAGCGTCGTGCCCATGCCGCGCTTCGCGGGGTCGGCTTGTGCCTCCTCGTGGATCCGGAGGCACGCACGGTGAACCGCGTGCTCCATGAGCGAGAGGATGTCCTTGTTGGTGACCCGCGACCCGCCGCGCGCGCCGGCGAGGAAGTCCGTGAGGAGGTCCTTCTCCCGCTTGACCTCCTCGTGAATCGTGCGGACGCAGATCGCGCTCGCGACCTCGCCGGCGGCGTGACCGCCCATGCCGTCCGCGACCATGAAGAGCGAGAGCTTCTTGTCGACGAGGAAATTGTCCTCGTTGTGCTCGCGGACGTTGCCGACGTCGGTCGCGGCGAAGAAGCGAATTGCGTCGATCGACATCTATTCGCCCATGATCATAGAGGGATCGGAGCGCCCAGTCGACAGCGTACGAACACAGCGGCGACGCGAAGCTCCGGGCGAGGCCGCCCCGGGCGTACCTGCTACAGTGCGAAGGCAGATGCCAGACCCGACCGACCCGCGCCCTGGGACCGACCCGCGCGCGACTCCGGAGGAGCCAAGCCTCTTCGAGCGAGCGCGGTCGGCGCCCGTGACGTTCGCGATCGTCGCGATCAACTTCGCCGTCTTCGGATGGGCCGAGCACGAGGGCAGCACGACCGACGAGGGAACGCTGCTCCGCTTCGGCGCGGCCGAGCCTCTCCACGTCTGGGCGGGCGAGTACTGGCGTGTCGCCACGTGCATGTTCCTGCACATCGGGATCGTTCACATCTTGATGAACAGCTACATGGCGATCGGCTGGGCCACCTCGCTCGAGCGCACGATCGGGAAGTGGCGTTTCCTCCTCATTTACCTCCTGAGCGGGGTGGCCGGTGGATGCGCCAGCGTCGCGAGCGGGATCCTGTTCGGCGCTCACATCTCGGCCGGCGCGTCCGGGGCACTGTTCGGTGTGCTCGGGGCGACGTTCGCGATCCGCCGTCGCCGCTTCCCGACGTGGGCGGCCTTCTGGGCCGATCGCGGCGTGCGCTCGGTCGCGATCCAGGTCGGCATCTGGACCGCGATCGGGTTCCAGATCCATCTCGACAACGCGGCGCACTTCGGTGGCCTCGTGGCCGGCTCCCTCGGCGCGTGGCTCTTCACGTCGAGCTCGCCCGCCAGGTCGAAGGGGTGGCTCGCGCTCGGGGCTGGCGTGGCCGCGCTCTTCGTCGTGGCGGCGCGTCCGTGGTGGAGCCCCACAGGCGACTACGGCAGAGACATCGCGCTGTATGCGGACAGCTACCTGACCGGGAGAAGCCATCGCCGGGGCGACCCGACGCCGTTCCACGTCGACGTCGCGCGAGGTACGCGCTTCGCGACGAAGGGCTGCGCGCACGGCGTCACGATGGCGTGTGAGGTCCTCGAAGACTACCGCAAGGGCCAGAGCTCACCCCTACCGGCGCCCGGAGACAGCGACTGAAACGTCGCGTCGAAGCGCTTCGCAGGTGAGCTCTGTGATCTAGGCGCGGGGCTCCTCCGGGAGCGCGGCGTTGCGTTCCGAGTCGACTCCCTTCCTCCGGAGCAGCAGGTACGTCTGCATGTCGCCCTTGCCCTTCACGTTGATCGTCCCGCGGCTCTCGAACTCGTAGATCCCCTTCGTCGCCTCGAACGTCGCGTCGGAGACGTGGATGGCGCGCGGCACACCGTGGGACTCCATGCGGCTCGCCGTGTTCACGGTGTCGCCCCAGACGTCGTAGATGAACTTCTTCTTCCCGATGACACCCGCGATGACCGGGCCGGTATGCACGCCGATGCGGACGCGGAGGTCGGTCCCGAGCTCCGCCGCGATCTCGTCGACGCAGTCGCGCATGCGGATCGCCATCTCGCAAACCGCCTCGGCGTGATCGGAGCGCGCGAGGGGGACACCGCCGCAGACCATGTAGGCGTCGCCGATGGTCTTGATCTTCTCGAGGCCGAGCTGGTCCGCGAGCTCGTCGAAGCGGCTGAAGATGTCGTCCAGGCGCCTCACGAGCTCCTCGGCGGGCAGCTGCGTCGACATCTGCGTGAACCCGACGATGTCGCTGAAGAGCACGGTCGTGCTGGCGAAGCGGTCGGCGATGATCACGCCGGGATCCTTCTTCAGACGATCGGCGATCCTGCGCGGGAGCACGTTGAGGAGGAGCGTCTCGCTGCGGCTCCGCTCGGCGTCGAGCGCGGCCATCTGCTCGCGGATGATGCGGCGCTGGACGAACGCCAGGCGGTTCTGGAGATCGAGCTCGCGCGCGGCGAGCGCGCCGACGACGGCTCCGAGGGTGAACGTCGCCAGGTTGATCGAGAAGACCACCTGCGTCGTGGCATGTGCGAGCGCTCTGTCGAAGGCGTTGTAGAGGAGAAGCGTGAGCAGCGTGTAGACGAGCTGCGTCTTCATGTTCATGCGCGCGAGGAAGGGCCCCACGGTGACGAAGACGATCGCGTACGTCGTGTAGAGGAAGAAGCCCGAGGGCGGCGAGATGGCGCCGATCCAGATCACGACGGTGTTCACCGTCAGCCCGAACACGAGCATTGCGGGCTGGTGCCACGCGTGCCTCTTGTTCTTGAAGACGAACGCGATGAGGAGCGCGGCGATGGGGCCGCAGAACAGGAAGCGGATCGCCCAGGCCTTTGCGCGGACCTCGGGGATGACGAGCGCGTCGTGGATGCCGAAGGCGAGGAAGGAAATCAGGCTCACCGTCACGCTGAAGCGCACGTACTTCTGCACGGCGACCGCGAAGTTCTCCTTCACGAAGTCGCGCTCGACGGCGGGGTCGACGAAGGTGCCCCACAGCCTGCTGATCTCCGGCACGTCGCCGACGCCCGGCGGCATCGAGTCCCTCAGCGACGTCGACATCGAGGGCGAGAATAGACCATCCGGTGCCTAGGCGTTGTGCGCGAGCAACGCCTCGACGACCGCTCTCGCCTTCGGGCGGTCGAGGAGCGGTGGTGCGGCTGGCCGAGAAGACATTCCCCCGCGGGTCCGCGAAGTGAGCACGGAGGCGCGTGGCGTTCGCCTCCACGCCCTCACCCCAATCGCGCGCGAGCTCGATGTCACCCTCCGGATAGCGGAGGACGAGCGTCTTGCCGCGGCCGTTCTTTCCTGGTCGCCGGCGCCACCACCACCTGGGCGGGCGGGTGCCGCGCGTCGAAAGAGAACTGCTCCGTCGGGCGAACCAGGTGGTTCCTGGCGCAGCACGCAGACCTGGCGCGCGCACTCCAGACTGTTGTACGTCACGCTCCAGACGAAGAAGACCGAGACGCCGAGCAGCGTCGCGCCCAGCACGATCTTCGACCAGCGTAAGGAGTCGTCCGAAACGAGGCGCCGCGACACGGCGTCGCCACGCGTGCAGACTCTCGGTACGCCACGGAGCGCCTACTCGTCCTCTTCGCCCTTCTCGGCGCCGCGCAGGCCGAGCGCCCGGGCCTTCTTGTAGAGGTGGCTGCGCTCCAGATCGAGCGCGCGTGCCGTCGCGGCCATCTGACCGCCGTGGTGCGTGAGCGCGTCCTGGATGATCTGACGCTCGGCCTCCTCGACGAGGACGCGGAAGGGAACGCCCGCGCGGTAGAGGCCCTGCGCCTTCGGGGCGGTGCCGCCCGGAAGCACCGCGCGCACGTCGGCGGCGCGAATCAAATCGTCGGGCGTGAGGATGACGAGCCGCTCGGTCAGGTTGCGTAGCTCGCGGACGTTTCCGGGAAAGCTGTAGGATGCAAGTACCTGGATCGCGTCGTCCTCCATGCGGATGCCTGGACGATCGTTGGCCTTCGCCGCGAGCGCGAGGAAGTGGCGCGAGAGGAGCGGGATGTCGTCGCGGCGCGCACGAAGCGGCGGGATGTGCAGCGGAACGACGTTCAGGCGATCGTAGAGATCGGGGCGGAACGCCTCGGACTCCGAGGCCTTCACGAGGTCGCGGTTCGTGGCGGCGACGACCCGCGTGTCGACCTTGATCGTCTCGCTCCCGCCGACGCGCTCGATCTCGCGCTCCTGCAGGACGCGCAGCAGCTTCGCCTGCATGGGAAGCGGCATGTCGCCGACCTCGTCGAGGAACAGCGTGCCGCCGCTCGCGCGCTCGAACTTGCCGCGCCGCTGTTTCGTGGCGCCGGTGAAGGCACCGACCTCGTGGCCGAAGAGCTCGCTCTCGATGAGCTCGCTCGGTAGGGCCGCGCAATTGAGCTTCTCGAGCGGCCCTTTGGCGCGCGGCGAGAGGATGTGGATGGCGCGCGCGACCAGCTCCTTGCCGGTGCCGCGCTCGCCTGTCACGAGCACGCTTGCCGAGCTCTTCGCTGCGCGGGAGATCTGCTCGACGAGCTTCTTGATCGCCGTGCTCTCTCCGACGAGCTCGCCGGTAGTGCCGCTTGCGGCACGGAGCTCTCGCGCCTCGCTCTCGGCGCGCTGCAGACGCAAGGCGGTCTCGACGGCGATGAGCAGCGCGTCGGTGTTGAGGGGCTTCTCCAGGAAGCTCAACGCCCCGAGGCGCGTCGCCTTCACCGCCGTGTCGATCGTCGCGTGCCCGCTCATCATGATGACGGGCACCTCGTTCTTCGCGGCGCGGATCTGGGCGAGCAGGCTGATGCCGTCGCCGTCCGGCAGCTGAACGTCGAAGAGGCAGAGATCGTACGTCCGCTTCTTGAGCTTTTCGTCCGCAACCTTCACGCCACCGGCGACATCGACGGAGTACCCCTCGAGCGTCAGCGCCTTCTGGAGAGTGGTGAGGATCGAGGGCTCGTCGTCGACGACGAGGAGATGCGCGTGGGGCATGGGGAAAAGAGGCTACCGAGAACCGGGATGCGGCGGTCGAGGAACCGTTCAGCCATGGCCAACACCCGGCTGGGCTCAGGCATTCCCGGGTGCCCCACGGACTCACCGTAAGGTGTCGAATCGGAGATCGTTGTCGCTGCGCTCACGTACGAAAAACCTCTGCCGGTTCTGGGCCTTCAGGACGAGATAAGACCGCTCCGACCCTCCGGAGCGAGATAGACTGAGGACCTCCATGCGTCGGGCCGCGTGTCTTCTTCTCCTCGTGTTTGCGCCGCTTTCCGTCTCGGCCTGCGGGCCAGGTCGCGGTCGGTACGGCAAGCCCGCGCACAATGCGGAGCGCGCGACGGTCGCGGGCACGGAAGTGAGCGACGAGGCGTTCGCTGGCGCCGTCCGCGATCTCCTCGCGAGCGAGCCGAACAGCCGCGAGCGGCAGCTCCGCCTCCAGGGCGTCGTCGGGCGGCAGATGGTCCGCGTCGCGGCCCGCTTCAAGTCGAAGGACCGCGACCGCGCTGTCTCCTCTCTCCAGGGCGCGATGTACCTCGTGCACTCCGGCGAGCTGAAGAGCGAGATGCTCGGGTCGTCGGGGCTCGAGGCGCTCCAGTCGGCTTCGGACGAGTTCGCGAAGCGCGGTGACGAGGGGCGCGCCCGCGCCTCGTACGAGATGCTCATGCGCATCTCGCCGCCGAAGGAGAAGGCAGAGATCAAGGCCCACCTCGACGCCATCGCCGCGTGGACGCGCGACACTGCCGGCGGCGGCGTCATGCAGACAGCCGGCGCGCTCGAGGCCGCAGCGGTCACGCGCCACTTGCTCGAGCCGAGCCAGGAGGCGCGCGACGAGGCCGTCGCGCGCACGATGGAGTTCATCGAGAAGGCCGCCGCCGTCCGCACGGCGCGCCGCGCACGTGGCACGCAGGTAACCCGTGAGGAAGGGCTCGAGGCCGTCCGCGCGCTGGAGACAGGCGCGACCGTGCTCGCGGCGATCCATCTTCGCAATGCCGATCCCCAGGGCGCGCTCGGGGCGATCGACAAGGTGAAGGACGTCGCGCGGCCCGAGCTCGTCCACGCGCTCGAGGCCGTCATCGAGAAGCCAGAATCCGACCGGTGGCTCGAGCTCGCCCGCATGCTGCGTCCGCCGCCGCGTCAGGCGCACAACGAGGACGAGGACTTCGGGCGCGACTCGGAGCTCTTGCGCGTGGCCTCGTTCGCCGCCGCCGCCGAGGCGTACCGGCTCGACGCGACGTCGCCCGAGCCCGCGGCGTTCGTCGCGGCGATGCTCGTCGACCTCGGCATGTGCGAGGCCGCCCCTGCGATCCTCGTCGATGCGGTGAAGGCGCAGAAGGACCCGCGCATCCTCGGTCTCTCCCTCGCCATCACGATGCAGGCGATGGGCCGCGGCCTCGAGGCCGAGGAGCCCGACAGCGTGCGCCGCACCTTCCGCGCGGCCGCTCCGATCCTCGCCGCTGCCGACTCCCAGAAGAAGACGCAGCCGAGCCCGGCGCGCGTCTACGGAATGATGGGCGAGATCGAGGTCCGCGAGGGTCACCTCGAGGACGCCCGCAGGCTCCTCACGGCCTCGGTCGAGCGCGAGAAGTCCGGCACGGTCCTCCTGTCGATCGCGCGTCTCGATTGGCACGACGGTTCCGTGAAGAATGCCGAGGCGCGCCTCAAGGACGCGCTCGGCGCCGAGGACGTGGTCAAGGATCCCGCGCTCCGCGGCGAGGTCCTCCTTCTCCAGAGTGACATCACGCGCGAGGGCGGAGACGCCTCCGGCGCACGCAAGTCGCTCTCCGATGCGCTCCGCGATCTCGCGAAGGCTCGTGGCGCAGCCGAGGGCGACGATCGCGCGCGCATCGAGCGCCTCATCGCCCGCGCGCTCGACCGCTTCGGCGACGCGAGCGCACGCTCGAGCGCCATGAAGGCTCTCGAGCGCGCGCTCGAGGCTGCTCCGCGCGACAAGCGTCAGTCCGCAGCGACCATTGGTCAGCTCGTCGCGCGCGCGTTCGTGAAGAACGACCTCGCCGGCGCTCGCGACGGGCTCTCGCGCGGCCTCGGCGCCGAGCTGCCGCGCGAGGACATCGTCTACTACGCCCTCTGGGTTCGCATCCTCGAGCGGCAGATGAAGAAGGCTCCGCCGAACGCCGAGAGCGTCGCCGACCGCGTCCTCGTCGAGGCCGCGGGCGACCCGCGCTGGATCGGTCGCGTGGCCGCCTTCGGCGCCGGCAAGATCAAGGTGCAGGAGCTCCTCGCCGCCGCCCAGACGCCCACGCAGAAGACCGAAGCGCTCTTCTACGCGGCGATGGAGCGGCGTGTCGCGGGCGACGCGAAGGGGGCCGACGAGTACTTGAAGCAAGTCATGAGCTCGCCCGGTCTCGACCTGATGGAGGTCGCGCTCGCGCGCGAGCTCCTGAGCGGGTCGCGCGCTCAGATCGGCGGCCCCGTCCCCGAGGTCGGCCTTCCGTAAGGCGCGAGCGTCGGCACGTGAACACGAAGCGCGCGACGACCGGGTTCGGCGGGAAGGGCTCGGGCTCCCCCAGCCTCCGTCGCTCGATCGACTGGGGCAGCCTCGCGCCGCTACGCATCCGCGCACGCATGGTTGCCGAGGGCGTCTACGCCGGCGCGCACCGCAGCGCGCGCAAGGGGGCGGGCGTCGAGTTCGGCGGCCATCGCGCGTACACCCCCGGTGACGACCTGCGCTGGCTGGACATGCGCTCGCTGCTCCGGCACGACCACCTCCTCGTGCGGCAGTTCGAGACCGAGACGGATCGCGCGCTGCGCCTCGTCGTCGATGCCACCGCCTCGATGGGCTACCGGGGTAAGGCGGCGCCCGGCTCGAAGGTGGCGTGGGCCTCGCTCGTGGCCGCCGCGCTCGCGCGCGTCGCGATCCGCAGCGGCGATCCCGTTGGGCTCGGCTTCATCGGCGGCGCACCTCGGTCGCGCGGGGTACCGGTGAGCGGTGGTCGGGAGGCGTTCGAACGCGTCGTCGATGCGCTCGAGGGCCAGAGCGCAGAAGGCGATGCGCTCGCGGACGTCGCCGCCCTCGATCGCGCGCTCGGCGCGCTCGCCCGGGCTGCGCGCCGCGGCTCGGTCGTGGTCGTCCTCAGCGATCTGCTCGATCTGCCGCCGGAAGCCCCCGATCGCATCGCCGCGATCGCCTCGCGCGGCCGTGTCGTCGTCGTCGTCCAGGTGCTCGACCCTGACGAGGCGACGTTCCCGTTCACGGAGACGGTCCGGCTCGAAGCCATCGAGGGGACCGCGACCGTCGAGACAGACGAGGCCGCGCGCGACCGCTATCTCGCCGCGCTTGCGGAGCTCCAGGAGTCGTGGCGGCGTACGCTGGTGGGGCGTGGCGCGAGCTTCCTCCCGATGACGACCGATCTCGATCCCGTGTCCGCCGTGCGCACCATCATCGAGGCCATCCGATGAGCTTCCTCACGCTCTTCGCGCTCGGGATCGCGCTGCTCGTCGCGGCGCCCTACGCCGCGCATCGCCTCCGCCGGCAGCGCGCCGAGCAGCATCCGTTCGCTCCCGTGCGGCTCGTTCCGGCCACGCCCCCGAAGGCGCGTCGTCGTGCGCGCCTCGAGGATCGCTCGCTCTTCGCGATCCGCGCCGCCTCGGTGGTGGCCCTCGCGCTGCTTGGCGCCTCTCCGCTCGTGACGTGCTCGAGGCTCGCGCTGAGTCGCTCCGGGACCTCGGTTGCAGTCGCGATCGTCCTCTCGACTCGATGAGCATGCGCGTCGTCGACGGGAGCGGCCGGTCCCGCTTCCAGCGCGCGCAGGAAGGTGCGCGCGAGATCCTCGGCGCGCTCCGGGACGGTGACGCGGCCGCGATCGTGCTCGCAGGTTCGCCCGCGCGCGTCGGCCTCGCCGCGACCACGGACATCTCCGCCGCCCGCGCCGCGCTCGACGGAATCCAGGAGAGCGACCGCGCGACGGACCTCGACGGCTCGGTCGCCATCGCGCGCACCCTGGTCAGCGAGCTTCCGCAGATCGACCGGCGTGTGATCGTGCTCAGCGATCTCGCGGACGGCAAACCCGACGCTCCTCCGCTCGGCGACGGTGCTGCGATTCCGGTCTGGGTCGCGATGCCGGAGCTCCGCGCAGCGGCCGAAGACTGCGGAATTCTCGCCGCCGATCGCGCCGGAGCTCGCGCGCGTGTGCGCTTCGCGTGCTCGACGCCTGCCGCCGCCGCGGGACGCGAGGTCCGGATCCTCGACGGCGACAAGATCATCGCGCAGACGGCGCTGCCGCAGACGCAGATGGGCGAGGCCACGCTGACCGTCACTGGCGACGAGACCCGCGAGCTCGTCGCTCAGCTCTCCGGGAGCGACGCGATCGCCTCTGACGACCGCGCACCCGTCGTCGTGGAGGCGGGTCCTGCGGCGCTCGCCGTCGTGGGCGACCGGACCGAGGAGGCCGTCGCTACCGGCGGTGCGCCTGTGGTCGAGCAGGCGCTCGCCGCGCTGCACGTCGACATGGCCGTCCGCCCGATCCCGCAGGTCCCAGACCGGCGCGAGGACACGGCGGGGTTCGCGGCGATCATCGTCGACGATCCGCCTGGTTTCACGCCGGAGCAGCGTCATGCGCTCGGCGCGTTCGTCGAGCAAGGGGGCGTGCTGCTCGTGGCGCTCGGTCGCCGCGCGGCGGCGGCTCCGCTCGGCGCGAACTTCGAGCCGCTCCTCACGCAGGCGGTCGGCTGGGACGGGTCACCCGCCTCGGGCGTCGACGTCGCGAGTGGCGCGACGTTCTTCGGCGAGGCGGCATCGAGCCTCGCCGATCTCTCGCCGAAGGGTCGAGCCAAGCTCGCCGAGCAGGACGTGTCGAGCTACGAGCCGCTCCTCAAATGGAGCGACGGCGCGCCTCTCGTGGGGCGTCGTGCCCGCGGTCGCGGCGACGTCTGGATGACGACCTTGCCGTTCTCGGTGGAGACGAGCGATCTCGCGCTCCGTCCCGGATTCCTCGCGCTGCTCGATGCGTTCGTCAGCGAAGCGAAGCAACGCGCCGCGCCGCGCCGCGGCGACGTCGGCACGCCGTGGTCGTTCGCGGGCGCACGACAGGTCGAGGCGCGCGGCCCGGGAGGGGCGCTCACCGCATCACGCGACGAAGGCACGCTGCGCCTCGTCCCCGTTCTCGCCGGGGCGTATCGCGTCGCGATCGACGGCAACAAGGAGCTCCGCGTCGCGGCTCCGCTCGCGCGAGAGATCGATCTGCGCTCGCGCGCGGTCACATCGAGCGCGACGTCCGCCGCACTCGGCGGAGGCGTTGCGATCGTCGACGTGTCGTGGATGGTCGCGCTGCTTTTGCTCGGGCTGGTCGCCGTGGAGCTCGCGCTCCGGGCCATCGCGGGCCGGAAGGACGGGGCGCCCGGCGCCCCTCGGCCGACCCCGTAGCCCCAGGCGCGCGATTCGCGTAGAACGGCCTGATGACACGCCGCTTCCTGGTCGTAGCGATCTCGGTAGGCATGAGCGGCACGCTCGCGGGCTGCCGCAGTGCGGGGCCATACAGCTACGCCGCGCAGTACTCCCCGACGTCCGACGAGCAGTCCGCGCAAGCGGGAGCTCGCGAGTACGACCCGGTCATGTACGCACGCGAGGCGGAGTCCTGGCGCAAGACGAAGACTGCTCTGTTCGGGGTGGTCACGAGCCGCGCTCCTGGTCCGGGCGGCGCGGCGTACCTCACGCTGAAGGTCCGCAAGCTCGAGACCCGCAACCTCTGCTCGAACGCGAACGACGAGGACACCTGTCGCGTCACCGTCAGCGACCGTGACTTCGGCGTCGTGCACGTCCTCACCAAGCTCGCACCGAACGACGACATGGGCGAGCACTCGACGGGCATAGGCTCGCTCGTCCGCGCCGTGGGGATGTTCGGCGAGGACGTCGATCCCGCGGACGGCGCGCCGATCATGCGCGCTAGCTTCTACCGCCACTGGCCGCGCTACTTCTACGTGACGCGCTCGAGCGCCGATCTGATGCGCCAGTAACCTCGAAAGGAGCTCCCCATGACGGAAGAGAAGCGCATCACCACCGAGACGCGCGGGCACGTCCTCCTCATCGGTCTGAACCGACCGGCGAAGCTCAACGCCTTCGACCCGCAGATGCTGGCGGAGCTGGCGGAGGCCTATGGAGAGCTCGAACGAGGTCCCCATCGCTGCGCGGTGCTCTTCGCGCACGGCGAGCACTTCACCGCCGGGCTCGACCTCGCGAAGGTCGCGCCCGTCGTGGCGGGGGGCGGCGGCCTCTTTCCGGAGGGGACCATCGATCCGTTCGGCCTGCACGGTCCGGGGCGCACGAAGCCGGTCGTCTGCGCGGTGCACGGGCGCTGCCTCACCATCGGCATCGAGCTGGTCCTCGCGTGCGACATCACCATCGCCGCGGAAGACGTGAAGCTCGCGCAGATCGAGGTGAAGCGCGGCATCTTCCCGTTCGGCGGCGCGACGCTTCGCTGGGTGCAGGTCTCGGGCTGGGGCAACGCGATGCGGTGGCTGCTCACCGGCGACGAGCTCGGCGCGGAGGAGGCGCTGCGCATCGGTCTCGTGCAGGAGGTCGCGCCGCGCGGCCAGCATCTCGAGAGGGCGATCGCGATCGCCGAGACGATCGCGGCGCAAGCGCCGCTCGGTGTCCAGGCGACGCTCCGCTCGGCACGAGACCGGCTCGAGAAGGGCTTCGAGCTCGCGGCGCAAGAGCTCGTCCCGCAGGCGCGCACGCTGATGCAGACCGAGGATGCGCGCGAGGGCCTGATGTCCTTCGTCGAGCGCCGCGCCGCGAAGTTCGAAGGCCGCTAGACCGCCGCAGGGCTCACTTCGGCGAGAGCAGGATGACGCGTCGGCCTTTGTACGGCCCGCCGTGCGAAGCGTCGACCGTCACCCGCATCCCGGACTCGTGCATGGCCACGGCGACTGCGCGGTCCGCGGCGAACGACGCGCTGAGCGCGAGGCCGCCCGGCGGGCAGTCCCCGAGCAGGACCTGACCGCGATGGAGCGTCTCACCGAAGAACTCCGCCTTGCCCTCACGCGTGAGCGCGAGACACCGACCGTCGTGCAGCGCGAGCGCGACGAGCGCGGCGAGGCTCGCGGTGTCGATGCGCTTGCGAATCGCGAGTGCCGCGCCGAGCGCGTGTGGCGCGGTCGGGAATGCGATGACGAGCAGCTCGAGCGACGACGGCACGACCGTGCCGCCGTGAGCACGCGCCTCCTCGTGAACGAGCTCGTCGAGCCGCGTGAGCTCGGCGCATGCCGCGGCGTCGCCGAGCTGCCCGAACAGCGCCTCACGCGCTACCAGCTCCACGAACAAGAAGGAGAGCTGACTCACGCGCACGTGCTCGCCGTGCGCGAGCAGCTGCCCCGCGAAGAGATCGCGGAACGACGGGTGGGTCATCGCGGTCGACGCTGATACGCCGTCGCCGCGTGCTCCGGGGACCTCGACGCGCATCGTCTCCTCGACGTCGCTGTCGTTACGCAAGAGAACGGTGACCTTGCCGGCACGCACGATGCTCGGGCGGCCCTCGATGCGCTCGCCGTCCGAGGAGGCGGTGATCTTCGTCTCGAAGCCGACCGCGCTCGACACGACCTCCGTCGAGATCTTGGCGGTGGCGCCGGCGATTCGATACGTGCCGCGCGGCAGGTTCAGGGTGATCGTGCGCTCCTCGCCCGGGTCGAGCACCTGCTGCGCGAGGACGTGTGGCCGGAGCGCGGGAGCTCCCGCGCAGTAGGTCGCTCGCTCGAGGGGGCGGATGCTCGCGTGCGGGGTGAACACGAGCTCGACGGATTCGCGGAGGTCGCGCTCGAACGAGCTCGCGCACGCCTTGCAGGTACCGACGCGCGTGACCTGAGCGAGCTCTCGAAGCGACTCGTGCGCGAGCATGCACCTCGGACAGACGACGTCCCACGTGGCCTCGAGCAGCCCTTCGTGGGCGGCGTGCATCATGACGTCGAGGAGCTGCGCGCGGTCGACGCACCACGCGTCGGCGAGCTCGTAGGGCCGCATCGTACTGATGACGGTGTCCGGGGCCGAGAGCAGGTGCATCGCGAGCTTCTCGACGATCGCCGGGTCGAAGCCTTCGCCGTGGAGACGTGCGCAGACGTCGCTCACCGTCCGCCGTTGCTCGGGGGTCGCCTCGTAACCAAGGTCGAACGGGTCCGCGTGGCCACCCGCGATGAGAACCGCATCGAGGTGCTTGTAGAAGCGATCGAACGACTGCCCGAGCTTGTTACCTTCGACGAACGCCGCAACCTGTCCGATCACGCCGCGCGGCGTGAGCCACAGCTCGTGGTGGAGCTCGGTGCCGCCTCCCTCCAGCGGAACGAGCCGCACGCGGTTCCACAGCGCCGACAGCGGGCCGCTTCGATACCAGCGGAACACGGAGTGCTCCTGGTCCTTCACCCACTCGAACGGGTACTCGCGCCACCGGAGCGCCATCCCCATCACGCGCATCTCACCGGTCCGGATCGCTCCGCCCGTGGGGTTCGGCTCGTCGGTGAATGCGACGGCGGCCTGTCCGATGGCCTTGTTGAACCGATCGGTGTTCGAGACGAAGGGCCACAGGCTCTCCGGCGAGGAGGACAGGCGCCAGCTGAACGCGAGGTGCTTCTTCGCTTCGCCGCGGCGTGGACGATCGGGCGGCGGCACGGTCGACGGCTTCTGGTGCGCGAGCGCGCGCACTCGCCCGATGCTCGCGGGTCCGGCATCGACCGGGCGGCCCTCGGCGATCGCGCGGAGCGTTTCGAAGAGCGCGCGTGCCGTCACGAAGCGACCCTCGGGCGCCTTCGCAAGACAGCGTGCGACGACGGCGTCGAGATCCGGATGCACCTTCGCGTTCTTCGCCGAGGGCGCCGGCGGCTCGGTCGTCGTGATCGCCTCGAGGAGCGTCTCCCTGGAGGCGCCGGCGAACGGTCGCTCACCCGCGAGCATCTCGTGGAGCATCACTCCGATCGCGAAGATGTCCGTCTGCGGTGTGACGGCGAGGCCCATGGCCTGCTCGGGAGCCATGTAGGAGGGCGAGCCGGCGAGCATCCCGGCGTAGCGATCGGCCCCCGCGTTGACGTTGTACGCGATGCCGAAGTCGAGCACGCGTGCGCGGCCGGTGGGGTCGATGATGACGTTGCGAGGCTTGAGATCGCGGTGGATGACCCCGTGCTCGTGGGCGGCCGCCGCAGCGCGCGCGATGTCCGCGGCGATCGCGACCGCCGCGCTCGGAGCCAGCGCGCCGTCGGCGATGACGCCTGCGAGGTCGGTGCCCTCGACGAGCTCCATCGCGTAGTAAGGGTGCTCATCGAGCGTGATGCCGACGTCGAGGACGCGCACGATCCCTGGGTCGCCGATGCGGGCCGCGACGAAGGCCTCTGCCCAGAGCTCGTCCTTCGCGACGGCCAAACCGTGCTGGACGGACTGCTGCACCTTGACGGCGACGCGTCGATCGAAGCGGTGCTCGATCGCCTCCCAGACGACGCCCATGCCACCTCGGCCGATCGCGCGGACCATGTCGTACCCCGCGATGACGGGCTTCGACTGCTCGTGGACTTCCGCCGCGGGCATCGTGGTCCCCGCCGAGGCCGCGCCGGTGACGGTCGGCATCTCCTGCGCGATCTGGATGCGCACGGATGCTGCTCTGGCCTCCTTGTCCTGCACGAATGGATGGTACCCCGACTGTGGTAGCTTCGGGAGCGATGCTGTCGCTGTCTCCCGACGGCCGATTTCTGCTTCTTCCGGCCCTGACCACCGCACACTCCCACGCTTTTCAGCGTGGAATGAGGGGGGCTGCGCAGAGGCCCCAGGCGGGTGATCGCGACGACTTCTGGTCGTGGCGCGGCGCGATGTACCGAGCGGCAGCCGCGCTCGATCCCGAGTCCGTCGAGCGCGTGAGCCGCGTGGCGTTCCGCGAGCTGCGCCTGGCCGGCGTACGTACGGTCGGCGAGTTCCACTACGTGCACCACCAGCCCGACGGCACGTCCTACGACGACCGGACCTGCATGAGCGAGGCGGTGATCCGTGCCGCCAAGCACGAGGGCTTGCGCATCGCGCTTCTCCGCGTCGCCTACCACCGGGCCGGCCCCGGACGCCCCGCAGAGGCTGGTCAGCTTCGATTCTGCGACGCCTCGGTCGACGATGTCCTGCGCGACATCGACGCATTACGTGTAAAATACAACAATGATCCCGATGTGCGTGTCGGCGTCGCTCCTCACTCCGTCCGGGCGGTGCCCAAGGAGTGGATCGCCGAGCTCGGCGCGTACGCCGCTCGCCATGCGCTGCCGCTGCACATGCACGTCGCCGAGCAGCCGCGCGAGGTGGCCGAGTGCGTCGCCGAGACGGGCAGGCGCCCCGTCGAGCTCCTCGCCGAGCTCGGGGTGCTCACGGACTCTTTCGTTGCGGTGCATGCCACGCATCTCTCCGCGACCGAGGCCGAGATGTTCGGCCGTGCGCGCGCATTTGCCTGCGTCTGCGCGACGACCGAGGCCGACCTCGGCGACGGGCTCCCCGACCTCGGCGCGCTGCGCTCGGCAGGAGCGCGCCTCTGCACCGGCGTCGACAGTCATGTCATCACAGATCCCGTCGCCGACTTGCGGGCGCTCGAGACGCTCGAGCGGCTTCGAGCCGGTTCCCGGGTGACGTTCGCGCCCACCGGACGCACGCCCGCCGAGGAGCTCTGGCACGCGGGCTCGCTCGAGGGCGCGCAGGCGTGCGGCTTCGAGGACGTCGGCGGTCTCGTCTCGATCCCGCGCGACCACCCGTCGCTCGAGCTCGTCGAGGATGAGCTCTTGCTCGACGCGATCGTGTTCGGCGGAAGCGGCGCGATGTTCGCCGGGGCCTAGGCGTGCGAGGCCTGCGACGAGCTTAACTGACTGCCGCCCGTCAGGGTTCTCCGTTCTAGCGCTTGCTCTGGGGCCGCCAGAGCGAGCATGATTCCGCGTTCTGATGCCCGACAGCCCGTTCAAGCTCACGACGCAGTTCGAGCCCAAGGGAGATCAGCCTGCAGCCATCGAGCAGCTGATGCGCGGCCTCGAGCAGGGCGAAAAGCACCAGGTACTGCTCGGCATCACGGGCTCGGGCAAGACGT
>JANXVA010000026.1 GCA_025351875.1 Myxococcales bacterium | reverse complement strand
GCAGGTTCAGAAGTACATCCGCTACTTCACGGAGAACCCGGAGGGCCGAAGGACGTTCCTCGAGGCGCTCCGTCGTAGCGGTCGCTACCAGGAGGTCATCGCGAAGTCGCTTCGCGAGCTCGGTCTCCCGCAGGAGCTCATCGCGGTCGCGTTCATCGAGAGCGGCTTCTCCACCGAGGCCGTCTCCACGGCGGGCGCGGTCGGGCTCTGGCAGTTCATGCCGAGCACGGCGCGCGCGTATGGGCTCACCGTCGAGAGCTCGGTCGACGAGCGCGTGAGCATCTGGCGCTCGACCGAAGCGGCGGCGCATCACCTCTCGGATCTCTACCAGCGCTTTCGCTCATGGGAGCTCGCGCTGGCGGCGTACAACCTCGGCTTCGACGGGCTGCAGAACCGCCTCGACGACTTCGACGTCGACGATTTCTGGACGCTCGCGGAGTCGCCGGGCGCGCTTCCGAAGGAGACCGCGCACTACGTGCCGAAGGTCCTCGCGGCCGCGATGATCTTCGCGAACCTCGAGTCGTTCGGGTTCGCGAGCGCGCCGCGCGCCGCTCCGGTGGACGCGAGCGAGCTCGACGTGCCCGGGGGAACCTCCCTCGCCCTGGCGGCGCGTGCGGCAGGCACGAGCCTTCGCACGCTTCGCGAGCTCAACCCCGAGCTGCTCTCCGACGTCGCTCCCAAGCGGGGAGCGACCTGGACCCTGCATGTGCCGCCCGCGGGGCTCACGCGCGCACGGACGATGTTGCCCAGGCTCGCGACCGACGGCGATGACGCGGCGCAGGTCTCGGAGGACTTCGACTGGGGCAAGGACGATCTCCGCGCCGGCAGCTCGCGGCTCGAGCGGACCGCGACGCGCGGTGGCGCCGCCGTCGAGCCGCGGATCGCGCCGCGGCGGAGGGGTCGGCGTAGCCTCGCGGCGCGCATCGAGCAGGCCCGCGCGCGGCTCTCGTCGATGATCGCCGACGCGGAAGAGGCGCGCGACAAGGCGAGCAAGACGACGCCCGCGCGCGACGAGGGCGATCGCGCGGACAAGGCCGAGAAGACCGAGAGGGCAGCGATGCCCGAAAAGGCCGACAAGATCGAGAAGAACGAGGCCCCGAGCAAGCCCGCGATGACGCGCGTGCTCTATCGCGTGGTCGCCGGCGACTCGGTTCGCCAGATCGCCGCCACCGTCGGACTGACCGTCGACCAGGTCCTCGCGCAGGCGCACGTCGGCTCGGCGGACGAGATCAAGGTGGGCACGCTGCTCGATCTGCGCGTCGCTTCGCAGGACGCCAAGACCGATCGCTGATTCGCTAGAGCGTCCGCACGCAGCGGAACCCCATCGACGCGGCGCGATCCGTCTCGAACGCCTCGTTCCGCACGGTCGGCGCCACGAGATCAGGATTCCCGCTCGCCCAGCTCCCGCCGCGCGCGACGCGCCGCTCGTCCGTACAATTCGGATGCGCATAGGGACAGTAGCGGCTCGTCGTCCACTCCCAGACGTTACCGGCCATGTCCTCGAGCCCCTCGGGCGTGTTGCCCTCGCGGAAGCTACCGAGGGCGCAGGTACCGACCGGCCCCGTGTCGCCCGGAGCGCGCTTCCAGCAGAGCTGCGCCGCGGGAGCCGCCGCGCCCCATGGATAGCGCCGGCCTTTCTTGCCGCGCGCCGCGAGCTCCCATTCCGATTCTGACGGCAGGCGCCTCTCGACCCACTCGCAGTACGCCTTTGCATCGGCGTAGCCCACGCAGTTGATGGGATGATCGCGTTTGGCCGGGTCGCTCGCGTTGCATCCAGGGAGCGTCGCGGTCGGTTGGCACGCGCCCGCTTCGACGCACGTGAGGTAGAAGGACGTGGAGACCTCGGACGCGTCCATCTCGAAAGCGGCGACGGAGACCTGGAGGGGGCTCTCGTCTGCGGAGCCCTTCTTGCTCCCCATCGTGAACGTCTCGCCTGTGATGGTGATCATCTTCGCGGCGCGCGCTCTGGCGACGTCTGCTTGGTCGACGCGCGACGCATCGGGCGCGCCCGATGCGGACGCGGACGTGCTCGGCGTCGTGCTGCTCGAAGGTGGCGACGACGCGGCCGTCGTCGGGTGGCCAGGATGCGTCGCCCTCGCGTAGAGGAAGCCTCCGGCGCCGATCGCCAATGCCGCCGCGATCGCGCCGAATGCCCAGAGACCGCGCGAGCTGAGTCCGGGCGCCGGAGCGGTAGCGGCATCTACACGCGAGCTCGCGTTCGTGTTCGCGAACCCCATGTCGGTGGCGACGGGCGGCGTCTGCGGGGGCGTGAGGAGCAGCGTCCCGCCTGGACCCGCTGCCGGGCCCGGCAATACGGCGGTGTCCGTGGCCACGAGCTCGATCGCGCGCGCCTCTCGCTTCGGGGCGGAGGCGAGGAGCGCCAGCAGCGCAGGGATCGCCTCGCCTGCGTCCTTGAAGCGGTTGGCAGGCTCGCGGTCGGTGCACCGCGCGAACCAGGCGTCGAACTCCGGCGGGAGCGTCGCGCCCCCGAACCGTTTCGACCTCACGGAGGCTGGCTCGAATGGGTCGAGCGTGATCTCTCGCATGAGGGTGATCGGCGTCCCACCGGCGCCATTCGCCGCGTTCCAGTAGAACTTGCCCGCGAGCGCATAGAACGCGAGCAGGCCGATGGCCCACACGTCTGTTGCGGGCGCGATGCCACCGTCCTGGATCGTTTGCTCGGGCGCCATCCAGAGCGGCGAGCCCATGGCCTTCGTCGTGGTCGCGATCGAGCCCGTCATGACCTTCGCGATGCCGAAGTCGAGGACCTTCACGGTGACCGAGCGCGTGGACGTTCGCGCCTCGCAGACGAAGACGTTCTCGGGCTTCAGGTCGCGATGAACGATGCCGGCGCCGTGCGCGGCGGCGAAGGCGTGCCCGATCTGAGCGAAGATATCGCGGGTCGTGTCGTAGTCGAGCGGCGCGGTTCGTTCGAGCCGCGTCGCGAGATCCTCACCCTTCAGCATCTCCATCGCGATCCACGGCACGCCGTGGTTCGTGTCGATACCGGCGGACAGCACCTGAACGACGTGCTCGCTGTCCACCTTGGTGATGATCTGCGCTTCCTGTGCGAACCGGGTCCGGAAGCCCTCGTCGCGCGCGAGCTCGGGGAGCATCGTCTTCAATGCGCGCAGCGCGCCCGTGCTGCGCTGGCGCACTTCGTAGACCGAGCCCATCCCGCCCTCGCCGAGCAGACGAACGATCTCGAAGTCGCCACCGACGACGTCACCCTGTACGAGACGGCTCATTCAGGGCATCCCGATCTCGACCGACGCGATACGCGCAACGCGCGCATGGAACCCGGCGAGCGCGTTGACGAGCGCGCGCCGCGTCGGCCCGCGCGCGTGATCGAAGAGCCCGACCTTCGCGTAGAAGTCGGTCTGCGTCTGCGCGAACGAGCCGTGGGGATCCATGACGCCGCGTCCTCGGAGCTTCGCATCGGGGCACGTGAGGACCGCGTCCTGCCACGTGGAGAATGTCTCCTCGAGCTCGGCCGCCACGTCAGAGGTGCGCGCGGACGCGAGCGTGACCTTGACCGTCGCGCCGCGCGGGATTGCCTTCGTGGTGACGGGAAAGCCTGGCGTGCCCCACGCTCCTGGGTACGCGTCGGCTTCGCCGAGCC
>JANXVA010000014.1 GCA_025351875.1 Myxococcales bacterium | reverse complement strand
GGCCAAGCAAACAGCTATGACTCTGACAAAATCGGCGCATCGTGGGCAATCACCGAAGATTTCCGTTTGCGCGCGACCCGCCAAAAAGTGATTCGTGAACCCAACAACGTCGAGGGCTCGAACCTCGGTCACCTCCACTGGCACGCCACGAAGCAGAGCGGCAATCGACCGATGGCTCGCGCCGTCGCCCTGCGCATCGTGCTCGACGCGCTCTCGGGGCTGCACGCCGCGCACGAGGTCGAGGACGATGACGGCACCGTCGTGAACCTCGTCCATCGAGACGTGTCGCCGCAGAACATCCTCATCGGGATCGACGGGCTGGCTCGCCTCGGAGACTTCGGGATCGCGCATGCGTCGTCGCTCCGCGTCTTCGAGACGCGCGGCGCGGCGCTCAAGGGCAAGCTCGAGTACATGGCGCCCGAGCAGATCGAGAGCAAGGACGTCGACCGCACGACCGATCTGTTCGCGATGGGGATTGTCCTCTGGGAGCTGCTCACCGGGCGGCGCCTCTTCCCGGCCGTGAATCAAGTGACCACCATCCAGCGCGTCTGCTTCGATCCGATCCCGCCGTCGCGGAGCATCGACCCTGCGATCACGCGCGAGCTCGACCGGATCTGCGCGAAGGCGCTCGAGCGACCACGCGCGCGGCGCTATCCGACCGCGGCGGCGTTCGCCGAGGAGCTCGAGACCGCGGCCCGCGCCGACGTCGGCATCGCGACGCAGCGCGAAGTTGCGATCTTCATGAAGGAGGTGCTCGGCGCTTCGATGCCCACCGCGCGACGCGTGATGCGCGAGCTCGGGCACGCCGATGCGCCGAAGGGCGTCCCGGACCTCGCGCTCGGAGCTCGAGGCCAGGCAGCGACCTACCAGCTTCCCGCGAGCGATCCGATGATGCGTCTGCCCGAGGATCCGTCGATGTCACCCGCGACGGAACCGCATGGTTTGGGCGCGACGCCGGGCGAATCGGCGATGACGGTCCACTACGACGAGCAGCTGCCGGCGGAGGTCCTCCGCGAAGCAGGCATGCCGTCGCCACCTCCGTCGAGCGCGGGCTCGACCGACCGTGCACCGAGCTCGTCCTCCGATCGCACGATGGCCATGGTGGACAGGCCGGGCGTCTACTCGCCTCCATCGCTCGCGGTGCCCTCGTCGACCTCCGCGGTCCGGACGCCGAGGACGAGCGCGCCGCCTGCGCCCTCGCGATGGCCCGCGGCGATCGCCATCCTCGTGCTGGGGGTGGTCCTGGGCATCGGCATCGGGAGCCTCGTCGCGGCGCGCCTCGCGCAGCGGCAGCCCGTGCCCGAGGCGGCATCACCGGAGCCACCTCGATGACGTGGCATGAGCCGCACGTGGCGTGAGCGACAGTGACGTGAGCCGATCCGGCAACGTTGCAAGATTGGCAACGAAGCATGTTGCCGATCCCGCCACTTCCTCGGCGGCAACAACGCGAAACTCCATGCGATCGCCCCTGGTCCGGAGGTTGCTTGAGCGTGCCTTCATGGCGAACGAACACTCGGGCATCCTCGATGCGAACGCCCTGTTCGGGGACTTGCCGCACTTCATGGCGCCACCCCAGAGCTCCCGCCCGCCGCCGCCAAGCATGGGCCAAGCGTGGGGTCCGAGCATCGCCCTCTACGAGGCTCCGGTGCTGCGTCATTCACGGCGTGACGAGACGACCGCGCGCGCGCGACGGCGCGCCGACCCCATGCGAGCGCGCCTCATCGCGATCGTCGCGTGCGGTTCGATCGCGCTCGCCTTGGCCCTTGCCGCGTGCGTGCTCTACGCAACGGCACCGGTGGCGCCGACGGCGACCCACGCCTCGCGCTGAGGCTCGGAGCTCCGTCCGCAATCGTGCCACGAGCTCGCGCCATTCCTCGCGTCACTCATCCGCTGAAAGCGTCAGCGCGATGGTTCCGACCGTCATCGAGGTGACGCTTCTGAGTCCCGGCGTTCACGGCGAGCCGCGCGCGAGCCCGGTATCACGGTTGCACTGATGGCTACCGATGCCACCGACCAATCACGACGAGCCGACGACCCTCGAAGACCGCTACGAGCTGGTGGAGCGTCTCGGTGAAGGAGCCATGGGCATCGTCTTTCTTGCGCGCGACCTCGTGCTCGACATCCCCGTGGCCGTGAAGGTGCTCCGCGGCGAGTACTGCCGAAGCGCCGAGGTGGTGCGCATGTTCGAGCAGGAGGCAGACCTCTCCGCGCGCATGCTGAGCCCG
>JANXVA010000805.1 GCA_025351875.1 Myxococcales bacterium | reverse complement strand
AAGATGCGCGTGTTCATGGACCTCGTGCTCAACCACACGTCCGACAAGCACGCGTGGTTCCAGGAGTCGCGCTCGAACAAGACCAACCCGAAGGCCGACTGGTACCTCTGGTCCGACACAGAGGGCCGGGCCGACCTCGGCACGTGCGGGCCCGACGAGCCGCGGTTCGGCGCCGGCTGGTCGAAGGACGAGACACGCGGGCAGTACTTCTTCCACCGCTTCTACGCCGAGCAACCCGACCTGAACTACCGCAACCCGGAGGTCGTGAAGGAGACGCTCGACATCGCGCGCTTCTGGCTCGATCGCGGGACGGATGGCTTCCGCTGCGACGTCATCGGCAAGCTCTTCGAGTCTCCCGCCGGCTGCGATCTCATCCCCGAGACGGTCGACTACATCAAGAAGCTCCGCGCCGTCCTCAACGAGAAGAGCGATCGCGTCATGGTCGCCGAGCCATCGCAGCTCGACAACTCCGCGCCGTACTACGGCGACGGCTCGAACATGTTCCACATGACCTTCGACTTCGGCTTCGGATATTTCTGGACCGTCGCGTTCGGCGCGGGCAACAAGAAGCTCATCGACGACGCGATCAAGACGAGCCTCGCCTACCCGAAGGGCTCGCAGCCTGCCCAGGTCATCGGCTCCCACGACGTGCCCCGTGCCTACCCGGGCGGAGATCCGTGGCGCCGTCACAACGCGGCGCTCCTCTCGATGACGCTGCGCGGAACGCCGTTCGTCTACTACGGCGAGGAGATCGGCCTGAGACCGGGAAGCCAGATCATCGTCGACGATCGCGACGCACAGCGCACGCCGATGACCTGGACAGCCGCGGGCGCCGGTCACGGCTTCACGCAGGGCAGCCCGTGGATCGCGTTCGGCGCCGCGCCGGAGGAGACCGCCGTCGACGTCCTCGACGCCGACCCGAAGTCGACGCTCACGTACTACCGTCAGCTGCTCGCCTTCCGCCGCGGGCACGCGGTCTGGGGGACCGGCGACGCGCGCGTCGTATCGCTCGATGTCTCTTCGGTCGTCGCCTACGTGCGCGAGGACGCCGAGGAGAGCTACCTCGTCGCGGTGAACCTGTCCGACGAGGACCAGGACTCCATCGCGACCGAGCCACTCCCCGCAGGGGCTTCGCCCAAGCTCGTCTTCGGTGACGGCACGCTCGACACCTCCGCCGGCAACCTCCACGTGAAGCTCGCCGCCACCGCGGCCGCGATCTTCCAGCTGCGCTGAGCGACGGCATGACCACCATCTCCGCCGAGGAAGCACGAACGGACCGCCGCGCACGGATGATCGCCGCCGCCGCGGCACGCGCCGACGTGCTGCTCGCGGCCGCGCGCGCCGCGTGCGAGGCGTTGAGCAAGCTTCCGCCCGCGCGTGTCCTCGCCGCGCTCGAGCCCCTCGGCGAGACCGGCACCGACTACGACGAGTGGCAGACGACGATGGAGGAGCTCCCGGCCGCGACGCTCTTTGCCGGCAACGCCGACCTCCAGACCGCGCTCCGCACGAACGACCCGCGCGCGCTCGCCGTGGCCCTCGGCGTCCTCGCGCAGATCGATCCCGCACGCACCTACGCATTGGTTCGCAACGCGCTCCCGCTCGAGAGCACGCACTTCGCGCCGAACTACGTGGAGGCATACATTCAGCGGGCGCTCGAGCCGGTCCTCGACCGCATCCTCGTGGCGATTCCCCCCGAGGACCTCGCAGAGATGTTCGCCTCCGGGCGGCTCGTCCTCGAGCGAATCCCCGCCGCTCAGGTCGCGCAGCTGGCGGTCCTGGCCGTCGGCGAGACGGCGCGCGGCCCGGCGCTCGGCTACGTGGACCGCGACGACGCCGAGGCCTTCCTTGCGAAGCATCCCTGCTGGACGGAACCTGCCGCCCTCCGCGGCCCGATCGCGGCCGGGTTCGCGCTCGATCCCGCGACTGCGTCGTCACGCTTCGGCGCATGGCTCACCCCCAAGGCAGTCGCGACCGAGAGCGGCGCGACGATCGCGCACGACATCCTGCGCGCAGGACTCGGCATCATGACCGACCACGATGGGACTCGCCTCGCCTCCGGGTACGGCTCGTTCCTCGACGTCGACCCGCGCTGGGGCGAGGTGCTCGAGCCGCTCGCGCAGCACCCGCGCCTGGGCACGCTCGTGCGCTCGAGCCTCGGTGGCTCGAAGCGGACCGCCGCCGCCACGAAGACGATGAAGACCGCCACGAAGACGATGAAAACCGCCACGAAGACGATGAAGCCGTCATGAACGACGTCGACGTCGTCATCGTGGGCGCCGGCTTCGCCGGTCTCTCCGCCGCGCGCGCACTCTGCCAGGCCGGCAAGGTGGTCACCGTCCTCGAGGCCCGTGATCGGGTCGGCGGCCGCACCTTCACGACGAAGACCGCAGCGGGCCCGTGGATCGACCTCGGAGGCCAGTGGATCGGTCCCCAGCAACGCGAGGTCAATGCCCTCGTCCGCGAGCTCGACATCGAGACGTTCCCCCTCTGGACGCGCGGCGACAACCTCGTCTTCGCAAAAGGCCGGTCGAAGCGCTATCGCGGGACGATCCCTCGTGTCGCGGTGCTCAGCCTGCTCGACATCGGGCTCGCGCAGCTGCGGCTCGACCGCATGTCGAAGAAGGTCCCGCTCGACGCGCCGTGGAAGGCGCCGAAGGCCGCCGAGTGGGACGCTCGATCGCTCGGCGACTGGCTCGACGCCAACATCAAGACGAAGCTCGCTCGCGACCTCTTCGACGCCGGCCTCGAGACGGTCTACGCCGCGAGCGGCCACGAGATCTCGCTCCTGCACGCGCTCTTCTACGTGCACTCCGGCGGCAACCTCGACATCCTCCTCGGCACGGAGGGCGCCGCGCAGGCGACGCGCATCGCAGGCGGCATGCAGTCCTTTGCCGAAAAGCTCGCGGCAACGCTGGGCGAAGGCACGGTGAGGCTCTCGTGCCCCGTGCGCCGCGTCGAGAACGGCGACGATCGTGTCATCGTCCATCACGATGGCGGGCATCTACGCGCGGCGCACATCGTGATCGCGATCCCGCCGAAGCTCGTCCCCGAGATTCGCTTCGAGCCGCAGCTGCAGGGCCTGCGCGCCGAGCTCGTGAAGAAGATGCCGATGGGCGCCGTCATCAAGCACACCGCCGTATACGACCGCCCGTTCTGGCGTGACGAGAAGCTCTCCGGCATGGTGGTCAGCGACGAGGGGCCGATCCACGTCGTCTTCGACAACTCGATGCCTGACGGCATGAAGGGCGTGCTCATCGGCTTTTCCGAGGCGGCCTCGGCAAGGAAGCTCGGCAAGCTCGACGAGGCGGGCCGGCGCGACGCGGCCACGAAGTGCTTCGTCCGCTACTTCGGCGAGCGCGCGGCCCATCCGATCGCGTACGCCGACCACGTGTGGGAGCACGACCCTTGGTCGGGCGGTTGCTACGGCGCGTTCATGCCGCCCGGCGTGTGGACGACGCTCGGCCCTTCAATCCGGGAGCCGCACGGGCGCATCCACTGGGCCGGCACCGAGACGGCCACGGTGTGGATGGGATACATCGACGGCGCGATCCAGTCGGGGAAACGCGCCGCCGCAGAGCTCCTCGCGCGCGAACCTCGGTCTACGCGCGGGACATGAAGACGCGGAGCGTCGTCGCCCCGAGCGTCATCATCCGCTCTTCTTCTTCTTTCGCAGCGCAACCGGGATCACGAAACGCACCGACGTGAGCGTCTCCGACACCTTCACTTGCTTGTTGTCGGTGAGCTGCAACGTGCGCCCGGCGGTCAGCACCTCGCGCTCGGTGAGGTCTGCGTTCCCCTTCGGGTAGACGATCCAGATCCCGCCCTCCTCCTTGATCATTTCGCGGTAGCTCGCCAGCTTCTCGAGATCCCTCTTCGAAGAGGCGGCGACGAAGATCATGTCGAAGTCCTTGCCGCGCGCGCTCTTCGCGATCGTAGCTCCGCTCGCGTCGAGATCTGCCCGGAGGTCGGCGTCGAGCTTGCCGACGACGGCGACCTTCTTCTCCGCGGCGTTTGCGTCGAATCCGAGCTTCGCGATGAGCGCCTTCGGGTTCTTGATCTTCTCGGCCCACACCTCCGCTTTCGGCCCTAGCTCGAACAGCATCAGGCCGCGGCCCGTCTGGAGATCGAGCCATCCGCCATTCGCCTCGATCTTGAAGACCTCGGAGAATTTCACGGTGAGGCTCACCTCACCGCGAAAGATGATCGAGTCCGACTCCAGCAACGCGACGCCTTCGAGGATGCGTCCGTCGAACCGTAGCGAGGTCTTCAGGTCTTGCCCCACGACCGAATTCTATCAGCGATTTGGCGTGCCGTTGGGCAGAAGCGGAAACGTGCGCTGCGAGAATGTCCGCAGTCGGCTGCACGCCGGGTCGCCCGGTTCGACCGCGCGCTCCTCGGCTCCGCCGAGCGCCATGCAGTACCACCCGCCGTCCCACGCGCGCGCCACGAGCTTCCGATCCCCGTCGTAGACGCCCCAGGTGTTCAGCGGACACGGGAACATGCCGGTGCAGTTCGTCACCGGGATCGGCGCTCGCGCCTCGTATGGCCTGAGCAGGCTCCGCCCGGGCATCGAAGCACGATGCGACGCGACGCCGAAGTTGTCCCAGAGCCCTAGCGCATCGAGGATCGTCGGCAGGATGTCCAGGTGCGTCACGAACCGCGTGGAGTGGTCGGCGAGCGCGCGCGACTGCGCGTCGCTGAGCGTCCCCTTCCCGGCCGCGATCCAACCCGGGACGTGGACCTGCTCGTCGAGCAGGTTCTGTCCGTGATGAATCGCGCCGTGCTCACCGAACGCCTCGCCGTGATCGCTCGTGAAGACCACCAGCCACGGACGCGGCCCGACGTGCTCGATGAACCCGCTCACCGCCCGTGCGAGGGTGCGATCCTGCTCGTAGATCGAGTCGCGATACGCGTTGAGCAGCTTGGGCATGCCGGACCACGTGACGACATGATCGTACGGCTCGAACGGTGCGCGCTTCGGATCGACGAAGTACGGCGCGTGCGTCCCGACGAGGTGGAGCATGACGACGCTCGGCGTCTCGAGCTCGGGGAGCTTCGCGAGGAACAGATCGACGATGTCGCGGTCGAGCGGCAGGTCGGCATAGTCGGGGTCGTCGTCGACGTCGTGACCGCGGATCGTCTCGATCGTAGCGAAGCGATCGACGGCCGCCCGCACCTCGTCTGTCTCGAAGACCGTCTTTGGTTGCGAGGAGAAGTAACCGACGATCGGCCGAACCCCACGGCTGTCACGCGCCGCATGCGCGAAGTCGAAAAGGCTGGGCGCGCGAAGGATCGAATCGCGTGGGCCCTCCTGCGTCCGGCCGGTGAGGATCGCCGAGAGCGAGAGCGCCGTGTAGCTCGACAGCGCCCGCAGCTGGGAGAGGTCCGTTCGCCCGCGGGTCAGCGCGGCCGTCTCGGGCGCGGTGGGGACGTCGCCACCGCCGCGGTAGTCCGCGGCGCGGACGCTCTCGGTGAGCACGAAGAGAATGCTGGGGAGCTCGGCGCGCTCGGCATGGAGCGGCGGCAGCGCGATCGCGGAGGAGACGGGCGGCTCATGACGCGCCGTCAGCGCGGTGAGCGCGTGCGCGGCACGGACCTCGGGTGTCGCCCGACGCGGCGAGCCCGCCGCCATCCCCGCCAGCGCGGCGACCGAGAGCACCGCGCCGATGCTCCCGGCGCCAGAAGGGCGAACGGTCGCGAGCGCCCGATGGAACACCGAGAGGAGCGCATACTCGAGCGCGGCGAGGACGAGGACCGAGAGCGAGTACGCGGGGAGCGCTCGCAAGAGGACCGGCCGGACCTCGTGCCTCACATGAAGCGCGCTCGCGACGACCTGTACGTCGAGGGGCGTGTGGTAGTAGCGAAACACGAGGACTTGCAGGACGAGGACAGAGGAGGCGACCAGCGCAACGACGGCGCGTGAGAGTCGACCACGCGCGAGCACGACCAGCGCGAGCCCAAGCGCGATCGAGGTCGCGAGCGACGCTGCGAGCGCACCTGGCTCGGCGCGCCAGCCCTCCGCCCCACGGAACGACAGGTCGAGGATCGCGAACTGCGACGCGACGAGGGCGGCAGCGAGCGCGGGCCTCCACCGGGCAGGGAATGACGACTCCAAGCGCCCCAGAATACGCCTGCAAAATGGCTGAGCGCACGCTCGGTGATCGAGCGGTGTTACCATCGGCGGCGAGTGGGGTTTCCGTCCACAGACCAAGAGACGGGCGTGCGGGCGTTCGAGGAGCGCCGCTGGGCGCTCGACGCGCTGTCGAGCCTCGGTGACGGCGTGCTCATCGTCGACGAGCGCGCGCGGCTCGTCTACTTCAACGCCGCCGCCGACC
>JANXVA010000797.1 GCA_025351875.1 Myxococcales bacterium | reverse complement strand
GCATGAAGACGGGACCGGTCCCGTTCTTCGTCAAGCCGATCGTCCGTGCCATCGCCGACAAGGTGCTCGACATGTTCGTCGACCCGCAGCTGAAACTCCATGTGGGATACATGGAAAACGAGCTCGGGAAATCACCGTGGTTCGCGGGCGACGAGATGACCGGCGCCGACATCCAGATGAGCTTCCCGCTCGAGGCTGCAGCCACGCGCGTGAGCGGCGCGCCGATGCCCCACATCAAGGCGTTCCTCGAGAAGATCCACGCTCGGCCCGCCTATCAGCGTGCGCTCGAGCGTGGTGGTCCGTACACGCTTCTCAGCTGAGCGATCGCCTCACTCCGTCGGGGCGACCTTCTCGAAGCGCGCGCGGATGGCGGCCTTGAGCGCGGCGATCTCGCCGTCATCGAGCTTGCCGTCGCCGTTCGTGTCGAACTTTGCCTTCACCTCGTCACGCTTCGCGAGGTAGTGGGCCTTGAGGGCCGCCTTCGCTGCGGCGCGCTCGCCGTCATCGAGCTTACCGTCGCCGTTCGCGTCGAACTTTCCGAGGACCGCCTTCACCTTGGCGACGCGATCCTGGAGGCGGTCGACGAGGGCGGCGCGGAGCTCGCCGTCGTCGAGGCTGCCGTCGCCGTTCGCGTCGAACTCGGCGAGCGCGCGCGCCTTGCGCGCCGCGCAGCGACCGTCGATCGCCGCCTTGAGCGCCGCGCGCTCCGTGGCGTCGAGGTCACCGCTGTTGTCTGCGTCGTACGCCCAGACGACGCGCTTCATCACGTGGTGGCGCGCCTTGATACCGATCTTCACGAGCTCGAGCTTCAAGCGCGGGTGGTCGCCGATCGCATCCTTCAGCTCCTCGCGCTCCGCGTGATCGAGCTTTCCGTCGCCGTTGGTGTCGAAGTGCTTCTTGATGCGCTCGCGCAGCGTCATGCGAAAGCCGCAGCCGATGTCGACGGGCGCCGGCGCGTCATCCTGCTCGGCGGCTTCGCCGGCGGCGTCGTCGGCGTCGGTGTCGGTGACGACGCCGTCCTCGACCGGATCGGTCGCGGTGCTCTCGGAGGAGAGCGCCTCTGCCGACGAGAGCGCCTGCTCGCTGTCATCGGCGGTGGTGCTCGAGTCGGCAGCGCAGCCAGCGAAGACCACGCTGGTGGCGGCGACGGCGACGAGCATCGAGAGGCGGAAGGACATCGAGCGGCTGGACATGGTGGCGGGCTCCTTGGAAGGCCGCGGGTCTTGCCCGCGTGACCACCCACAATGCACGGCTGAGGCCAACGCCTCGACCGAGGGAACCCCACCAAAACGCCGACGATCATGGCAATGGTGCAAGGATTACCGTGGACCCAATCGCGTTCGCTCCGCGTCCACTGGACGCGCGCGTGTTCTCCCCTCGGCCTTCGCCCTACTTCACGAGTCCGCTGAAGAACGTGCCGATCTCGTCGACGGCGAAGCCGGGCACGTCGTGGCCGACGCCGCTGGTCTCGCAGTAGACGAGCGGCTCACCGGCGGGGCAGGACGTGTTGCGCTGGCATTCGGGGCGGCCCGAGACCGCGGACCACGTTGCCGTCTTGCAGCCGTTCTGCGCGGCCCAGAAGTCGCGCGAGCTCCGCGCGTCCGGGTAGACGGCCAGCGAGGGCGTCGTGATCTTTCCTTCGACGCCGAACCAATCACGCATGTTCTCCGGTGCGGTGTCGGTCGCTCCGTGGAGCACGAACACGAGCGGAAGCGCCTGCTTCGGCTGCGCGCCCGCGGGGACGGAGAGGTGATACGTGCGGGACTTCCCCGCGGCGGTCAGGGTGCGCGCCGCGAACGTTCCGGTTCCTTTGGGAGCGATCGCGTCTCGTCGCCGCTACAGCCGCTGACGAGGGACAGCACGGCGGAGGCGGCCAGGAAAACCAGGGGAGATCGCATTGGCGCCCCTGTCTTTCCACGCCAAAGCAGGTCGCGCCACCGGGAAGTGCCGAGCACCGTCATCCTGCAACTGGCTCCTGCTCCTGCCGGAGCCAGCGTGCGATCTCCTCGACGTGGGGGTCCTCGATGCCGAGCTCCGCGAGCGCGTCGTGGAGGTGGAGCACGTAGTCCGCATTCGGTCCGCTCGGTCCGCGGCTCCTCCGCGCCCACGCGGCGATCGCGCGCTCGTCGAGCGGTCCGAGGAAGTGCGGGTTGGTCGCCACGGCGACGTAGACGAGCGCCTCGGCGAAGGGGGCGCCCGCCGGCTCGCTCCTGACCTCACGGTGGAGCCGTTCGAAGCCCGCGGCCTCGCGGGCATCGAGTGCGGCGAGAACCTCGTCCGCGAGCGCCGGATCGATTTGGTATGCGCAGCCTCCGCAGACCTCGCCTTCGTCGGCCACGAGCGTCACGACACGACCCGGCGCCCCTGGAACTCCACGGTGATCAGGCGAGCCCTGCCAGAAGCGGCGAGCCCAGCCCCGCAGGTAGGCCCTACGCCGTAAGGTCGAGGTTGCCCAATATTGGCTGACCTATCTGGCGCAGCGCGGCTAAGCGTTACGCCAAGCAATTTTGGGGGCGTCGGGGAGACCCGGCGCCCCTTTTTATTTGGCGTACACCGCTGTGCCATTAAAGGACGGTTAACCGCTCCGCTCTCGCCCGATGCTTCCAATCATGGCTTTGCCTTGTTCGCACCCCTCTGAAGGGACCCGACTTGCGTTTCGATGATCGCCTCAAGACTGTGCTCGACACGCCGGTGATCGATGCGCGCGATCGGGCGGTGCGCTGGCGCCAGTTGATCGACCTGCTGTCGCGGGCGCGCGGCGATGGCGATCCGATGCTGATCGGGCGCGCGATCCAGGCTGCGACCGACGACCGCGCCAGTGTCCCCGACAGTGTCCGCGCCGCGACCGCGCGCTCGATCGCGGGGCGGCCGATCGATCCGCGGCTGGTGGCATTGTTCGCGTCCGACCTGCTTGAGGTCGCGGCGCCGATTCTGGCCGGGGCCAATCTCGATGTCGCCGCGCGCGCGGTGATCGCCGCCAGCGCCAGCGACGAGGTGCGGCGCTTCTTTTTCGCGCTCGAAGGCCCGGCAAGCCTGTCACCTCCGCTCGATCTGGTCGATCCGCTCGATCCGGTCGATCCGGCGCCGAGCGACGCCGCCGAGCC
>JANXVA010000758.1 GCA_025351875.1 Myxococcales bacterium | reverse complement strand
CGGCCAGGCTGTCATGGAGCCCGGCGAGGACCACGACGAGGCCGCTCGCGAGGCTCACCGTGAGCCCCACGCTGAAGACCTGGAGCGACGGCGCGGCGCGTGCCACGAGACCGATCGCGACCTGCACGACGATCGAGACGGTCATCGCAGGTACCGCGAGGCCCAGGCCGCACTCGATCGAGCGGGCGACCCACGACAGGAGGCCTGGCGCGTAGCTCGCGAGATCGAGGGCGCCGCCGATGGGAACGACGCGGAGCGAGCACACCGCAGCGCCGATCACGACCCGATGCGCACCGATGGCGAAGGCCACGAGCATCGCCGCGTTGCTGACGATCCGGGTGAGCGCGTCGGTGTTCGCCGACTGCGTCGGGTCGTAGGAAGAGGCGAACGTGAGGCCCATGGAGTGGGCGAGCGCGGAGCCGAGGATCTCGGAGGCGCTCATTCCGACCCTGAAAACGAAGGCGATCGCCGCGCCCGTCATGGCCTCGGCGACCGCGGAGATCATGAGCGGCAGCCCGATGGCGGGGGCGTGGCCGGGCATGACGAGCGGCGTCGCGGCCATCGCGAGCAGGAGCGCGACGCCGACACGGATGTTGGTCGGGACGGCCGGCCCCGGAAACGGCGAGACGAAGACGAAGGCGGCCATTCGCGTCGCGACCAGCGCGAACGTGATCGCCATCGTCATGACGAGGTTCTGGATCAATGAACGACCGTCGCGATGTCGGTGAAGCAGCGCCGTGTGTAGCCGACGAGCTGCGCCGAGAGGGTCGCTCCGAGACCGACCAGCACCGCTGCGACGAATACCAGCTTCACGACGAAGCTCAGGCTCTGCTCGTTCACCTGCACGACGGCCTGCGCGAGACCGACCGCGACGCCGGCGAAGAGGGCCGCCCCGAGGAGCGGACCGGCGACATAGGCGGTGGTCGACAGCGCGTCGACGACGAGACGCATCGGATCGCTCATGCGAAGCTCCTCAGCAGTGAACCTACGAGCAAGTGCCAGCCGTCGACCGCGACGAAGAGCAGGAGCTTCAGCGGCAGGCTGATGCTCTGGGGTGGCATCATCATCATGCCGAGCGACATCAGGACGGACGCGACGATGAGATCGATGACCAGGAACGGAAGAAGCACCATCACGCCCATCTGGAACGCTGTCGTGAGCTCGCTCACGACGAACGCCGGCGCGGCCATGCGCATCGAGACGTCCTCTTCGGCGCGCGGCATCGGCGCGTTCGCCGTCTGGTAGAAGAGCGACAGATCGGCCTCGCGCGTCTGCCGGAGCATGAAGGCGCGGAGCGGGACGATGGCGCGGTCCATCGCGGTCGCCTCGTCGATCTTGCCGGCGACGTACGGGTCGTACGCCTCCTTGGCGATCGTGGTCGCGATGGGCGCCATCGTGAACGCGGTGATGAAGAGCGCGATGCCGACGAGCACCTGGCTCGGAGGGGCTTGCTGCGTTCCCAGGCCTTGTTTCACGAAGGAAAGCACGATGGCGGTGCGCGTGAACGACGTCATCGTCAGCACGATCGCGGGGAGCAGCGACAGGAGCGTCAGGACCGCGAGGATCTTCAGCTGCGGTGCGAGACCGGGTCCAGCCGAGGTCATGCCCGTGAGCGTGGCGGCGAGGTCGGGGGTCATTTGCGATGACCGAGCGCCAGCGCGATGCCGCGGGCCTGTCCCTCGAGCGGGGCATCGCGAGAGGCTTCGCGCGACGGAGGACGACGACGGCTGCGCGCCGGCGGTGCGGGCGCGGACTCCGGCGCGGCGTCGGGATCGCTGTCGCGCTCGTCGGCATAGCGCGAGGCCGCGAAGCCCGAGGCGGCGACGCGTGCCGGGATCGGCGGACCGACATCGAGCGACGAGAAGAGCGCGCGCGCACGCGAGGCGAGGTCTGACCTGTCCTTCTCCATGGCGCGACGCGACGGGACGGCGCGTGACTCACGGGGCGCCGCGCGCTCCGGCTCCGGCTCGGCGCGCGAGGCCTCTTCTGCGGCCTCGGCGTAGTCGTCGGGAAGCACGGCGAGCGTCTGCATGCTCGACGGCGTCACGCCGACGAGGATGCGCATGCCAGCGACCTCGACGAGCGCGAGCTCACCGCGGAGGCCCATCGACGTCTTGCCGAGGATGCGCACGGGAGTCTCGGGGGCGGTGAGCTTCGAGGCGAGGCTGCGGCGCTTCTTCCACGCGACGGCGCACGCGCCGAGGACGGCGGCGCCGAAGAGGAGCTTGTAGGGCCAAGGCGTGGGCGTGGGCTCGGTGGCGAGGGTGAGGGGCTTGGGGGTGGGGGCGGGGCGCAGGGCGAGAGGGAGATCGGCGGCGGGAGCAGGAGCAGGAGCAGGAGCAGGAGCAGGAGTGAGAGCGACAGGAGGCGCTGCGGCGGGCGGCGAGGGAGCGGCCGCGGTCGCGGGCGCGAGAGTCGGAGCGGGCACGGGCACGGGCACGGGCACGGGCGAGACACGCGCCGCGATGGGGGCGGCGGCGGGCGACGTCCCCGGAACCGCGGCGGCGGTCGGGTGCGGGATCGCGGCGGCGGTCGGGGTCGGGATCGGGACGATGGTGGGGGCGTCGTCGGCGAGCGACGCGGTGGTGACGGAGAGCGTCACGGCCATGACGGAGGCTGTGAGGAGGCGCTTCATCGCGGCGTTCCTTCCGGCGTCACGATCTCCGTGATGCGGATGCCGTAGCGGTCGCCGACGACGACCGCCTCACCGCGGCCGATGATGCGGCCGTTGACGAGGAGCTCGAGCGGCTCGCCGGCGAGCTTGTCCAGCTCCACGGTGCGACCCGGGCCGAGCTTCACGACGTCGGCAATCCGCATGCGCTTTCGCCCGATTTCGAGCGTCAGCTCGACCTCGACGTCGCGCAGCAGCGCCATCGGATCGGAGTGCGCGGCGGTCGTCGCGGCCGGCACCGTGCCGGATTCTTCGTTCGTTTCTTCGTGCGTCGCGTCCATGACGGAGAGCTCCTCGTTCGGGCGGTTCGAGGACCTCTCTTTCACGCGCCGTGCCGCGAGATCTCGATCGCGATCTGGGAGCCGCGCGTGGTCGGCGTGCCGAGAAAGAGCCCGTGGCCACCCACATGCAGGCGAGCCGGCGCTTCGACCGAGAGAGGGAGTCGCAGGACGTCACCGACACGCAGCGACGCGATACGCGTGAGCATGAGACGCACGCGTCCGAGCTCGGCGACCACCTCGAGCTCCACCTCGGCGACGGCCTCCTGGGTCTCGGGCCCCGCCTCCGGAGGAGCCGCCTCGGCGACCTCCTTCGTTTCGATGGCGCCTGCTGGGACGAGCAGCACGATCGTGCCCGCCGTATCCCCTTCCCCGATGCACACGGCGCACGCGACGAGCACCGCGCCGCCCTGCCCGCCCGGGGCATCGCCCGCGATCGCGAGCGGAGCCCCGAGCGGACGCAGCACCTCGTCGAACGCCGCCACGAGGCTGCGCGCGAGCCGTGCCGCGAGCGCGATCTGCGGACCCGTCAGCCCCGCGGGGTCGAGCTCCGGAAGGCCGCCACGCCCGGAGCCGAGTATGCCGTCGAGGCCATGCGCGACCGCCTTGGCATCGATCACGAGCGCGCCCGTCGGCCGCGAACCGCCGCCGACGCAGAGCGGGCTCACATAGAACGGGCGTGCGACCGACTCCATGACCTCGGTCCGCAGCGCCGTCCTCGCGGCCTCCGCGGCCACGGGAATCTTGCGCCGCGCCAGGTACGGCAGCGATCTCCGCACGGCGGCCTCGAGCGCACGCTGCTCCTTCGAGAGCCGTTCGCAGGCCCGGCGAGCGCGATCGCCGCCGAGCCCTAGCTTGACGAGCGCCTGGGCGTCGCTCACTGAGACACGAGATCCGTGATGAGAACGCGCTCGGCGCCCGATGCGCCGGCCTTCTTGCATCGCTCGAGCAGCTCATCGCGGAGCTTGTCCGAGTGGGCAGACTCGAGCGCCTCCTCGTACGAGAGCGTCCGCATGTAGGCGAGGACGGCGTCGCGGATGCGCGGCACGAACGCCTTCAGCGCAGCCTCGTCGTGGACGAGCCCTCCGAACTCGACGGCCACCGACAGCTTCATCGGATGGCTCTTCCCCTTCGCATCGGGGACGCTGACGAGGAACGGGTCGAGCGCGACCGTGGGCCCGGGAGGCTTGGCCTCCACGTGTTGGGCGCCCTCCACATGCGGCGCGGGCTGATGAGCGCCAGCCACGCGCGCGCCACCGAAGGACGCTGCCCCCGCGAGGATCGCGGGGAGCAGGATCCCGAGAATCATCGCCACCGCTCCTCCGCCCTTCTTGGCGGCGGGTTCAGCAGCAGCGGCGCCCTCATTGGGCTTCGTGTCCGGTGTCTCACTCATGGCGTCCTCACTGTTTGATGTTCATCAGCTCTTGGAGCATCTGATCGGCGGTGGTGATCGTCTTCGAGTTCGCCTGGAAGGCGCGCTGGTGGGAGATCAGCTCGACGAACTGCTGCGTGATGTCGACATTCGACTGCTCCAGCGTTCCGGCGACGAGTGCGCCGCGACCACCCTGACCGACGCCGCCGAGCGCAGCGTCACCAGATTCACGCGTCGCGACCCACAGGTTGTGACCTGCACGTCCCAGGCCGTCGTTCGACTGGAACTTCGCGATCGCGAGCTGACCGGCGGCGATCGTCTGACCATTCGAGTACACGCCGTTGACGGTGCCGTCCGCGTCGATCTTGACGCCGCTGAGGGCGCCGGACGCGTAGCCGTCCTGGCTCTGCGAGCCGACCGAGCTCGGCGAGCTGTACTGCGTCAGCCCGTCGACACCGGTACCGCCGGCCGCCTTCGGACTCCCGAAGTTCAGCTTGAGCGCCTGCGCCGGGGCCGCGCCGTTGAAGTCGACCGTGCCCGCGCCCGTGGGCGTGACCGTGTCGAGCGCGCCCGCGGTGGTGAACCCGAGCGTGCCGCCGTCGATCTCGACGCTGCCGGTGGGAGGCCCACCCGCGACCTCGGAGCCCTTCGCGAGGACGTGGTAGTCCCACGCACCCGCAGCCGTCTGCCGGAAGTAGACGTCGAGCGCATGACCGTTGCCGAGCGAGTCGTACACCGTCATCGACGTGGCGAAGTTCGACGTGGCGCCCGGAGACGCCGGGTCCCACGGGAGCGTAGGGGCCGTTGCCGAGGAGTCGAGGTTGGCCGAGACCTTCATCTCGGTCGTCGGCTTGGGCGCAATCGGCGCGCTGAGGAGCTTGAGCCCGCTCAGCGACGTCGAGAACTTCCCGCCCGCCGTCGGGTCGGCCGCATAGCCCTGGACCGCCAGACCTTCGGAGTTCACGAGCGTCCCGTCGTTCTTCAGGGTCAGCTGCCCGGCGCGTGTGTAGAAGTTCCCCTTCGTGCCGTCGACCACGCCGTCGACCACGAGAAATCCGTCACCGGAGAGCGCCACGTCGGTCGCCTGGCCCGTGTTGACGAGCGCGCCCTGGGCGAAGATCTGCTGGGTGCGCGTCATGCGCACGCCCGAGCCGGCCTCGTGTCCGCCGACGGCCGTGCCGAGGACGTCGGCAAAGACGGCGCGCGACTCCTTGAAGCCGATCGTGCTGGTGTTTGCGACGTTGTCGCCCACCACCCCGAGTGCTCCGGTCTCGGCCGTGAGACCCGACACGCCCGCGTACATCGCTGACAAGATGGTCATGGTTCTTCTCTTTCTCTTCTTTCTTCGGTCTCAGGGCTTGGAAGGAGTCACGGCCTCGACACCGACGAGATCCGAGATCGGACCGGCCGCGCCGTTGTCGAGCGTGAGCTCGGGGTAACCTTTGTCGAACGCGATCTTCGTGACGACACCGCTCACGTCCTGCGTCGTCTGCACCGCGACACCGTTCGCCGTCGTCGCGTTGACCTTCAGGCTGTAGTTGCCCTTCGGCGCGGGTTGGCCGGAGGCGTCCTTGCCGTCCCAGAGGATCGTCATGACGCCAGGGGCGTGCGCGCCGAGGTCGATCGTGCGGACGGTCTTGCCGTTCGCGTCGAGGACGTTGGCGGTCACCTTTGCGGCGGGCGCCTGGAGCGTCACGGCCGAGGTCGTCGACGTGATGCCGTCGAAGGCCATCGTCTTGCCGCGCATCGTCACGTGCTTGCCCGCGAGCCCCGTCGCGTCGTTGTTCGCGATGCCACCGAGCTGCGTCGAGACATTGCCGAGCTGCGTGGACTGCGCGATCGACTGCTCGACGATCGCGAACTGAGAGAGCTGCGTCACGAACTCGGTGCCCTCCATCGGCTTGAGCGGATCCTGGTTCGAGATCTGCGCGACGAGGAGCTTGAGGAACGCCTGCTTGTCCATCGGCGGCTGTCCGCTGGCGGCCGTCAGGCTCCCGGCCTTCGCCTGCGCCGTGTCCGTGACCGAGGTCGTCGCGCCGATCGGAGTCGTCATGCTCTCGGTCAAAGCACGAATCGGGCCCGCCTCGAGACACGCGCGCCGGCGTCGCGATCGGCAGCGCCGTTGCCGTGCGCGGAGCCGTCGCGAGGCTCGCGGTTCTCCTCACGACGCGACGACGCCGCGTCGCCGTGGCGTTCGCGATGACTCGCGCCGCCGCTCGCGCCGCCATCCGTGGAGGTCGAAACGCTCTGCGTTCCAGGTCCGCTCACGGTCACGCGGGCCTCGCGTGCGTCGGTGCGCAGGTCCATCGCGAGGTCGCGTGCATTCTCCGTGAGGGCACGGGCCGTCTGCGCGACGTCGGCGTCGAGCCGGACGTCGACACGCGATCCGTCCATTTTATCGGCATGAACGAGGACGCGACCGGCCTCGCCGAGGTCGACTTCGGCGTGGATTCCATTCGCGATCGCGCGATGGTCGGCAGCGCCGGTCGCCGCGGCTCGGCCGCGCTCGCGGATGCCCGGCGTGCTGTCCGCATCGACGGGAGCCGAAGGACCGGCCGGCTTGCGCGAGCCCGCCGGGGCGGTGACGATCGTCAGCGCGCCGTCGGAGACCGACGGCATGCCGGCGGCGGCAGGGGTCGCGAGCGGGGCTGCCGCGTCTTCGCCGGTAGCGATCGAAGGTGTCGTCGCCGCGG
>JANXVA010000733.1 GCA_025351875.1 Myxococcales bacterium | reverse complement strand
GTGGTCGACATCGAGGGCACGCGCGTGACGATCGCCATCTGCTTCGACCTCCACTTCGTCGCCGAGGATGCGGGCCCCGCGCTCGACGCGTCGGACCTCCTGCTCTTCGCGAGTGCGTGGGTGGAGGAGGTCCGACGCGTCGAGCGCGGGGCCCGCATCCTCGGCGACGAAGTGGAGGTCGAAGCAGATGGCGATCGTCACGCGCGTGCCCTCGATGTCGACCACGGGCGCCGGCTCGGGCCCCGCGCTGGCCCACGTCTCCGGGATCCAGGGATGGCGTTTTCGATACGTAAAAATAGGCGTCCCATGTCGATCGAAGCCGACCATGGCGTTGTAGCGATGCGCGCCCTCGGCGAGCACGAGCGGACCGACGAGGTTCGTCCGATGGCGCCGCGCCATCGCGGCGAGCGCGTGCGCAGTCGGGCCGTCGAGCGGCTCGGCGAAACGTGCGAGGTCGAAGTCGCCGTCCGGCGAGACGTAGCCGCAAAGCGACGCCTCGGGCAGGAGCACGAGATCCGACGGAGCCCCCTGCTCGAGCTCGGCATCGACCGCGGCAAGCGCCGGTCCAGGGTCGCCCCACGTCGCGGGAAGCTCGAGCACCGTGACGCGCAGCACGCGTCGATGCTACCCCGCGCTCGACGCGATCGGCTACCTGGGCTACCTCACGCTCCGTCGATGTCGAGCGCAGCGGACAGAGCCAGAATACCGAGCGACGTCGTCGCCTGGGCGGAGCGCGTGCACGACGTGGTCGACGAGCTGGTCGCGCCGATCGTGAGCGCGCACGGGGCACGCCTTCGCTGCCGCGAAGGGTGCAACGACTGTTGCTCGGACGGCCTCACCGTCTTCGCCCTCGAGGCCGCGGTGATCGAGCGCCATCACGAAGAGCTGCTGGCGAGCGGAACGCCTCACCAGGAGGGCGCCTGCGCGTTTCTCGACGAAGCGGGGGCGTGCCGCATCTACGCGCATCGGCCCTACGTGTGCCGCACGCAGGGGCTGCCGTTGCGATGGCTCGAGCAGGACGACGATGGTCCTGCCGAGGTCCGGGACATTTGCCCGCTCAACGCCGAAGGGCCGGCGCTCGAGGAGCTGACCGCCGACGAGTGCTGGACGCTCGGCCCGTTCGAGGACCGGCTCGGCGCGCGTCAAGCTTTGCTCGACGGCGGAGCAGCTACGCGCGTCGCGCTCCGCTCGCTCTTCGCAGGCGGACCGCGGCGCCTCCCCGTCATTCGCGTGGCAAAGTGACATGGTCGGGGCGAATCGCGCACCGACCCGTGGAACAATCAGGACGCTCGAGGCCTCCGTGCCGCAGCTGGCCGCTGCACATCCGTGGGGGTCTCCGCGAGGAGATCGAGCAACCGCTCGTAGGCGATCCCCGCGTCCCGGAGAAGCGCGTACAGATCGTCGGGCGTGAGCATCGCGACGTCTGGGACCACGACGACGCGCACTCCCTGCCCGAGGACGGTTGCGGAGTCGGAGCGCGAACGGACCGTGAAGCCTGCGACGACGAGCGCATCGACGCATTCGGCTCCGGAGACTGCAACGAGCGACAGCACGGGTGTGACGGAAGCAACACGGATGCCGTGTCGTGCGCCGTCATCGTCATCCACGCCTCCCCTCGTCCTTCCCATCTTCGCTCTCGACGTCGGCGCTCGGCAGCGCCGGATGCGCGGGAGGCACGGGCTTTTCGAGGATCACGCCGATGACGACCTCACCGTAGCGATTCACCTTGTCGAGCACGCGCGCGCGCACGCCCTTGCTCTCGAGAAGACGACGGATCGCGGCCTTGAGCTGTATGACGAGGAGATCCACGGCCGCGATCTGTGACTGAACATCCGAACAGTGTCAAGACACGGAGGCCCGTGATGATCCGAGCGCCGTGCGCGCGCGATGGTTCTGCCTGGTCACTCGTCAGACCGCCCCGATTGCACCTAGGTGACAGGTCGCGGGTCGTGGTCTGCTTCGAAGGCGACTGCGGCGCTTCGCGCTGCACATCTGCACGTCATGCGCGCGCTCTTACCGGTCATCACCTCACGACGTCCCGATCGCCGTGACCGAGGCTACCTCGCATGGGTTGCCGTCGCCGGCGAGGTGGCACACCTGCCGCTCGAGGCAGCGCCGATCGACGGCACCACCCACGTCCTGCACATCTACGTCGAGGGCTTCGAAGAGCCGCTCATCGTGCTCGCGGAGCCCGCGGGTGCGCCGGACTCGGGCGGCTTCCCGCTCCGGCTCGCTCCGCTCGACGACGCCCATCGCGACACGCTCCGTGCCGAGCTCTTCGGCGGTGCCAGCGCCGCCGAAGAGCCTCCGCCTCCGAGCATTCGCGGACCGCATCGCATCGGAACGCTCTCACCGCCGCCGCTGACGTCGGCGCGCTCCTCGACGATTCCACCACCGCTGACGACGAGCCACGTCGCAGCGCTCGCCCGAACGACGGGCGGCGGTGGAATACCGAGCTCGAGCTCGCGGCGCACTCCGGGCTCGCTCACGGGCCGCACGTTCGCCGACGGCCGCTTCGTCCTCGAAGATCTCCTCGGCGCGGGCGCGAGTGGCGAGGTCTATCGTGGCATCCACACGGTCCTGCGTCGGCCGTGCGCCGTGAAGGTGCTCCACCCGAGCCTCCAGTACAGCCAGGACTACTGCACGCGCTTCTACTCCGAGGCTCTCGCGGCGAGTCAGCTCGATCACCGCAACGTGCTCCGCATCGTCGACTACGGACAGGAGCCCGACGGCATCCTCTACATCGTCATGGAGCTTCTCGAGGGCCGAGACCTCCAACAGATCCTCGACACCGAAGGCCCGCTCCCGCTCGAACGCCTCGTCAACCTCGTGTCGCAGGCGTGCGCGGGGCTCGGCCACGCCCACGACGCAGGTGTCGTTCACCGCGACATCAAGCCGGAGAACGTCGTCGTCGTCACGCGCAAGGACGACGAGGGGAAGGAGACCGAGCTCGTCAAGGTCTGCGACTTCGGCATCGCACACTGGGTCCCCGAAGACAGGCAGCAGGTCATCGGCGACGACGACGCCACGCTGGTCAAGCTGCCCGACTCGAAGAAGGTCGTCGGAACGCCCGCGTACATGGCGCCCGAGCAGATCCGCAACGAGCCGGTGGACGCGCGCGCGGACGTCTACGCGCTCGGCGTCGTTCTCTACGAGCTCTCCACCGGGCACCTTCCCTTCACGAGCGAGCGCCCGATGGAGGTGCTGATGATGCACGTGATGGAGACGCCGAAGCCTCCGTCCGCATTCATGCCCGACCTCGACCCGGGCCTCGAGAGCATCATCATGCAGGCCCTCCAGAAGGATCCTGCGAAGAGACAGCCGAACGTACGCGTCGTACGCGCCGCGCTCCGTGACCTCGTCGACGACGACTGGTCTCAAGCCAGCGGACTCCACATGCGCGTGTCCGTGAAGAACATGCCTACGGCAAGCGACTTCACGGTCAACACGTCGGCCTCCCTCGCCTCGCTCGCTCAGGCCGACGACAAGACGCGCGGAATCGCTCTCCAGGGCCTCGCCGAGGCGCTCCGCGCGGCGGTCAGCAGCGGCGACGTGAAGCTCGCGAACGATTTCCTCACCTGGCTCGATCAGCGCTTCGCCGATCCGCAGCTGCGGATCGAGGAGCGCGAAGAGCTGGACCGCGCCATCCGCGTGCTCCGCGACCCCGCCCCCGCGCGCGCCTTCGCGGGCCAGCTCCTCAGCGGCAAGGTCCAGAAGCCCGAGGACGCCGCCCGCATCCTCACCATCGCCGGTCCCGTGGCCGCGCGGTCGCTCCTCGAAGCACGGCGCGCGCAGCCGCCGACACTCGAGACGCGGGCGAGGTTCGTGACCTTCATGCGAGCGACGGGTCCCGGTTCGCTCCCCGTGGTCCTCGCCGGGCTCGAGCCGCTCGCCGCGCTCGGATCACGCACGGAGGAGGCGCTCGCCGAGGATCTCCTGCGCTCGGCGCCGAACGTTCGCTCCGACCTCGGAGGAGAGCTCGCGGTCCGCTTCGTTCGCGCGGACAAACCCGCGCTGGCGGTGGTCGCGCTCGGAGCGACGGTCGCATTCTGGGGAGCGCGGGCGAACGCCCTGCTGCTCGGCGTGCTCGACAGCACGATCGACATCGTGCGCATCGCTGCCATCGAAGCGCTGCATCGCCTCGGCACGGCGGACGACTGGTTCATCGAGAGGCTCGGTCGCATCCTCCTCGGCCATAGCCCGGCCAGCGTCGAGCTTCGTATAGCGGCGGCCGGCGCGCTCGCGCTCGCCCCGGCCGAGAGCCGCGCGCGGGTGATCGCCTTCATCCACGAGCGACTCGTGCCGACGCAACAGGGCTTGGTGACGTCGCTCCTGAGCAAGGCCTTCGGGTCGAAGGACGACCCTCGCGTCATCGTCGCTCTCGCTCGCGCGCTGATGACACTCGATCCCACGGGAGCGAAGGCCGTGATCGACCGCCTCGTGGGGGCGCGCCCCGAGCTGCGTGCCGACATCGAGGGAATCGTGGTCGCGCGCCGAACGGCGGCTTCCACTTAACCGCAGCGCAAGCTTTGCCGTTCTTCAGAGGGTGAGCACTCACCCGGTCGACGGTCATGACGATCAGCCGCGCGGGGCGCGTGGCACGTTTGCGGAGCGTCGCGTGCTCGTTCCCCATGGCACGCGCCGGCGACGGCATGAGCTCGGATGTGCCCTCTTCGATCCAAGGAAGCCATGAGCGAACGTAGCGCCAGACGCTTCAGTACGATCGTCGAAGACGCGGAGGTCTCTGCGCGCGGCGACTTCCTGCGCGAGGAGCAGTACCGCCGGATCGCCGTGGGGACGGATCGGCTGTTCATCGCCCTGCTCGCCGGGCAGTGGCTCTTCTCGGTGGTCGTCGCGCTCTTGATCTCCCCGAGGGCCTGGGTCGGCACGACGAGCCAGATTCATCCGCACGTCTGGTTTGCTGTCGTCGTCGGGACGCTCCTCGCCGTTCCCCCGTCCCTCCTCGCGTGGCAGCGCCCCGGCGCCGCCATCACCCGCTACGCCGTCGCCGTCGCGCAGATGGCCTTCGGCTCCCTGCTCATCCACCTCACCGGCGGGCGCATCGAGACGCACTTTCACATCTTCGGGTCGCTCGCCTTCCTCGCGTTCTATCGCGATTTCCGGGTCCTTCTCGTCGCGACGGCGGTGGTCACGCTCGATCACGTCGGGCGTGGCATCGTGTGGCCGGAGTCGGTCTACGGCGTCGCGACCGTGCAGCCGCTCCGCTGGGTCGAGCACGCGGCGTGGGTCGCATTCGAGGACGTATTTCTCGTCGTCTCGTGCCTCCGCGGGCAGAGGGAGCTCGCCGAGACCTCGAGGCGACACGCACGCCTCGAGCTCCAGGCGAAGCTGGAGCTCCGCGTGAACGAGGCTCGCGAGGCGAGCCGCGCGAAGAGCGAGTTCCTGGCGAACATGAGCCACGAGATCCGCACCCCGATGACCTCGATCATCGGCTACGCGGACCTGCTCCTCGACCCCGAGAGCTCCTCCACCGAACGCCTCGCGCACATCCAGACGATCCGACGCAACGGCGAGCACCTCCTCACCATCCTGAACGACATCCTCGACCTGTCGAAGATCGAGGCTGGCAAGATGACGATCGAGCAGGTGCGCTGCTCCCCGAGCATGATCATCGTCGACGTCGCGTCGCTGATGCGCGTTCGCGCGAAGGAGAAGGGACTCTTCTTCGAGGTCCACTACCAGACGCCCATCCCGGAGACGATCCAGAGCGATCCGACGCGCCTGCGTCAGCTCCTCGTCAACCTGGTCGGCAACGCGATCAAGTTCACGGCCTCGGGGGGAATCCGGATCCTCGCGCGCTGCGAGGACCCGACGACCTCGTCGCCCTCGCTGACCCTCGAGGTCGTCGACACCGGCATCGGACTCTCCGACACCCAGGTGGCGCAGCTCTTCCAGCCGTTTGCCCAGGCGGACACCTCGACGACCCGGAGGTTCGGTGGGACCGGGCTCGGACTCGCGATCTGTCGCCGGCTCGCGCACATGCTCGGCGGCGACATCTCGGTGAACAGCTCACCGGGCCGCGGCAGCTCGTTCTGCCTCACGATCGCGGCGGGCTCGCTCGAGGACGTGAAGATGTTCGAAGAGCTCCAGGAGGCCGGTCTCCCCGAGTCGGGGCCGTTGCCCGAGAGCATGGACGTTTCGGCCCTGGAGACGCTCGACTGCGCGGTGCTCCTCGCGGAAGACGGCCTCGACAACCAGCTGCTCATCTCGACCCATCTCAAGCGCTCCGGCGCACGCGTCGCGATCGCCGAGAACGGTCGGCTCGCGCTGGAGATGGCTCTCGCCGCCAGCCTCGCGAAGGAACCGTTCGACGTCGTCCTCATGGACATGCAGATGCCGGAGATGGACGGGTACGCGGCGACCTCCGAGCTGCGGCGAAAGGGCTATACCGGCCCCATCATCGCGCTCACCGCGCACGCGATGGCCGGAGACCGCGAGCGTTGCATCGGCGCGGGATGCACCGACTACCTCACGAAGCCGATCGGCCGCAGCAAGCTCGTCGCGGCGGTCGCCGAGTACGCTCGGCACGCCGCGCCGCGCGGTGTCCCCCTCCTCTCGAACGGGATGGTGTCCGCGACGACGAGGCGAGCAAGCGCCTCGAGCGATCTCGTCAGTGAGCTTGAGGACGATCCGGACATGACGGAGCTGATCGAGGGCTTCACTCGGGGCCTACCCGCGCAGGCGCAGCGCCTCGAGGACGCCCTGGACGCGAACGACCGCGAGGCCGTCAGGCGCCTCGCGCACCAGCTGAAGGGCTCCGCAGGAGGCTATGGCTTCCCCACGATCACCGAGGCGGCGGCTCGTCTCGAGCAGGTCGCTCGAGAAGGCGAGACGCTCGCACAGGCGCTCGCCGACGTCTGCGACCTCTGCCGACGCGCGCGCGCGGCCTCGGCGCTGCCGACGAGGGCCGCATGAGGAGAAATGACTACTCGCCCGCCTGCGTCCTCGCCGTCGACGATTCGCCGGAGGTGCTGGCGCTCCTCCGGGCCCGCCTGAAGCCCGAGGCCATCGAGCTTGTCACCGCGGGGTCCTACGCGGAGGGGCTCGCGCTCGCGCTGGAGCTCCGTCCGGATCTCGTGCTGCTCGACGTGGAGATGCCGGAGCACAGCGGGTTCGATCTCTGCCGGCGACTGAAGGAGGAGCCCAGCACCGCCAACATCCCGGTCATCTTCCTCACGGGTTCGAGCGACATCGAGACCAAGGTGCACGGCTTCGACCTCGGCGCGAGCGACTACGTCACCAAGCCGTTCCACCCAGCCGAGCTGCGGGCTCGCGTTCGAGCGGCGCTCCGCATGAAGCGCGCCCAGGATCTCCTGACGCTACGTGCGCAGATCGACGCACTCACGGGCCTCCACAACCGCGCGTACCTGGACGATCTGCTCGAGGCGTCGATCCAACGTGCCACCTACGCTGGTCGTCCGTTGTCGCTGGTGATGCTCGACCTCGATCACTTCAAGTCGCTGAACGACAGCTACGGCCATCCGTTCGGGGATCTCGTCCTCCAGCGGGTCGGTGATCTCCTCTCTCGCTCGACGAGGCCGGGTGACACGGCCTGCCGCTACGGGGGCGAGGAGATGACGATCGTGCTCGCGGACACGGACCTCGTGAGCGCGCGCGCGGTCGCCGAGCGCATCCGGGTCGCGCTCGAGGAGATCGAGCTCGCGCCGCGCGGCAAGCGCGTCTCCATCACCGCAAGCTTCGGTATCGCGGAGGCCCTCGCGACGGTGACCCCCGGGGAAGATCTGCGCGCGAGCGTCCTCATCGCAGCCGCCAACGCGGCGCTCTACGTCGCGAAGAGCGATGGGCGCAACTGCGTTCGGTCCCACGGCGAAGGGACGAACACGCGCCGCTCGCTACGGGCCCTCGCTGCCGTCTGATCCCACGGCACGCGCCGCGATTCGTGAACGGCGCCGGGCGCTCCACCACCGCAACGCAGTCCTCGGGCTCCGTTGCGGGCTGCGCCCCGCACGCCGATGAGCACAGCGTCCGCCGGTCACAGCGCGACGTCGCGATGGGACTGCACTCACGTCTCCCGTCGCCCCGCTGCACGCGCGATCGAGACGCCGGATGGCGACACACCGCCACGACTGTTGCGGGCTGACACGTGAATCGTCTGCCTTCTGCCGTGTTTGCCGCTAGGTGGTCGGTGGCACGACCATCGCTACCGAGTCCCTCATGACAACGATCATGAACGCGCAGGAGACCCGCAGTGCCGGCATCGATTCGTCCGAGCCGAAGACCGCCACTGAGAGCAGCGACAGCGCTGGCCCCACCGAGGACCGACGCCCGCGTCGCCGTGGCTTCGCGGCGATGGACCGCGATCGCGTCAAGGAGATCGCGAGCAAGGGCGGCAAGGCTGCGCATGCGGCCGGAACGGCCCACCAGTTCAGCAGTGACGAGGCACGCAACGCCGGCCGCAAGGGAGGGATGGCTCCCCACGCGCGACGGGGCGGAGTGCGCCGAGCGCCGAGCGACGGAGGCGCGGCCCCCGCAGGCCCCGCCGAGCAGAGCGGCGAGGGACGCTGACGAGCGCCGTCGCACGACACGGGCATGCGCCGCCTTGCGGGCTCGGCTCGCGAGAGCGGTCGGCTCGATGGCCACAGTTGACGAGCCCCGAGCCAGCCCGGATGGAGCGACACGATGAGCCGACGAGCCACAGTCTTGGTCGTGGACGACGATCCGGACACGGTCGAGACGATGCGTGACATCCTCGAAGAGGAGGGGCACGTCGTGCTCAGCGCGAAGAACGGTCGCGAGGGTTTCGACCTGGCCGTTCTCTACGCGCCCGATCTGGTTCTGCTCGATCTCGAGATGCCGGTGATGGACGGCCATGCGTTCCTCGCTGCCGTCCGGCGCGTCCCGGCGCTCTCGACGATGACCGTCGTCGTACTCTCTGGAGCGAGCGATGCGCGCCTCGCCTGCGAGGCGGTGAAGAAGCCGCTCCGCCTCGACACGCTGCTCGGGCTCATCGGGCGCGTGAACCACGCGGTTCCGTGAGGGAGCGTTCGATCGTCAGCTCCGCGCGCGCATGACGCTCGCCAGGCCGACGAGGCTGGTCGCGACGATGGCCGCGCGTCGCTCGCGGGCGCTCGGTGTCGGCCCCAGCTCGATGTAGTGGATGAACCCGCGTCGCTCGCGCTCCTCCATGCGTGCGTAGGTCGCCTGGACGGTGGCGCTCGCTTCGAAGAGGCGCGCGAGCTCGACCGGCACGGTGGCGACGGCAGAGGGCTGACCGAAGGAGCTTGCTGCGTTCATGCGACTTCAGGCAGCAGGAAATGAGCCACGCGTATGGGCGTCACCTACCCGCGCGGCAATATCGTTGATTTCGCAACGCTTTCAGCGTTAGAAGGCGCGCGGGCAGGAAGACATCGGGGCGGTCGCGCGTGACCCGGTGTCCGTTACGACTCCCCCTTGTGACCCACCCTACGGGGCCTACGGAGCTTCGTTCGCGCAGACCTTCGCGACCTTGCCGGCCGCCGTGTTCGCGTTCGCGCAGGCGCCCGCGGTCGGGGTCTTGCAGTCCTTGTCCGCCGTACACTTCTTCCGGCAGGTGGGGGGCTGACCGAGGTTCACGATGACCTCCTGACCCGCGGGGCACTTGAGGGGGGCGGCGGCGTCGACGACGACGACCGCAGCATCGACCGTCGCGTCCTTGCTCGCGTCCTTGAGCCCCGCGTCGACGATGGTGACCCGCGTGAAGGCATCCTTGGGGATCCAGCCCATCAGGGTCGTGTTCGCGTCCTTGGGATCGGGGAACGTGACGAGGAGACAGTCCTGAAACTCGGCGATCTTGAACGGGTCGGTGCCGGCCCGCACGAGGGCGACCTGCGCGCCCGACTTGCAGCCCGTCTTCGCGGACGCGAAGAGATCGACCGTCTTCTGGTCGTCGTCGGTGACGGGCTTCTCTGCCGGAAAACGCGCCACGTCGTTCACGTTCTTCGCCGCGGGCGCCGCAACCGCGGGGGCGGCGTCGACCACGGCGGCCGGGGCAGCGGCTTCGTCACCGGCGTCTGCACCGTTCTTCTTGGGGCAGCCGACGAGCATCGCGACGCAAGGGAGCAGAGCGCACAGGACGAAGAGCTTTCGCATGGTGGCCTCTGGATATCAGAAACTCGCCCTCATTGGCGGACGAGCGCATCGCAGTCGAAGCGCTCGACGGCGATGCTCCGGCCCTCCGGGTGACGGGCCCCCGCCAGGCCCCACGACGACATCGGCGCGACGCGCCACCTCGACGCCCTTGTCGATCGGGCTCCCGCAGTGCGTGCAGCACTTTGCGGCCCGGCTCATGGGCTGCCTGCATGCGGGGCACGCGAGGTCCGCGCCGACGAACGGATGGTCGTGCACGGCGACCTTCTCCTCGACGGGCGGGAAATAGCTCGTCGGGCGGGAAATAGCGCGCCGCAGGTCAGCGCACGAGCTCGATGGGATTTTCGCGCTCTTGTCGCCGCGTCGTGCGACCCCATCATCCCTGGTCATGATGCTCGAGGCGGACCTGCGGCCATGCTGAGCTACGCCTTCGTCGACGCGTTCACGCGCGTGGAGCGCCCCGAGGCCATCACGCGCCTTCGAGCGGCCGTCGCGGCGGCGGAGGGCGTCGTCGTCGACTTCGCCCTCTTCGGCGCGTCCGCGATGAGGCTCAGCGTGGAGATCGCGGCGGGCGCCGTTCCGCGCCTGCGCGCTGCGCTCGAGGCGAGCGAGGTCCACCTCTTCGACAAGTGCGCCGCGGACCTCGATCGTGGCGCGGCGTGGCCGTCGACCAAGCGTCCGGTGCTCGCGATGATCCATGTCGCGTTCACGACGGAGGCCGCCTGCGCGTGAGAACGCGCCGCTCGAGGAGCATTTCCCCGCGCCCGGGGAAGGAACCTGACTTTACACCGTAAAGTGACTCGGGACGCGAGGTCGTGTGATTCACACGACACGAGCTCGCGGTCCCGGTGAGAGGCGTCGCTCAGGTGCAATTCAGGTTCGAAATGCGAGACGGCGCCCCTGGCTTTCGCCGGGAGCGCCGCTTCGCGAGAGTCTCTCGTTCGTTTCAGCTACGGGGGGTCGCTGCCGCCGGAGCCGCACCGGCCACCGGTGCGTCGGGGATGGTCGCCGCCGCAGGGGCCTTCCAGCCACCCGAGGTGAAGCCGTCGATCAGCGTGTCGAGGACGTCCTTCTCGAAGGACAGCGTATCCGAGGTCGCGGAGATGGTGCCGAGCAGGCCGAGCGCGCGGCCAACCCACTTCGTCGTCCGGGCCGAGACCTCGCTGGTCACGTCGCCCATGGTCGTCTTGCCTAGGTCGGCCTGCGAGAGACCGTTCAGGGTGATGGCGACCTTCCCGCCCTCCATCGTGACGCCCGGCTGGAGCGCGCCGGTGTTGGGGCGCTTGCCCGTCTTCTCCTCGACGACGTCGGCCGTGTAGACCGCCGCCATCTGCTTGGCGGAGTCGAGCAGCGACGTCGCGGCCATCGGGTAACGGACGGCGGCAGCGCCGTTCGCGATCTTCGCATCCTCGACCGCCTGGCGGAGGTTGACGAGGACGGCGCCGAAGCGGTCGCGCACGTCGGCGGGAGCCTTTGCTGCAGCGGCCTTCGCCTTGGGGACGAACGCGTCGGTGAGCTTGTCGGTCGCCTTCTCGATCTTGGAGACCTGCTTCTCGAGACCGTCGATGGTCTTCTTGTGCGTCTTCTTGTCCGCGTCGCTGATGCCCTTCTCGTCGAGGGCCGTCTCTTCGGTCGCGATCTGCGTCTTCAGCTCGCCCATCGCCTTCTTCTTCTCCATGATCTCGGCCCAGGCGGTGCCCAGGTCGGAGTCGATGGCGGCGAGGAGGCTCGGATACTTCGAGGCGATCGGCGTGGCGACGGTGACGGTCGCGGGAGCGGGCGTCGCGGGCTCCGGCGTGGGCGCCGGCTTGTCCTCGAGCGGCGCGTTCTTCGCGCTCTTGCTGCCCTTCTTGTCCGTCTTGCCGCCGTTCTTCGCGATCGCGCCGGGCTTGCCGCCGTTCTTCGCGTTCTTCGCGTTCTTGCCCTTGCCGCTCTTGGCGGCGGGCTCGGCCGACTTCGCGACCGGCTCAGCAGGCTCGGAGGCAGCCACCGCGGGAGCAGCAGGAGCGGCAGGGGCGGACTTCGCAGCCGTCGCGGCCGTCGCGGGCGCCTTCGGAGAGACGTCGGCGAGAGACTTCGCCCACACCTCGGCGGGGACGATGCGTGCGCCCGCGCCGGGGCCGCCCGCGGCGTAGAGCTGGTGCTGGCGGAGATCCGCGAGCGTCTTGGTCGAGTCCTCCGTCGCGGGAGCGACCTTCGCGAGCCACGGCGAGTCGTCGTTGGCGGGCGTGTCGGTCATCACGCGGTCGACCTGCTGGGCGGTCTTCTCCGCGACGTCGGCGCGACGAACCACGACGCTCATCGGCGCCGGGTCGGTGAAGGCCCACGCGACCTTGGGGTTGGCGGCTGCCGCGATGGCGCCACAGCCCGTGCTGGTGGCGAGCAGGGTGCCGAACAAAGCTGTAGTGCCGAGGGTCTGAACCCAGCGGACGGTGACGTCCTTCATGATGATCGCTCCCCGAGAGGGATAAGGAGGGTGAGGAAGCGGCTCGCCGACGTCGTCGGGGCCGAGGTGCGGGGGGGTATACGGGGAGGGCCTAGAAACCTTCCCATCGCGGTCGCGTTCCGCGGCGACGCGCCCCAAACACGCACCATTCCGAGGAGCGCTCGGACGGAGACGTTCTTCAGCCCGCGCGCGCGACGCGACAGTCGGACCAGGGCATCTCGTCGGCGCTCACGCTGGCCGTGAGCTCGAAGGCCATGTCCACCACGCGGCCCGACGGGAGCGGTCGTGCGCCGGAGGCATCCGGATCGCTCATGAGGGAGTCGCTCGACGGCGGCGCGGGGATGCTCGACGGCGGGCCGCTCGGCGGTGCGTCGGGCACGGAGGACCACCTCGAAGCACCGGACATCGGCCATGCGACGTCGCGGAGCGCGGGGGCGACACGGGCGAGCTCCGTGCGGAACATGCGGATGCGCGTGCGCTTCGTGGGGTTCGCGCGGAGCGCGCGCGACAGGATCTCGGCGATCTTGCGAAGCTCGGGGCGTGCGCGTAGCGACGCGACGCCCGGCGGGAGGCCGTCGTGCGCGAGGTGCTGCCGGATCACGCCGAAGAGATCTTCGCCGTCGAAGAGGGGCGCGCCGGTGAGCAGCTCGAAGGCGAGGCACGCGAAGGAATACGAGTCGGCGGCGAAGGCGCTCTCGGGAGCGCGATCGTCGCTCCAGACCTCGGGCGGCGCGTACATGGGGTTGCCGCACTTCTTGCGAACGTGGCGACCGCTGAGGCCGAAGTCGACGAGCGTGGCCTCGCCGGTGCCGCGGCGGAGGATGACGTTGTCGGGCTTGAGGTCGAGGTGACCGACGCCCGTGGCGTGCATCGCATCGACGCCCGCGAGGACGCCGTCGAGGATCTCGAGAGCACGCGGCATCGTCATCATGCCTTCGGCGAGCTCTTCTTCGAGGGTACGGCCTTCGACGAGCTCCATGACCAGGAAGGGCTTGGGGCGAGCGGCGATGTCGAACGCGAGGATGCGGGCGAGGTTCGGGTGAACGGGAATGGCGGCGAGCGCGGAGGCCTCGGCGCGGAACTGGGCGAGCAGCTCTTCTTCGGGCACGTACGCGGCGAGAGCGGCGGCGTCGTGAGGGACCTTGAGCACGACGTCCTTGGCGAGCGGATCGCCGTCGTCCTCGAGGCGTCGGGCGAGGAAGAGCGAGCCGAGGCCGCCGCTCGCCATCGGGCGCACGAGGCGGAAGCCACCGAGGACGCCGCCTTCGGGGACCCACGCGGGGAAGCTGCGCTCGGGGGCAGAAACGAGCGTGGCAGGCAGCACGCTGTGGCGTCCAGCCCGCATCGAAGGCGGGCGGCTGCGGCGCTGCGGGTCGAGTGCCTCGCGGCCGCGAGTGACGAAGGTGTAGAGGGCGCAGGAGCGCGCGGCGGTGTCCGCGCGCGTGGTGCGAGCGGCGACGTAGATGGCCTGGAGAGCGCCCACGCGCTGGGGAGGGAGGTGCGTACCCTCGCGATCATTCTCGGGGAGCAGCGCAAGGATGGCATCGGCAACGCGGTTCGCTCGGCCCCAGGCGAGGCTGTCGCCACGCTCGATCGCGGGAAGCAGCTCGCGCTCCAGCGTGTTGAGTAGACCGAGTACGAGCGCGTCGTCTGCCACCGTTGGAGCCTCCATCGCTGCCCGGCTCGGGGCTGCGGCAGGGGGGGCGATGCACTCGTCGTTCCATCGCGAAGGGGGACAGGCCGGCGAGGCGCATCGAGCGTCATCCGATTTTTTGCGGGATCGGACGCTCGCAACGAGCGCTGCCCGGGTCATCGAGGATCCACGGCACGGGTCCATGGGCGTTCAGTGCTGCTGGGTGGTGGTGTGTGCTGCGAGTACGATTGTGGTGTCGCGGACGAACGGCGATCCAGTGGGGAAGTCAGACCGCGCCAGGTCGTGGCCCGATCCACGCGACGCTGCGCGATTCCTTGGGCGAATGCGCGGAGCCGCCGTCGCGCGGGATGGCATGAGCGATGCTCAGAGAGCTGCATGTTCGAGGATGGCTCCTTCCGCTGGCTCGTCGCTGTAGCCGTCGTCGTCGGCGGCGCGGTCGTGTCGGGCTGCGCGACGGCGCCCATCGAGGACGGTCTGGTCACCGGCCCGAGCACGAAGGACAACGCCAACGCCAAGGACAACGCTGGCGGCGAAGGCACGACGGAGATCGTGCTGGGCGCCCCCACGCGCGCGCCCGACCTGGAGGGGCACACGGCGGGCCCGAACTGCACGGACGAATGCGCCACCGAAGGCCAGAAGCGATGCTCGACCACGAGCCTCTCGGGCACCGAGGCCTGCAGGATGGGCGAGGGAGGCTGTCGCGCGTGGACCCCGGGCGCCGATTGCGCCGCGAACTTCTCGTGCGACAAGGCGAAGAACGATGGCACCTGCCAGGCAGGCTGCTCGAACGACCCCGGCTGCAGCGCAGCCAACGCCGGCGTCGCGCACTGCACGGCAGACGGCACGACCGAGCTCACGTGCACGCAGGTCGGGGCTTGCTACGTGTTCAAGACGACCCGGAGCAGCATCGCTCAGGAGTGCGTGTCTCCGAGCTACTGCGGCGCGGCGTCCGGCAGGCGCCTGAGCTGCGTCGCCTCGGCCGCGGGCGCGTGCACTCAGCACGTCGCCTTCTACAACGACTGCCCCGCCGGCACGGCCTGCACGGGCGCGGGCGTGTGCACGAGCACCACGACCACCACCACCGCGGGCGGGTGCTACTCGAACACGCTGGGGAAGACGGTGCCCGAAGGCGCATGCGTTCTCTCGGCGAGCGACGGCGTCACCGAACAGTGCCACAGCGGCCTCTGGTACCGAGGCGTGTCGGGCAACACCGGCCCCTACGGCGCGTGCAAGTAAGGCTACAGGCGGAGCCGTAGGATGAGGCCGGCGTTCGCGCTGGCGAAGTAGACACCCGAGGCATCGACGGCGCTGACTTGCATAATACACGTAAAGGCTGTCGACGGCGACGTCCGCGGGCTCGCTCGCACCGCCCACGAAGAGCGACGAGCCCGCGTCGGGGCCCCCGGGAGCGGCGGCCTTGGCGAACTGGTGGATGCCGTCGACGTCGCTGACGTAGAGCCTGGTCGCGTCATGGGCGACGCGATTGGGGGAGGTGAGCGCGCCGATCGGGACGGGCGGGCCCGCGGGCTTCGCGGCGCGACTGAGCCGCAGTTGGTGTCGTCGGTCACCGCCGCTCCGTACGTGAACGTGCACGCCGAGGCCACGAGCTCGACGGCGCCGCCGGCCTCGAGGACGCGGCCTAGCCGCTGCACGGCGTCCTCGCAGAAGTAGACAGGGGTCGCGTCGATCGCCCGCAGAAGCGGATCTGAGCGGGTTACGGAGCCTCGTTCGAGCCGGTGCCCTCGAGCGCGGCCGGATCCGCGAGGAACCCCCTGACCTCTCGGAGGAGGCGGGCACGCGTCCCGGGGCTTTCGGACACCTCGACGAGCTTCGTGCTCGTCTCTCCCTGACGTAGACACAAGAACGTCGGCCCGTCGCTCGGCTCGAGCGTCGGGTACGGCAGCGGCGCCAGATCCAGCACATGCTCGGTGCGCACCATCTTGAAGCCCCCCTTCGGCGTGAGGTCGCGCGTGACGCGCAGCGCTCCGGTCGGATCGTCGATCTCGAGAAATGCCATTCCGCGACGTCGAAGGCCCAGCGCGACCATCCCCAACGCCAACAGCGCGAGGATGCCCGCGACGATGTCGCCCTTGATGTTCACGGACGAGCGCGGGTAGCGAAGGCGCCGCGAATCGCGGAGGAAATCGTCGAAATCGCGCACGGACTCGGGCCGCGAGTCCCACACGTACGCCGACGAGCCGCTCTCGAGCTGGACGCGTCGAGTGCGCGTGACCAGGACGAGCCTCGACATCGTGGAGACGCCGGAGTCTGCGCTCACGGAGCTCCGTTGCTCGAGCTCCAGACCGACGATCTCTTTGAGGTCGAAGGCCGACCGCGCCGTATGACAGCGGCCACCGCCGTCGCCACTTCCCTCACGAACGCACGCGATGAAGTCGTCGCGTGTCGAATAGACGAGGAGCGCAAACAGGAGCGGCACGATCGCGACGCCCACGAGCACCGGCGCCCGGGTTCCCCCGATCGCAAGTCCACGTCGTGGGGAGGTCGTCGGTCGATGGCGATAGCCGGACATCGAGTGGCCGAGGTGAGCATAGGCTCGTTCGGCGCTGCCTGATTCGTTTCGGTGACGGCGAATGGCGTGCCGAGGATCGGCTCTGACCCTTCCCCTTTCTGCCGCGCGGCCGCGATCTCCCCCGCACGCCGGCGCGCGCGCCCTATAATCCGCCGCGCATGCGCCGTTCGTACCTCCTCGAGCTCCTCCCCGTCGTCGCTTCCCTCCTGCTCCTCTCCGCTGCCGACGTCCGCGCGGATGGGCCGCCGATGCCTAAGGTGCCGCCCGCGCCTCCCCCCGCGCCGGCCGCGCCCCTCGCGGTCTCGCTCAAGGCCACCGCCACCAAGCTCGCGAACGGCCTCGAGGTGATCTTCGACGAAGACCACCGCACGCCCATCGTCACGGTGAACGTCTGGTACAACGTCGGCTCGAAGGACGAGGCCGAGCACCGCAACGGCTTCGCACACCTCTTCGAGCACGTCATGTTCCAGGGCAGCAAGCACGTGCCCGAGGACACGTACTTCCGCTTCCTCGAGAAGGCGGGCGCCACCGCCATCAACGGCACCACCAACACCGACCGCACCAACTACTTCGAGACCGTGCCCGCCAACCAGCTCGAGCTCGCCCTCTGGCTCGAGAGCGATCGCATGGCCTACCTCCTCGACCACGCCGACGAAGCGACGTTCAAGAGCCAGCGCGAGGTCGTCAAGAACGAGCGCCGCCAGAACTACGAGAACGCGCCGTACGGCATGGTCCTCGCGTTCATGCGCGCGGAGCTCTACCCGAAGGAGCACCCGTACCACCTCCTCACGATCGGCAGCCCCGAGGACCTCGACGCCGCCAGCCTCGAGGACGTGAAGGGCTTCTTCCGAACCAACTACGTGCCCAACAACGCCACGCTCGTCGTCTCCGGCGATTTCGACCGCACCAAGGTCGCGCCCCTCGTCGAGAAGTGGTTCGGCCCCATCCCCCGCGGCAAGGACGTCACGCACAAGACCCC
>JANXVA010000690.1 GCA_025351875.1 Myxococcales bacterium | reverse complement strand
CGTCGCCGTCGCGTACTTCGGAAAGCTGCTCACCCCGTTCCTCGACGGCCTCACCCAGACGACCAGGCCACGAGCCACCGCCACGCACCGAGGCAAGGCATGAAGCGCATCGAGCTCTATTTCGACTACGCCAGCCCGTGGGCCTACCTCGCGAGCGAGCTCGTCGCGCGCGACCTCACGGCGGCCGCGATCGACCATCGGCCCGTATACCTCCGCGGCCTCGAGTCGTTCGCGAAAGGCCTCCCCTACTCGAGCGCGAAGCTCACGTACCTGATGAGCGATTTTCCGCGCTGCGCCGCGCACGAGCGCATCCCGCTGGCTCCGCCCGCGGCCTTCCCGATCGACGGTCTGCACGCGCTCCGCGGCGCGCTCGTCGCCCAGGATCGCGGCGCGTTCGAGGGCTACCACCGCGCGACGTTCCGCGCGGTGTGGGCCGAGTCGCGCGACATCACGAAGAAGGAGAGCGCCGCGAGGTTGCTCGCCGAGGCGATCGGCACGACCGAAGCGGAGGCGCTCGAGGCGATGTCCGCGCAAGCGATCAAGGATCTCCTGCGCGACACGACGAGCGCCGCAGTGGCAAGAGGCCTGTTCGGTGTCCCCACCTTCTTCGTGGGCGAAGAGATGTTCTGGGGCCACGACCGCATCGCCTACGCAGCGCGCGCGGCGACCTGAGCCGCGCGCTCACGCCTCGGCGCGCGGTGGCGAAGCGCTCCGGCCTTTCAGACGCGTGCACTCTACAGCGATCCGTGGGCGCCTGACCCGCCGAGCGTTCTCACGAGCGAGACGATGGCTGGCCCGCCGCGAATCGTGGCCATGCGCAGAGGGCCCTCGGCCTACCTCGCGGTGTTCAGGGTCGGTCTAGGTGGGCGGCATGCCGCGGTTCGCGACCACCGTTCCTCCTGGCGGAGCGGTGGCGGCGTATTCAGTCGCGGGAGGCAGGCGAGCGATCGCGGAGCATCTCGTCCCTGTTCCTCGAGGACCCCGCAGAGGAGCGTTCCTGGTATCGTGGACCGATGTTCGGCAGTGAGCCTCGGCCTGAATACGGCGTCGAATCGATCCCGTGAAGCGCGGGTATGAACCGCAATTTCGGCTGGCGGTTTCGACGATGCTGATGCCGCGACGCCGCCTCGTGTGCGTCGCCGTCGGTGTGCTCGCGGTGATCGGTGTGCTCGCGGCGTGCCAGTCGCCAACACAGATCATTCTTCACATTCGTACGAACGTGCAGTGCGAACGCGAAGCTCCGTTTCCCGTGGTGAGCGTGGGACGCATCGATCGTCCCGATGACGATGCCCCGCTCGCATCGACCCATGTCGACTGCTCGACGGGCGGAGACCTGGGAACGTTGGTGCTCACGCCGACCAGCGCAGACGACCGAAACGCGGCCGTGGGTCTCCGCGTCGCGCTGCGGTACGCGAAGGACCGCGACCCGGACCACGGTACGGGCGACTGCACCCGCGCTTCCGCTGCGTTCTGCATCGTCCAGCGGCGCATCGTGGAGTTCCGAGCCCACGAGACGATCGACTTGCCCATCCAGCTGGACGTGTCGTGCAAGGGTGTCTATTGCTCGGCCCTCGAGACCTGCAACCACGCGAGCCAGTGTGTCAGCGCGGAGTGCACCGACGGCACGTGCGATGCGGTCAACCGCAGTGGCGATCCCGGCATGGACGGCGGAGGCCCCGACGGATCGACGCCGGGCGACGGGGCCGCTGACGGTACGAACGACGGCGCAGCACCGGATGGCGACAGCGCGTCACTCACCGACGGAGGGGTGGTCAGCGACGCGGCGGTCGAGTGTCGACGAGGCGCTCAACCGCTCACATGCGCGGGCCTCGCGAGACTGTGCTGCGTCGACGCAGGCGGGGCGTCCTGTACGGCCGCGAGTACCTGTCCCCAGGCCGGCAACTCCTACGAATGCGACGAGAAGTCCGACTGCGCGGGCGGTCTCTATTGCGTCAACACCCACCCGAGCGGAGGCTCCAATTACACGCAGTGTCGCGGGGCACCGGCGTTCAACCCCTACCAGGAGGTTGCGTGCAGGACGAACGCCGACTGTCCGAACAGCGCCAGCTGTACGCCTTCGGGCAGCACGACGCCGCCGTGGGGCACCTGCCCGAACCCGCCCCCCTAGGTAGCGGCGTCGAACGAGGGTGATCGTCTCAGGCGCGCGGAGCCACGCCTGACAGGAGCAGATCCACGAGCGACTCGAGGTAGGGGTCCGACAGCTCCTCCGACCTCACGAACACGCGATGGTGGATCGCGCCCGCGAGCGTCGACAGGAGAAGATCTGCGTCGACCGCCTTGCCGATCTCGCCGCGCTCGCGCGCGCGCTCCACGATCTGCATCGGGACGACCATCTTCTCCGCGCGAATGTGGGCGATGGCCCGCTGAACCTCGGGATCGCTTCGCTCCGCCATGAGCACGCGGGCGACCGCCTGGCCCTCGATGCTGGTCATCACGCAGCGCAGATGACGCGCGATGGCGAGGAGATCTGCGCGGAGAGTGCCGCTCTCGGGGATCTCCCCTGTCCCGCTCGTCATCGACTGCAGGAGCTCGAAGAGGAGATCCTCCTTCTTCGGCCAGCGGCGATAGATCGTCGTCTTCGCGACGTCGGCCCTGAGCGCGACGTTCTCGATGCGCATCGCGGAGAATCCGACCTTTGCGATCTCCTCGCGTACCGCGTCGAGGACATCGCGAACGACCGACTCCCCCCGGTGCGCCTTCACTCCGCCGCCTCGACCGTCGCGGCCAGCTCCGCTTCGCCGCGATCGACAGGCGCCGCCTTTCGCCGCGCCATGCGCGCCCGGAGGCTGTCGATCAGGCTGTAGAACACGGGCACCGCGAGCAGCGTGAGGAGGAGCGACATGGTCTGGCCGCCGATGACGATGCTGGCCGTCGCCCGACTGAAGCCGGAGCCGATGCCCTTCGAGAGGATGAGCGGCAGCATTCCGGCGACGAACGCGATGGTGGTCATCAAGATCGGCCGGAGCCTGTCCTTGTTGGCCAGCATGAGCGAGTCGAAGTTGTTCATCCCCTCGCGACGTAGATGGTTCGTGTGATCGACCTGGAGGATGGCGTTCTTCTTCACGACCCCGAAGAGCACGAGCAGGCCGAGCATCGAGAACATGTTGAGGCTCTGGCCGAACAGCTTCAGCGAGATGAACGCGAACGGAACGGTGAGCGGCAGCGAGACGAGGATGATCAGCGGGTAGAGCCACGACTCGAACTGCGCCGCGAGGATCAGGTACATGAAGACGAACGCCATCACGAGGGCGAGCAGGAAGCCCGCCGCGGTCTCGGCTTGCGAACGGCTTCGGCCTGTCGGCTGGAGGCGAAAGTTGGCCGGCGGATGCAGCTCGGCGAACTTCTTGTTGATGTAGCCGATGACCTTGTCGTCGCCCACGCCCGGCGCTGCATTTGCGAGGAGCGTGATCTGTCGCTCGCGACCGTACCGGTTGACGCGGGAAGGCGCGCTGCCGTCTCGCCATTTCACGACCGACGAGAGCGGCACGCTCCCGAGTCGCGTCGAGGGTACGTTCATGAGCGAGAGGGCTGACGCATCGACTCGGTACTGGTCTTCCGCGCGGATGCGGATGTCGTATTCCTCTCCCGCCTCCGGATACGTCGAGGCCTTCAGCCCCGCGATCAGCATCTGCAGCGTGGTGGCGACATCCGACACGCTCACGCCGAGATCGGCCGCGCGATCGCGATCGATGCTGACCTTCACCTCGGGACGGCCCGGCAGGTTCGTCGTGTCGACGTCCACGGCGAGCTTGGTCTCTCGAAGCCCCTTCGTGATCTCGTCGGCATACCGAGCGAGCTGCGAGAAGTCCGGCCCGCTCATGACGAGCTGGATGTTCTGGAGGTTTGCGCCGACCGCGAAATCCGGGACCTCGGCGACGTTCACGCGCATTCCGGGCGGCATCTTCGCGACGACCTCATCGCGGGCGCGCGTCATCGCCTGGAACTGCGTGATGTCGCGCTTCTCGGGGTCCACCAGGTCGACGTAGATCTGCGCGTAGTTGCGCGTGTGCGCGTCATCCTCGGCGACTGTGATGAGGATGTGAGCGACCCCGGGGAGCTTCCGTAGCTCGACGGCCGCGCGCTCGGCGATGAGGAGGGTCTCCTCCGAGCTGGTGCCCTCGGGCGCGCGGACCGTGACCTGAAATTTTGCCTTGTCGTCCTCGGGCAAGAAGCCTGCGGGCAGCGACTTCGCGACCGGCACACACGAGCCGAGCACGACGCCACAAGCGAGCACGATCACCCAGCGCCGCTTGAGCGAGAAGCCGAGCATCGCGAGGTACGCGCGCTCGATCGGCTTGTAGAAGGCGTCGACCATCCTGGTGAGGAAATTGGACTGGTGCGGCTTCAGGAAGCGCGCCGACATCATCGGTGTCAGCGAGAAGCTCACGACGAGCGATACGCCGACCGCGAAGGCCATCGTGTAGCCGAAGCTCTTGAGGAATCGCCCCGGGATGCCTCCGATGAACGCCACGGGGATGAACACCGCCATGAGTGAGAGGGTCGTCGCCATCACGGCGAGCCCGATCTCCTTCGTGGCGTGCACCGCCGCGGGGAAGGGTTTGACGCCCTTTTCGTCGATGAACCGTACGATGTTCTCGAGGACGACGATCGCGTCGTCGATGACGAGACCGACGGCGAGCGCCAGCGCGAGCAGGGTGATGACGTTGAGCGTGTAGCCCTGCACGTACATCAGGCCGAACGTCCCGATCACGGACACCGGGATCGCGACGGCGGCGATGATGGTGCTCCGGATGTTCCCGAGAAAGAGGAGGACGACGAGCGCGGCGAGCACGGAGCCGAGCACGAGGTGCTCGGTCACGGCGTGGACGCTCGTGCGAATGGTCTGCGAGTTGTCGCGGATCATCACGAGCTCCATCCCTTTGGGCAGGGTGCTTCGGATGGCGTCCATTCGCTTGAGGATCGCGTCGACCACGTCGATCGTGTTGGTGCCGCCCTGCTTGACGATCGAGAGCGCGACGAGGTCTTCGCCTTCGTAGCGTGCGATGCTCTCGAGCTCCTTCTTGCCGTCGACCACCTTCGCGACGTCAGCGATCCGGAGGATCCGGCCGGCCGAGGATCGGACGGCGAGTCGCTCGATTTGCTCGACCGAGCTCACGCGGCCGTCAATCTTCAGGGTGATGCTCTTCGGCCCCGCCTCGAGCGAGCCGCCGGGCGTGACGAGGTTCTGCGTCTGCAGCGCGCGCATCACGTCGAGCGGAGTCACGCTCTCGGCCCGCAGCGCGAGCGGGTTCATCAGGATGTTGATCTGACGGTCCCGACCGCCGATGGCGTTGACCTTACCGACCCCGTTGATCGACTCGATCTGACGGCGGACCTTCTTGTCGGCGGCCTCGGTGAGCTCGCGGACGTCGAACTTCTGCCCCTTTGCGCCGCGCACGCCGATGAGGAGGACCGGCGACGCGCCGGGGTCGACCTTGGTGACGATCGGAGGGTCGATGCCCTTCGGCAGGTCCCGTGTGGCCTGGTTGATCTTGTCGCGCACGTCGTTGACGGCGGACTCGGTGTTCTTCTCGAGCTTGAACGAGATGATGACCTGCGAGACGCCTTCGCTCGAGACCGAGTTCAGCTCGTCGATGCCGCTGATCGTGTTGACCGCGGCTTCGATCTTGTCCGTGACGTCGATCTCCACCTCGTCGGGTGAAGCGCCGTCGAGCCGCGTCGTGACGACGACGATCGGGATGTCGACGTTCGGGAACTGGTCGACACCGAGTCGGCCGTACCCGACCACACCGAGCACGACGATGGCGAGGATGAGCACCGATGCGAACACCGGGCGCTGGACACAGATTCGAGCGAGCCACTGCATGAGACGCTCCTAGCTACTGGACGCGGGCGCCGTTGATGAGTCGGTCGGCATTCGCACTCACGACGGACTCGCCCGCCTTGACGCCCGATTCGACCGAGAGACGTCCATTCGCTTCCGGGCCGACCTGGAGGACGCGCTCTTCGAGGCGGCCGTCCTTGACGACGAAGACGCGCCGCTTGTCCTGCCGCTCGAACACCGCGGCGAGCGGCACGGAAGGAAGCTTGCGCATACCCGTGGAGAGCGCGACGTCGGCGAACATCCCAGGAAAGAGCTTCTTGTCGGCGTTCTCGACGACCGCCTCGACGACGAGGTCGCGCGTGGCGGCGCGCACCGCGCCGGACACGAAGCGGACGGCTCCGTGGAACGTCTGGTTCGGGTACGCCGAGACCGAGAACGAGACCTCTGCGCCTTGCTTCACCTCTCCCACGTTCGCCTCTGGGACGTTGAACTCGAGGCGGAGCTCTGCGCTCTGGGAGAGCGAGATGACCTTCGACTGGGCCTGCACGTACTCGCCGACCTCGACGTAGCGCTGGGCGACGGTGCCTGCGAAGGGAGCGCGGATCGCGCCGTCACCGACGTTCTTGGCGACCGTGCTCTGGCGGGCCTCCGCGGCCTTGAGCCCGAGCTGCGCCGTCTTGCACTTCGCGGTGGTGTTGTCGTATTCGGCCTGGCTGATCACCTTCTTCTCGAAGAGCGCCTCGGCGCGCTTGCAGTCCGCCTGGTTGATCTCTCCCTGGGTGCGTGAGGTGTCGACTTGCACGCGTGCCTCGGCGAGGGAGAGCGCTGCGTTGCTCATGTCGATCTGCGCGACGATCTGCCCAGCCTGCACCTGATCGCCGCGCTCCACGAACGTCTTCGTGACGCGACCGGCGGCGTTCGCCGCGAGATCCGCCTCCCGCATTCCCTTCAGCGAACCGCTCAGGCGGAGCTGGATCGGAACGTCGATCTCCGTGGCAGGAGCCGACTCGACGTGGACCGCAGGTGACGACGCGTCGTCTCCCGTCATGGTCGCGTCTTTGCCGCTTCCTTTGCATGCCCCGAGCACCGAGATCGCGGCAAAGGTCGCCGCCCAAGAAAATCGCATGGCCCTAGGATGCGCTTCGCAACTTCCCGTTGCGAACTTTATTTTCACCCATGAAATCCGGCGCTTTGGGGCCTCAAGGGCAAGGCCCCGTGGACGTCGCGCAAGCGTCGAACGACTGGCCGTCGGGACGGCATGCCTTCGTGCCCTCGGAGCGATCCGAGCAGCGACAGAAGACATAGCTGCCCGGCGTGCACCCGAAGGCCGCGTCGCCCGAGGCGGCGGCGTCGCTCGTTGCGGGGCTGCCACCGTCGGCCGCGCCGCCGTCGCCGTTCAGCGTGCTCCCTCCGCTGCAGGCGAGGAGGACGAGCGCAGCAGCAGCCACCAGGAGAACGCGTCGGGTCATCGGCGCAGTCTCGCCTGAGCGCGAGGCCCTCGCAACCTCACTTCGCGGTGAAGTCGGAGCTCACGGGCTTGCGTGGCGAGGCGCCCGGCTTGCTCGGCGCGCCCTTGAACATCGTCTTCGACCCGTAGGCCTGGGACGACTCCTTGTACTCGTTCGTGTTGCCGCCCGCGGTGTCACGCTGCTCGGTGACCGCCGCCACGTCGACGCTCTTCACGAAGGCATCGACCGCGGTCGCTGCGGGCGTGGGCTTCGTGCTCGGCGGGAGATGCTGCGCCTGCGCCTCGGCGCGCGCGACGATGGCGTCGAACGCGATACCGGTGACGAGCTTCTTGCGGACCATCTCGAAGACGTCGTGGTGGGCGAACCAGCGCACGCCGCGCACCTCACCGTCGATCGCGTAGGCGATCCCGACGAGCTCCTGCTGCGGCTGGATGACGGCGAGCGCAGCCTCGATCTTGGCAGCGAGCTCCGTGCGCTCCTTCTTCAGCGCGGCGTCGTCGACGGAGGCGAGGAACGTGTCCGACGCTGGCCGCTGGTGGTTGGCGGAGTTCGCCTCGGAGACCTTCGACCAGACCTCGCTCTGATCCTTCTTGTACTGACCGGCGGCGCGGACCTTCGAGGTCGCGAGCACCTCGCTCGTGCCGAACTGGCCAGCCGTCGCGGCCCCGTTGCGCTGCCCGTTCCAGCGACCGTGCTCGACACAGAACGCGTCGACCGGCGTGGTCTGCTTGCTCTCGATGATGAAGTCTTGACCGATCTGGCGGTCCTGGTTGCCGCCCTTCACGATCGTGCCGGCGAGGACGAAGACGGGAATGTCGCCCTTGTTCTGGATGACGAGCGTGTTGACGCTGCCGCCTCCTGCGACCTCGCGTACCTCGGCCTTGCCCTTCGCGAGCGCGTCATCGAGCGAGATGAGCGGCCCCACGTCGACCTGAGAGCGCGACGTGACCGGGAACACGACGAGGTTGCCGAGCGCGGTCGGATTGCCGATCGAGTGATCGTCAGAGCTCGCGGAGGCGTGCGCGGGACCGCTCGACGCCGGAGCAGGGCGGACGTTCGGCGCGGCGGCCGTCGGTCCGCCCGTCGCGCCACCGAAGGCCTGGGGGGTGACCGTCACGGGGCCGCCGCCGGCGGCCTGCACGTCGGGGCTGGTCCGCTGACCGGCGCCCGCCGCGCTGCTCGGGTGACGGGTACACCCCGTGCCTGCGAGGAGACCAAGAGTGAGGAGAGTGGCGACGAGCCTCGGCGTGCGCATGGTGCGTTCCTTTCGTGAGGACGCGGCACGTGCCGTGTGAATGACACGGCACGAGCTCACGAACGTCGCTGAGACGCACGAGCGGGCGTTTGGATTTGAATAAAGAAAAGAAGTCACAGTCTGAAGACGCCGCGCGACGTGAGGTCGCCGGAGGCTCCACGAGGATCCGGATTTCCGTCCGTGCCGTCCGTCCAGGGGACGTCGCCACCAACCGAGGGCGAGGCAGCGAGCGACTCAGAGGTGCGCGGTCGTCATGCGGGGCAGCGCGCTGAGCGCGACGAAGCGGCGGAGGCGAGCGCGGAGCAGGAGCCAGTCTCGATCGCAGAGGATCATGACGAACAGGTGAGCAAGTGTCGGACCCGCGAGCGGTTGCGCCGGCGCTTGCGCAACTCGCGCAGTCGGTCGCGCGGGCGGGTCGTTTTCAGGGCAAAAGCGGCGATTTTACCAGGGGCAATCGAGCCGCCCCGTGGGGGGACCCGGGCTCACTGGCGATGGAGGACGCCGGTCGCGGTCTCGAGGAAATCGAGCTCGGGGAGATCGCGCTGCGCGGCGTTGAGCTGCCAGTCACCGGCGAAGAGCATGACGGGACGGTCGCGCACGTCGACGACGACGGTGCCGCTGCGCTTGTCCTTGAGCCACTGGAGATCCACGTCCTTGCCGTCCTTGCGCGCGATCCAGCGCGCGTGCACGCACTGCACCGCCTCGTACCGGATCTTCACCGAGTACTCGTCCTCGAGGCGGTACTTGACGACCTCGAGCTGGAGCTGCCCGACCGCGCCGAGGATGACGTCACCGACGCGCGACTCCGGCGGCCGATAGAGCTGGATGGTGCCTTCCTGGGCGAGCTGCTCCATTCCCTTCTGGAGCTGCTTGCGCTTCATCGGGTCGGCCATGATGAGCCGCGAGAAGTGCTCGGGTGCGAAGCTCGGGATGTCCTCGAACTTGAAGTCGGGGCCGTCCGTCAGCGTGTCGCCGATCTCGAAGATGCCCGGATCGTAGATGCCGAGCACGTCGCCCGCGTACGCGACCTCGACGATGTTGCGGTCCTGCGCCATGAACTGCGTCGGGTTCGCGAGGCGGATCTCGCGGCCCGTGCGAACGTGGCGCACCTTCATGCCGCGATCGAAGCGGCCCGAGCAGATGCGCACGAACGCGATGCGGTCGCGATGGGCGCGATCCATGTTCGCCTGGATCTTGAAGACGAACGCGCTGAAGCGCTCGTCGTCCGCGGCGATCATTCCGCTCGTCGTGATGCGCGGCGCGGGCGCCGGCATGAGATCGCAGAAGCTCTCGAGGAAGGCCTCGAGGCCGAAGTTGTTGATGGCGCTGCCGAAGAACATCGGCGAGACGTCACCACGCGCGAACCGGGCGGGATCGAAGGCGTCACCGGCCGCCTCGAGGAGCTCGGCCTCGTCACGGAGCTGCTTGTAGCCGCGCGGACCGAGCTGCTCCTCGAGGAGCGGATCCTCGAGACCGCTCACCGTGACCGGGGGCATCTCGGCGCCGTGCGCGGCGCTCGACTTCGCGTGCTCGGCGTCGAACAGATACACGCGATGCGCGAGCCGGTGGTAGACGCCGCGGAAGACGTCGTCCCGGAAGATCGGCCAGGTGATCGGGTACACGCCGATGCCGAGGACGTTCTCGACCTCACCGACGAGATCGAACGGATCGCGACCAGGGCGATCCATCTTGTTCACGAAGGTGAAGATCGGGATCGAGCGCTGCTTGCAGACGCGGAAGAGCTTCTTCGTCTGCGCCTCGACGCCCTTCGCGCAGTCGAGGAGCATGACGGCGCCGTCCACCGCATGCAGGGTGCGGTAGGTGTCCTCGCTGAAATCCGCGTGGCCGGGCGTGTCGAGCAGGTTCATCTGCAGCCCGCGATACGGGAACTGCATGACGCTGGTGGTGATCGAGATGCCGCGCTCGCGCTCGAGCTCCATCCAGTCGCTGACGGCAGAGGCGCGGCCGCGCTTCGCCTTGACCGCGCCGGCGGTCTGGATGGCTCCGCCGTAAAGCAGGAGCTTCTCGGTGAGCGTGGTCTTGCCGGCGTCCGGGTGCGAGATGATCGCAAACGTCTTCCGGCGATTGACCTCGTGGGTGAGGAGCGCGTCAGTCATGGCGAGGCCGGGGAT
>JANXVA010000679.1 GCA_025351875.1 Myxococcales bacterium | reverse complement strand
GAGGTCGGCACGACCTCCGCGCGCGGCACGAGTCGGACGAGCGCTTCGATCGTCTCGAGCAGCATGCACGGGACGCACGGCTTTCCGACGAACGCATCGCAGCCCGCGGCGATTGCGGTCTCGATGTCCGCCTTACTTCGCCTCCCGGAGAAGCCGACGATGAGCATCGACGCGTACCTCGGGTCGCTCCGCAAGGCGCGCGCTAGATCGAGACCGCTCCCATCGGTCCTCGTTGTCCTCGACGTGGACGATGTGCTTGCGCGCCTCGGCAAACGCACAGGTATCGATGTAGGCCCTCTCGTATGCTTCCATGCGTTCCTCCTCGCGCGCGGCGCTGCTGCAATGTGCGCGGCCCGGGGACCCTCTTGCCGCTTTCGCGAAGCGCGAAACCCGGCGAGGCGATGCAGGCGGCGCTGTACCGACGCGGGCACTGCGGCGCCGGCCTTGTATCCGAGGTCGTGCTCGATCTCGGCCCACGCGTGCTCGAGCACGGTACGTACCTGCACCTCGAAGCTCGCTTCGGGCGGTAGGCCGGCGCTCCCGTGGTCGGTTGCGGAGGGCCGCATGCGGCATACGTAGTGAACCACCGATAGCCGAAGGTGCGCGCGTCGCGACGCCGCTTGTCGATCGAGTGAGCGAAGTCGATCGGGAGGTGCGTCTCGAGGAGCTTGCCGATCGCGTCGACCGCATCCTCGAAGTACACGATGACGCGCAGGCCCACGAGGTCGGTCACGGACCACAGCGAATCGTAGCTGCGGTCCGGACGCGCGAGCTTCTGCGCGAGGCTCGCATGCGACTTGAGCCGCAACGTGACGGAGTGAACCTTGAGCTCCTCGTCCGCCGCGAGGAGCGCCGCGAGCTGGGCCTGGAGCTCATCGCCATGGGCGCGCAGGAGCGGCAGCGCACGACCATAGTCGTCGAGCAGGGTCTCGCGCATGTTCGGTCACATCCCGCGGTGCGCTTGCCAGATGTCGCGGCTCGCCATCGATCCCTGGCGATCGCTGATGAAGAGGATGCGGCACCCGTCCGCCGAGATCCACGTCGGCCACTCCTCGGCCGCCGTGTTCAGCTCCGTGACCTCCACCGGCGTCGCGAAGCCGGCGGCGGCGCTCGGACGCTTCGCCATGAAGATGTTGAATCCCGTCGACCCGGCGTCGGCGGTGGGCCGGTAGGACGTGAAGTAGATCGTCCTGTCGTCGGCCGTCACCGCCGGGTTGCCGTCGAGATAAGGGGGAGAGCCGACCGGCATGTTGAGCTCCGCAACGTTGCTCGCGTTGCCGAACGCCGCCGTCGTCGTCGTTCGCGTCGCGTGCCAGATCGCGAGGCCCGGATCATTGGGTCTCGCCGTCACGTAGTAGAGGTGGAGACCGTTCGGCAGTACGAACGGGAACGTCGTGAGGTCGCCCGGTGCGCCGATCGTCGTGAGCTCCGTCGGGAGGCCGAACCCGCCGTCCGCCGCAAGCGGGCTGCTCCACACCCGCTCGATTCCTGCGCTGCCGCGGCTCGACGAGAAGATGAGCGACCCTCCGCCGACGCTGGGGTGGTCGTCGTCGGCTGCCGGATCGTTGGCGCCGGTGATCGGCGTGACGTTCCCGAAGGCGCTCGAACGATCGGGCCGCGTCGCGACGTAGAGGTCGAACCTCGTGCCGCCGCCGATGCGCCCGAAGTACAGCGTGAGCTCGTCGGGGGACATCCGCGCGCCGTCCTCGCCGTCGGGCGTGTTCACGCCAGCGAGCGGCGCGATGTCCGTGAACGGCGAGAGCGGGTTGCACTCGGGCGCTGCGTCGACGCCCGCGTCCACCGTGACGACGTCAGGTTTCGCGTCCGCGGGGCTCGCCTCCGCACCGCCGTCCGCGGGACCAATGCCAGGGCCGGGGGTCACGACCGGGTCGTCGCCTGTGCAGGCCCAGAGCGCGACGCCCGAGACGAACACCACGTACGAGAGGCGCAGGGTACGAGCACGCATCAGCCCTGCAATCTATCACGAGCGCGGCTCGGGAAAGGCGGGGCGCGTCGCCGAGGCGAAGTGTACGAACGGACCGCTCAGAGCGGAGTGCGGGTGAAGTCGTCGTAGGCGTAGTTCGACGTCGCCTCGTCCTTAGCGGCACCGGACGACAGCCCGACGGAGCCCGCCACGGGGATCGAGGCAGCGTCCTCGTCGTGCGCGACCTGCCCGCTCTGCAACCACTGCCCGTTCACGAAGCGGTCGAGCGTTCCAACGAGCTTCACGGGACCGGTGCCCGTGACGCGGAGCGTGAGACGCACGGGCGTGGTCGAATCCAGGGCGGGGTTCGCTGCAAATGTAGCGAACACGTCGAACGCGGCGGCTCCGTGGACGTGACCGAGCTCGAAGAAGCCGCTGCTCCGGTTGAGAAAGAAGAAGTACGAGTCGAGCATGCCCGCGGTGCCGACGGTCCCCTTCTGAATGCGCGCGTGGATCTGGGGCCAGCCCTGGGGAGTGTCCTTGAATCGAACGATGACCGAGGCCTCCACGTTCAGCAGATCCTCGGAGGCCGGGCGGTAGATCAGGCAGTCGACGTAGCTGTCGGTCCCGGCATCGGGCGTCTGCGCGCTCCGCAGGAGCTCACCGCCGCGGATCCCGAAACAGCCAGGTGTGCGCCTGAGCAGCCAGCCGTTGCCAATCGTCCCGTCGTCGCGCGCGAAGTCATCCCGAAACGTCGGCCCGGCGTCCGGCGCACCTTCGGTCGGTGCATCGGTCGTCGTCGCGCCGTCCAGCGCGGCAACGTCGAACGGCGCGTCCGCCGCCCCGGCATCCGCGACGGCACCTCCCGTGAGCTCGCCCAGATTGGTCACGAGCAGACACGATGTGCTCAGAAGGGCCGCTGCGACAGGCACCAGACGAGGACGCACGAGGCGATCGTACCACGACGCTAGGTTGCGAGAGACGCGGCTCGCGTGCGTCGCTCCTCGCTAGCAACAATGGATGCTTCGCTCCCTGCTGCCGCTCGCAGTCAGTCTGCCAGCCCTCCTCTTCGTCGCTTGTTCGACGGACGACGCGCCTCCGGCAACCGTGCCCGCCGACGCTGGACCGGCCGAGACAGGAGCGCGTGACGCCACGCCGGACAGCCTCCCGCGGAGGCCGCCGCTCCGACCAACATCTCGGAGTCCACGAAGACGACGTCGGAGTCGGAGACGCACCTCGCGGTCGCGCCCGATGGTCGGGTCCTCGTGGCATGGATTGGCATCGGCCCGAAGCTCGGGACCGGCTACGCGTTGTCGCCCGATCGCGGCGCGACCTTCGCGGCGCCCGAGCTCCTCGCTGGAAATCTGGGCGATCCGATCGTCGCGAGCGGGACGGACAGTAGCTTCTACATCGGCTATCTCGGCGAGTAGCGAGCATGGACCGTGCGCCCGGCCGCGTCGAAGGGGAGCCACACGACCTTGTGGCCGGTGGACGGATTGCGGTCCCACGAGCCATGGAACGCGACGAACGCACCTCCCTTCCATCGCGACGGGAGCACGCCATCGTCGCGGTCCAGGAACGCGATCCCCAGCGGCGACGAGTGCGCCTGGAGAAACGTCAGCGGAGGTGTCGTGTGCGCTTTGCACCACGCATCGTCCTTGCTGCTGCGCGTGACCGACACGAGCGGGTTCTGGCTCGCTGCGTCCGCGTGGAGACGCGTGCCGGGTAGGACGACCTGCCCACCGACCACGACACGGGACGCCGTGAAGCAGAACGGATAGCCGTGGGCCTGTCCCTTCTCGAGAAGCACCACGTCTTCCCCTGGGTTGTCTGCGTGCACATCCTCGGGTAACCGTTCAGCCCCCTCGTAAGCCTCCATATCGCTCCATCTTTTTCTTCGGACTTTCCATCCGGTCGCGCATGGGCCATCAGGAGTTCGTGGCGGCAGATTGGCGCGACGAGCGAATCGCGGAGCTGGAGGCGGAGGGCGTTCGGAAGGACGCGCGGATCGCCGAGCTTGAAGGGCAGGTCGCGACGCTGACCGCCCAGGTGGCGGCGCTGATGAAGCAGGTCGCGGAGCTGACGGAGAAGCTCGGTCGCAACTCACGCAATTCGCATTTGCCGCCGTCGAGCGACGGGCCCGGGCAGCGCGGCTCCGGGCAAAGCAAGGGCAAGGGCAAGCCGGGTGCGCGGAAGCGCGGCGGCCAGCCGGGCCACGGCGGTTCGAGCCGCACGCTGGTGCCGCCAGACGAGGTCGACAAGGTCGTCGACTTGTTCCCGTCGCACTGCGATGGCTGCGCCGGCGAGCTGCCCCAGGTGCACGACAGCGAGGCGCACCGGTATCAGCAGGTTGAAGTGCCGCCGATCAAACCGCACACGACCGAGTGGCGCTGCCACGAGGTCGCGTGCACGAAGTGCAGGTACAAGACGCGCGCGCCGTACGACACGGAAACGATCCCGGCGTCGCCGTTCGGGCCCCGCCTCATCGCGATGATCGCCTTCCTCACGGGCGTCTACCACGTCAGCCGTCGCAAGACAGTAGTGTTTGTTGTCCTCGGTCCATGGATGCTTCAGACACTCGTCGCCTACACCATCACCATCCTAACCAACCTTCCTTCGGTCGTCAGGTGATTAA
>JANXVA010000673.1 GCA_025351875.1 Myxococcales bacterium | reverse complement strand
CTCCCCGGGTGGCTCACGGGCAAGCTCAGCGACGTCGCAGGGCTCTTCTTCTTTCCGATCCTCTTGTTCGCGCTCACGAGCGCGATGCTGGGCGAGGCGCGTGCCGAGCGCCGCGTCGCGCGTGCATCCGTGCTCGCGTGCCTGACCGTCCTCGTGTTCGCGGCCATCAAGGTGATCCCGTCGTTCAACGCGCTCGCCTGCGGCCTCCTCGGCGACGTCGCGCTCGATCCCACGGATCTCGCGGCGTGTCCGCTCGCGGTAGCCAGCGTTGTCTACCTGCGTCGCGCGCCCGTCGGAGAAGGTCCACGCGGCGAGAATGCACGCCGGATCGCCGTCGTGCTCGCGGCGGTCGCGTCGCTCGCGACGGCTCCCCCGAGGTACGCCCGCAGCTTTCCACACTGGAAGATCGACGGCGGCGCTCACCGGCGCGCAGGCTGCTCCGAGGTGACGGTCGAGATCGTCAAGTCCGGAAAGACGGGCCTCGGAGCGATCGTGAGCCATGATCGCGCGCCATCGTGCGAGGTCCGCATCGAGGGCGCGCGCGTTCGCGTCGCGGGCACGCCCTACCCGGCGATCGCCGTGCCCGCGTGGGACGGAGCCCGGACCGCGTATCTCGGCTTCGCGTTCGACAACGAGGCGCTCTGGAACGACGGCGTGCGCGTCGGTACGTTCGAGCTCGAGGTGTCGATCGGCGGCCAGCGCACCGCGCTCGTGTTCCCGATGACTCACGAATGGAGCGGGCCGCAGGAGAGCGTCAGACGCGGGCCCGCGCGCCCGCCCTCGCTTCCGGTCGCCGCTCCCGAGCCCGACGTGCCCGACGCGTCCGAAGCGTCCGAAGCGTCCGAAGCGTCCGAAGCGTCCGACGCGTCCGAAGCGTCCGAACCGCGATGACGCGCACGCTTCACCGCGCCCTCGCGCTCGGCCTCGGCGCATCGATCGCGGCATGCACGCACACGGATCTCGCCCGCAACGCTCCGGGCATCGTCGACGTCACGACGCGCCCGGTGACCGAGGCCGACCGCCTGCCGGGCGATCCCGGCGAGCAGATCGTCACGCTCTCGTACGGCGCGCTCTCCGGCGGCGGCGTCGCGAGCGTCGGCGGATCCGCGCATGCCTCCTACGGGGTGGGACCCGAGATCAGCCTCGGCTACGGCACGAGGGATACGAGCCACCGCGAGGATGACTGGTTCGCCTTGCCCAAGCGCGGCGTCGCGCTCGACTTCGGCCTCACTGCGCTCACCTCGGAGGGAAGCGGCCTCGGTCCAGCGTACGCGCAGGCCGGCTACCGGTGGGAGGGGCTCGGCGGCGTGGCCGCGGGCTGGGCCTGGGACGTCAACGACCGGACGCACGGCCCGCAGCTCACGTTCGACTTCACGATCTTCTATGCGCGCATGACCCACCAGCTCGACACGTCGACGAGCGTGAGCCTGGGCCTCGTGATCAAGGGGCAGCACGGCTGGGTCTGGAGCCGCTGAGAGCTAGCCTCGAGCCCCCAGCTCCTTGGCGAAGTGCTGCTGGAGCAGGTACAGCTCCTTTGCCGGAACGGCACGCCGATCGCGCTTCGCGATCGAGAGCCGGCTGCCCTCGGTCCACATCGGTGGCGCGATGCTGAGTGCCTGTTCGCCGGCGAGCGCCTCGACGTCCCTCTCCCAGCCTGGCCAGCGCATGCTCTCGTAGAACGTCGCGAGATCGCCCTCGAAGGCCCAGCTCACGAAATCGGAGTGACCGAGCTCGGTGTCCTCCCAGTCGAGCGAGTCGGGCGAGAAGTAGTGCACGTGACCGGGGACGCCGAGCGCGCCCGTGTCGATCGCGAAGACGCCGCCGACCACGTCGTCCGCCACGATGATGAACGACTCGAGGGCGACGCCGAGCTCCACGTTCCACGCGATGAGCTGCCGCGGGAGGCGCGCGCTCCCCGAGCCGAGCATGCGAAGGAAGCCGTGATCGACGAGGACGCCGCCCGTCTCGTGCGCGATCGCGCCGAGCGTCGAGCGCGACGTCATCTGGAGCGCCTCGAGGCACGCGCATCGTTGCTCGTCGGACACGACGGGCAGCATCTCGACGCCGTTCGGCGCAGCGGCGGCAGCCCGCGCGAGCTCCGGCCACGCGGGATCGTCGGAGATCAGCTCGGACAGAGGGCGAGGCATGCCCAGAACGTTTCACGGATCGCCGCCGGGCGCCGGTCTTCCGACCGAGACCCGAAGGCCCGAGCGGCGCTCACGGATCGAGCAGCTCGCCTCGCGGCTCGGGCCGAGGGTGGTCTGCGAGCCGCTCGTAGGCGGCGTACCAGAGCCTTCGGGTCGCGCTCGCCAGACGAAAGAGCTCCCGTCGCTTCATCTCCGCCGCGAGCGCTGCGCACGAACGATGTAGGAGCGGCGCGCCCGCGAGCGCTCGCCACGGCGAGATCTCGCCGCGGAAACTGAACCACGTGTTGAGGTTCACGCTGGGCTGCGCGGTGTAGACGCAGTGCCACCAGTACTTCGGGACCAGCAGCACCTCTCCGGGCCGAAGCGTCGCCTCGAGCGGCGCGGCACTGGCAAAGCGCGGGAAGCGACCGAGGTCGGGATGAAACGGATTGATCGGCGACTCGGCGCTCCCGTGCGCATAGAGCTCGTCGAAGCGGTCTGGCCGCGCGAGCACGAAGAGCTTCTCGCCCTCGATCTGCCAGTTGTAGTTGTCGGAGTTACCGTCGTGGTGAAACGACGACATGGTGCCCTTCGGCGCAACCCACAAGGCGCGCCGCGTGCTCGCGGTCGTCGTCGGCAGGAGCCTATCGGACGGCGGCGGGCTCGCCGCGAGCTGCGCCTTCATTCCATCGATCGTCGAGAGGAGCTCGAGGCCCTTGCAGCGCAACGCCACGTCCCCAGCGAGCACGCCGTCAATCAGCGCGGACAGCGGCAGCCGGCGTCGCGCTCGCTGGCCGACGTAGACCTGCTCGGTCTCCTCGGCGTCGATCGCGCAGTCGCCGTAGGTCGCGCGCAGCGTGGCGAGGTCCCAGTGCGTCCGCGATGCGACGTCGACGACGGAGACGATCACCGGCCTGTTCCTCGCGAGATAGTCACGCTCGAGCGACTCGCGATCGATGCCCTCGCGGCGCTCGACGAGCGGGTATCGCCGGCGCGGAGCGATCGCGGACGCCTTCATCGCCGACACTCTACTCCAGTGAAGGCGCTAACCTCTTCTCGTGCAGCGACGCCTCCTCTGGCTCTTCGGCTTCGGCGCCGTGGCGATCTCGTTCCTCGACGGGTTCCACACGCACAGCGGGACAACCGAGTATCCCGATCCGCTCGTGCTCCAGATGGCCTGGTGGGTGCCGCTGCTCTTCGGCTCCGTCGTCGCGATCGGCGGGCTCGCCTACGACCGCGCCTACCGGTGGATGCGTGGGCCCGCCAGGCTGCCGAGCTGGCAACACCTCACCAACGCCCTCTTTCTCTTCGCGTTCCTCTACATGGGCAGCGGATACCTGCCGATGCGCAACGGCGCCAAGCTTCTCCTGCTCATCGCTGGCGCCTACGGGATCTGGCTCCTCGTCGACAGGAGCGCTCAGGGCGTCGCGCTCGCGCTTGTCAACGCGATCGCCGGCTGCATGACGGAGATGCTCCTGACGCGCATCGGCGCGTTCCGGCATCTCCAGCCGGATGTGCTCGGCATTCCGATGTGGCTGCCCGCGCTCTACCTCGCGGCCGGACCCGCGCTCGGGCAGCTCGCTCGAAAGATCTTCGCTGGCGCGGCGGACCGACTCTACGAGGACACCCGCTCGGGCGAGACCTAGCACCGCGCCAGGGTGTCAGCGCCAGACGAGGATCTCGTCGAGCTTCTTCTTCCATAGCGCGTGCTTCGGCACCGTCGCGCCGGCGGCGGGAAGACCGACAGGAAGGAGGAGCACGGGCCGCTCGGCGTCGGGACGACCGAGCAGCGGCGCCAGAAATCCCATGGGGCTCGGCGTATGGGGGAGCGTCGCGAGGCCGGCGTGGGTCAGGCTCGCGATGAGGAGCCCGCAGGCGATCCCGACCGACTCGCGCACGTAGTAGTGCTTCACCGGCACGCTGCTCCCGGGCTCGTCGCCGCTCGCCACACCGTGGACCTGCGCGAACACGACGATGACGTAGGGCGCATCGGTGATGTGCTCCTTCACCGCGTCCGTTCCGAGAGGGGCCAGCGCGGCCCGCCACGTCGCGGAGCCATGGTCATAGAACGCCTGCTCTTCCGCCTCGGCAGCGCTGCGCATCGCCACCTTGGTCTCGGGGTCCTCGACCACCACGAACGTCCACGGCTGCTGGTTCGCGCCGCTCGGCGCGGTGCCCGCGGCCCGCACCGCGTTGACGATCAGCTCCCGATCGACGGGAGCCTGGCTGAAGAAGCGGCACGATCGCCGCTTCGCCATCGTCTCGAGGAACGCGCGCGAGCGACGGAGTTGCTCCTCGGGAGCGAGGCGCTCGAAGTGGAGCGGGACTGGCTCGTAGGGTGCTGGCTCGGACATCAGAGGCAGAGCGTAACGGACGCGAGCGGCTGACGACGAAGCCTCGTTCGGCAAGGCGCTCAATGGTGCGTCCAGAAGTCGAAGAATCTCTCCTGGTCCGCGGTCGGCGACAGGATGTGGCCCTCGCCCGGTAGCGCGACGTGAACCGACATCAGGCTCCCGAGGGTGCTGCCTCTCGAGAGCCAGAGCTCGAACGTCGCCTCGGCCGTATCGCGGCTCCCTGGTCCGCCAGGCACGAACACGATCGTGTCCGGCGAGGTGACGCTCTCGTCGGGGTGATGGACGAAGTACGGGCCCTTCGGCGTCTTCGTCAGATCCTGGAGGGCGCCTCGCTTCGCGTCGACGCAGAAGTCGGGACGCGGCGCGGCGTCCGTCGTCGCGACCCCGCCGTCCAGGCATCACGAACCTCGTACTCGTGGGCCGTCGAACGGTCCATTCGAGAGACCGCACGGATCAATGCGAAAAATGTGAACGAACGAACGAGCGCCACGCGAAGGCGATCGGCTGATCGCCCTCGCAGCTCACGCGAAGCTCGCCGGCGAAGACAGTCCCGGTGACGCGCGCGATGCCCGCGTCGATGGTGCGCATGCCATCACGTACCGCGGCGAGGAGCTCCTCGCCGTCATGGTTCAATCTCACGTTGCGACCCACGCGATCGAAGAGCTGCTTGCCGAGGTGGTCCTCGAGGAGACGGATCGCGCGCGAGAGGGACGAAGGCGTGACGTGGAGGTCGCGCGCGGCACGCTGAACGTGCTGCACCTCGGCGACCGCGCGAACCGCGGGGAGCCACGTCCACACCTCGACGAGCCGGTTCTGAAGGGGAGGGCGTGTGTTCGTAAAAGGGGAGCTCGGTTCGTACTCTCGAAATCGTGTCCTCTCAACGGACACGGTCAGCGCGCGTGCCCGAAGTGGCCGTCGTCTGCGCACGGTCGCGGCGTCCATGCGAAGCGCAGCTTTGAACGGACCTTGCGCCCCACGAACGCGGCTCGCACCTTCGTGAGGAGGGTGGAGAGCTCTTGCGCCGTGGCGCCCACGCGCATCGTCACCATGATGTGCTCTTCGATGAGGGGTCGCTCGTTGACGCCAGTCGCGCGCTCGTGAAAATCCCGCGGCAGCTTCGTCGGCTCGACCCCGTTGGTGGTTTGCATGATCACGCTGCAGTGATCGCCGGCCGCCCACGTCGTCACGTCGTACCAGCGCTGGTCGCTCTGTACGAACGTCAGGACGTCGAGCGCATCGACGTCGGGAGCCGCGAGGTCGAGCGCGACGACGTCCGTTCCGACGGTCAGCGTCACGGAGAGAAAGCCGGCCCCCGCGACGGTGCCGAGCAGGTCGAGCGCGAGCTCGGCTTCGATACCAGGCGCGACCGACAGCGTCGGTGCGCCGGCGAGCTCGCGTCCTGGATGGATCTTGGTCCAGTGCTCGCGCAGCGCGCGCAGGTGGCCGAAGAGCGGCCCGACGCTCGCGTGACGCTCGGTCGGCAGCGCAGCCAGGGTCGCAAGCACCTCTCGGTCGACCCGGAGACCGGCGGCGTCGACCACGATCTCCGGCGCCCGGAGCGACGCACCGACGTCCTCACCGCGCGCGATTCGCTTTCGCTCGTCCTCGAGCTGGGACTCGGTCGGGCGCGTCGTCGACGTGGGCTGCGCTCTGCACGCGACGAGCGCGAGAAGCAGCAGACACGCAAGGCCGTGCAGGTAGCTCGTCTCCTGCTTGCACGGCGCGCGGTGCATGGGGTCCGAGGTTAGCGCGGAAGTCCCTTGCGCCGAGGGTCGGGCAGGATCTGCGCCAACAATTCCCCGATCGAGGGCTTGCGGACTTCATTTTACATCGTAAAGCAACTCCTTCATCGGTCGAAAGGCCACCCCGCATCCAGGAGACCGCGCCATGCTTCGGCACACGATCGCTGCTTTGCTTCTCGGTTGCCTGGCTCTCCCCGCCTGCGGAAGCAGCCCCACCGACGGCGCCGCCGTCGTTGGCGCGACGCCCGACCCCGTCGCTGAGCCGAACGTGGCCGCCGAGGGCGGGTTGCCTCCCCCCGACGGAGGCCCTGTCGGGTCGGCAAGCCTGGACGTGACGCTGGGCGCCGCGTCCGTCGCCGTTCGGCGCGGCGGGACGGCAAGCGTGCCCGTCACCGTCGTACGGACGCACCTGAGCAGCGCCGTGCAGCTGGAGGTCCTTGGCTTGCCTGCGGGGCTCAGCGCTCCGCCTGTCACCGTAGCCGCCGGGGCAACGACGGCGACCCTGTCCTTCGCGTCGACGCCGGCCACGGCGCTCGGCGTGGTGGCGCTCACAGTCCGCGCGACCAGCGAAGGACTCACGAAGGAGAGCGCGTTCGAGGCGACCGTCTACGACGGCGAGCAGGTCGACCCGAGCTTCGGAACGAACGGCGTCGTGACGTTTTCGACTGGCACGCGTGCGTTCTCGGGGATCTCGGTAGCGGTACTCTCCGACTCCAAGAACATCGTCGGGGGAACGTTCGACAACCATGCCTCGGCGGGTGCGCCGCCGTCCAAGCCGGTCGGCGGCTTCGTGCGCTTCCTCTCGAACGGAGCCGTCGACGGCTCGTTCGGCGTCGCGGGGATCCTCGTTCCCACCACGGCTTCGCTCGGCGGCTACGAGCACACGCCGCTGCGGCGCGTCCTTCCCCACGGTGCGGGCGGCTTCGTCGCGCTGCTCGAAGGTGACTCGACCATCGCGGGCAACGAGAACAGCGACGCTCTTCTCGTCGCGTTCCAGGCGAACGGCGCGTTCGATCCGGCGTTCGGCAGCGGGGGCATTGCCAAGATCGACGTGGGCGCTCGCGATCTCGCGGGCGACTTCACCAGGGATGCGAGCGGGCGCTATGTGGTCGTCACATCCGACTTTGCGTCCACCGGACACGACGCGGTCGTGACCAGGTTCCTCGCCAACGGTCAGCTCGATACGACGTACGGCACGGCCGGGCGCTTTCGCACGCAGTTCGCGGGCAAAGACCCGTACGGATTCCGCATCTCCGCGGTGGGCGATGACGTCGTCATCGCGGGAAGCCGCACCGTGATCGGAACGAACACGATTCACGGCTTCGTCGCGCGCGTCACCGCGATGGGGGCCCTCGACGCGACGTATGGCAGCGCGGGCACCTTCGACAACACGTATCAAGTGATGAAGCTCGATGTCGCGACGGACGGCCGCGCGTACCTCGACAACAAGACGTTGAGCCGACTCGTCACGGGGGGAGCGCTGGACGCTGCCTTCGGATCCGGCGGAACCGCGGCGCAAGCTGCGAACGAGCTCTCGTTCAACGACAGCGTCCCCTTGGCGGCGGCTGCGGGTCGGTCCTATCGGCTCCGCACCGGCCACAGCATCGCGGGCATCAGGCTGCTTTCGTATCGCAACGACGGCAGCGTCGACGAGACCTTCGGCGGTAGCGGCGCCATCGTCGCGGCGCCCGCGGTGAACACGTACGTAGACGCGACCGCCCTGATCTTCACGCCCGACCACCGTGCCCTCGGCCTGGCGTACCGCTTCGGCCCGAGCGGCTACTTCACCCTCTCGCGCTTCTTGCTCTGACCGTCTCGCGCTGCGTCGGGTGGACGAATGTAGGGGGAACCGGGGTGTGCCAGCGTGCGAGTGAAGCGCCGAGAAGCGCTGATCAACCGAGCAGCCCTTTGCCCCACGTGACGTAAGTCACACGCTTCGCCGCGGCGACAGACCCTATTTTTTGCGAGACATGCGCGCGATCGACCGCGGCACCGCGCTTGCTCGAGCCGATGTCCGGAGGACGACGCCATGTCTCGGTACACTTCCCACGCGACGGACCAGTCTGAGCGCCTCGAGCCCGAGTCCAACGAGCAGGCGACTCGTCCCCTCCCCAGGCTCACTCCCTTCGACCTCGAGGAAGAGGCCCGCCGGCTCGACGCGCTCGCATGCGCGCTCGACGACTCCGAGAGCACCCTGATGATCGGCGCCGACGAGAACAGGCGGCTCCTCGCGACGGCCTTCGCCCTCGGCGAGGCCAGCGCCGCGCGCCCGGCTCACGACGACGAGCCCACGGTCGCGGCCCGCGCACCGCATCTCTTCCTCGTGCCGTCGTTGCCGCTCGAGGTCGAGGTCGAGCCGGCCCCGGCGACGCTTCGCATGCCGGTCGCGCTCCCTGCCGCCGCCCTCCCGCCGCCGTCGGGTGAGCGTGCGCCCATCCCTCCCCACGTCGCGATCGCCCCACGTGAGATCCACGCCCCTCGGGCACCTCGCACCGCCTCGAAGGCCGAGGCCGCACGCCTTCCGCGAGGGCACAATCAGAAGTGGACCGTCGTAGCGATCTGGGCGATGGCGCTGTCGCTGTTCGCGCTCCTCATGCTTCTGGTGCGCTCGGCCTGAGTCGGGACCGCGTGGTCACGGTACGACGCAGGGGCGCCGATCCCGTTTGATTTCCTTCGCGGAGGCAGTGATGCTCGCTCCGTGACCGAAGCCGAAGGCTGTGCGCTCCTCCTCGCCCGATTCACGGAGGCCGGCTTCACCGTCGCCTCCAATTTCCACTTCCACGAGGATGACGTAGAAGTCGACCTCGATGGGTGGGACGCCGCTGCGCGCGTCGGCTTCGAGTACATCACGCAGGAGGCAGGCGACGCCCGCCAGTTCGACCCCGAGACCCTCGCGCGCTTCGAGGCAAGGATGGAGAAGGGCGAGCTCTACGTCCTGCTCGTCGACGAGCACGACGCGGTGACCGCCGACGCGCTCGACGGCGCCGCGCGGGCGTTCCTCGCCGAGGTCGCAAAGCGCGCTCCGGCGGGAGGTGCGAAGTGAGCTGGGTCCCTGCCGAGCAAGTGATCGCCGCCGTCGGCAACCAGCGTCAGGTCCTCGCGGCGGAAGAGGCTCGCGTCGCGGGCTTCGTGCAATACCACGCGACCGAGCGCGCGAAGCTCGAGGCCGAGCGCGCGCAGGCAATCCACGATCTCGGGACCGCCGTCCTCCCGCGGCTCGACCATGCATCGATCGCTGCCGCGGCCCAGGCCGTCGGGCTCGTCGGGCTTCCGAACGAGAACGTCCCGGCGCAGCTCGAGACGCGCCGCGCGTGGCTCGCCTCTCGGCTCAACGCGATCCTCCACGACCCGCGTTACGCGCAGCGCGAGCTGCTCCGTCATCCGCGGACGGGCTCGCTCACGACGGCCATCGCGCAGAACGAGGAGCATCGCGGGCCCTTCGCCGCGATCATCGTGATGTGCGAGCAGCACCCGCGCTTCGAGGGGCTGTGGGGGAGCGGGTTCGGCACGCCCGAGCACTCGGCCTCGTGGTGGCGCTACAGCTACTGGCAGGATCGCAGCGCCGCCGACGAGCTGGTGACGAAGTTCCAGGGCAAGACGAGCTTCGCCGAGGTCCGCGACGAGTACGCGCGCGCCAAGGAGACGGTGCTCGTCTTCGACGGCGAGCTCCGGAACCTCCGCGCCCAGATCGCGGAGGGCGAGGCGCTCGATCGGGAGTACGCGGCGCTCTACGAAGAGCATCGCACGCTCGACGCGCGCGGGCTCGAGCACACGCGCAGCCGCATCGTCCAGCATCTCCTCGGGATCGATGCTGCGGCCGTCTCGCAGCGGCTCCGGTCGTCGCCGGCGACGTCGGGCCTCCTCATGCTCTTCCTGCGTGCGAGCGGGATCGCCGCCAAGGTCTCGTACCTCGACGGCATCCAGCAGGCGAACCTCGGTGAGATCCAGAAGGACATCGCGCTCCAGCGCGAGCGCCTCGACGGCGTCGAGACCCGCACGCGCCGTCGCTGGGCGCCCATGGCGCTCGACAAGTTCCAGAAGCTCGCCGAAGATCGCCGACCCCGTTACGAAAAGCGCTGGCAGCGCTTCGGCAAGACCTACAACACGGTCTACGTCTACGACCGCTACGATCGCGGTCGCTACTACGAAGACTTCCTCTGGTGGGATCTCTTCACCCGCGGGCGCTACGACGGCTCGTACCTGCCCGAGGTCCACCACTACTACCAGAGCCACCCGGGGTACGCGTTCGACCCGGACTGGAAGACGCGCGCGGCCGAGCAACGGGCTGCGGAGAGCGACACCGACGACGCCGGCCCCAACGACGCTGGGCCCAACGACGCGGGTGACGTCGAGTCCGAGGCCGCGGCCGCGGCCGCGTTCGCCGACTCGTCCAGCGACGACGGCGACACCAGCGGCGACACGACGACGACGGACGCGTCGTGACCCGTGACCGCGGCGCGCTCCGCGTCGTCTGTTACGCCGTCAACGGCACCGGCGTCGGTCACCTCACGAGGCTGCTCTCGATGGCGCGCTGGCTCCGTCGCTACGCGGCGGCGATGGGACGAAAGGTCGAGGTGTGGTTCCTGACGTCGAGCGAGGCCGAGGGGCTCGTCTTCGCCGAAGGGTTCGCGGCGTTCAAGATCCCATCGAAGACGATCATCGCCGAGGCCGGGATCGATCGCGGCGCGTACCTGGCGCTCGCGAAGCAGTGGATCTGGCACACCATCGGGCTCCTTCGGCCCGACCTCTTCATCGTCGACACGTTCCCGCGTGGCTCGTTCGGCGAGCTGCTCGGCGCGCTCGACCTCTGCCGGCGGACGGCGTTCGTGTACCGGCCGGTGCGCGCCGAGGTGGCAGAGCGCGCGGATTTTCAGGCGATGCTGCCGCTCTACGATCTCGTCATCGTGCCCGAGGCGAGCACGCAGGTGCTCGCGCCGAGGTCGATCGACGATCGCCTCGTGCACGTCGGGCCTGTGCTCTCACGCGAACGGTGGGAGCTGATGCCGCGAGAGGTGGCGCGCGCGCAGCTCGGGGTCGAGGGGGATCGCAAGTGCGTGTTCGTGTCGGCCGGAGGTGGCGGTGATCGCGGTGCCGAGGCGCACATCCAGGCGGCGGTGCGCGCGCTGTCGGGAGATCCCGGGCTCAGTGTGGTCGTCGGCGCGGGCCCGCTCTACCGCGGTCGGCCGTTCGCGGGGGTCACCACGCTCACCGGGCGTGCCGCGGAGTGGTCACTCGCGTTCGACGCCGCGGTGTGCGCCGCGGGGTACAACACGTTCGGCGAGCTCATGTTCGCGGGGGTGCCCGCGGCGTTCCTACCGCAGGACAAGCTCGCGGACGATCAGCGTGCTCGCGCCGAGCGCGCCGTGCAGAGCGGCGCCGCGGCGATGCTCGCGGACGGCGACGACGTTCACGCCGTGGTGAAGGAGCTGCTCGCGCGGCCCGACGCGCGTGCGGCGGCGCGCAGGCTCGTGCCCGAGAACGGCGCTCGCGCGGCGGCGGCCGAGCTCTTGCGTCTGGTGTGCTCGCCCATCGAGGTCGACCGCGCGGAAGCTGCGCTCGATGACGACGTGCTCGCGAGGCTCCCTCGTGCTCGCGAGCTCGAGGTGCTCTCTCTCGCAAAGCGGCTTGCTGCGGGCTGTGATGCCGAGCTGGCCGTCGCGATCGAGCATGCGCTCTCGTTGGTCGGGCGGGAAGGCACCGGCGAGCACGCTGCGCGCGAGATGCGCAGGCTCGTGGACGCGGTTGCGCATGCGCTCCCGTCCTCCGGCGTGGCGACACGAGCGGCGACCTGCGAGGCGACGATGACAGCGCTCGACGTGCTCGCACCAGGCGACGGCGCAGCCGCGCGCGCGGCGGTGGCCGAGGGCCGATGGGTCCCGACGGAAGATGTCGCCGCCGACGGGCTCGCGCTCGCCCGCGCGATCCGCCGCGACGTCGAGAACTGAACTCTCAGTCGGCCTTCGCCCTACACCTCGCAGCCGGTGGCGCCGCGATCGATGGCTGAGCGGGCAAAAAAATTGCGCCCCTGAATCCTCGCCCGGCGCACGACGTTGTAGCGTTTACGGACCGCGCATGAATCCCGCTATCGCGTTGTCGATCGCCGCCTCGGTGGTCGGCTTCATCGTCGCCGTCCTCGGTTTGCGCTTTGGCTCGGCGCCGGGGTGGGCGCAGTACCGCGCGCTCGCCCTGGTGGCCGTCTCTGCCGCTGTCTACTGCGGGCTCGATGCGTGCGCGACGGCCGGTCTCTCTCCGGCGAGGCTCGTCGCGGTCACGCACGTAGAGAATGGCGTCGCCTCGCTTCATTGCCTCGCATGGCATGGGTACGTGCAGCGTCGCGTCGGTGGTGCTCCTGCCACGTGGAATCGCGTGGTGCGCGACGGGCTTCTGCTCCTGGCCGCAGGCTGGTTGGTTCCTGGGCTCATGCTCACCGGTGAGGTCGGCTCCTTCGCGATCCCGTGGCTCGGCGTCCGCTACGACATCGCCACCGCGAGCACCTTCGGCTCACTCACGTTCGCCGCATTCCTCGGGGTGCTCGTCGTCTCGCTCGTCCGCTGCGTAGGCGCAGGCCGCAACGGGGTGCGCGATGCGCCCGTGCACTCGCTCGCGCTCGGCGCCATCCTCGCGACGGCCATCAGCGACTCGCTCGTGGCGGCCGGCTTCGTCCGCATACCGCTCCTCCTCTCGCTCGGCTTCCTCAGCGCCGTGGGTGCGCTCGGGTGGGCGCTCACGCGCGATTTCGTCACCAGCGCGCACGAGCTCGACCGCATGTCGCGCGAGCTCGAGGGCCTCGTGGCGCAGCGCACGAAGGCTCTCTCCGCGTCAGAGGCGGCGCTGCTCCGCGCGGAGAAGATGGCCGCAGTCGGTCAGCTCTCCGCGGGCGTCGCCCACGAGATAAACAATCCTGCCGCCGCGCTGTCGGCGAACCTCGCCTACCTCCGCGAGAAGCTCGGCCGCGGGGAGGTCCCCGCCGACGCCCGGGAGTGCATCGAGGAGTCGGAGGCCGCGGTGGCCCGCATCGCGAAGATCGTCGCCCAGCTGCTCGACTCGAGCCGCGCGGCAGCACACCCGAACCGACCCGAGGTGAGCCTCTCGGTGCTCGAGGTCGTCCTCGCTTCCCTCGCGATGTCGAAGGCGCGGATCGGGACGAATGTGACCACGTCGGTCGACGTCGACGCTTCGATGTTCGTGCGCGGTGACGAATCGGCGCTCGGGCAGGTGCTCGTCAACGTGATCGTCAACGCCGCGCAGGCGATCCCGACGGACCGCGCCGGGCGCATCCAGGTCTGCGCGAAGAAGGTGGGCGACCGCCTCTGCGTGGAGATCGCGGACGACGGGGCCGGCATGACCGCAGAGACGCAGCGGCGCGTCTTCGAGCCGTTCTTCACCACGAAGGCGCAAGGAGAGGGTACCGGGCTCGGTCTGTCCGTCTCGCTCGGTCTCGTGCGGTCGATGGGCGGCGAGCTCTCGTTCGTCACGAGCGACGCAGGGACGACGATGTCGATCGTCCTCGACGCTGCTACTCCGGCGGGCGCGCCAGCGTCGGCACGACACGATCGCACAGCCTCGTTGCAAAGTGTGCTCGTGGTCGACGATGACGCAGCGGTCGGGCGCGCGGTCGTCCGCACGCTGCGCTCCCGTGTGGACGCCGAGCTGATGACGGGCGTCGAGGCAGCGCGCCAGCGGCTCCGCGAACGACACTTCGATCTCGTCCTCTCCGACCTTCAGATGCCGGACGGAGGAGGACGCCGGCTCTACGAGGAGCTCCTCGCGAGCTCACCGGAGATCGCGGCGCGCGTCGTGTTCTTCAGCGGCGGCTCTCCCACGCCCGCGGACGCGGCCTTCATCGCGCGCGAGCGGATTCCCCTCCTCGCCAAGCCACTGCGCATCGACGAGCTCTTCGCGGTGGCCGCGAAGGTCACCGAGGGCATCCGACCCTGAGCGCGCGCGCGAGAGAGAGCCTCACGGACACGTGCGCCCTTGCAGCAGCATCGGCGCGCGCGCCGTTTGCCCGAAGTCGAACGCATCCATCAGGCTGCCGACCGTCCCGTCGAGCGCGTGCGGGTCGCGCGCGGTCATGAAGGGAACTCCCCAGAGCTCCTCGACGAGACGGGGCACCGAAGCTTGATTCGCCGGCGTCTTCAGCACGAAGCCCTTCTTCGCGTACGGCGAGATCACGATGACCGGGACGCGGAAGCCCGACTGGAAGACCTCCCCGTTCGCGCACGTGTGTACCGGCGGAGCGACGTGATCGTAGAAGCCGCCCCAATCGTCCCACGTGACGACGATCGCCATCTCGCTCCACTGCGGCAGCTTCATCGCGGCGTTGATGATGTCGACCGAGAAATTCTCGCCTGGACACGGTGATTGCGCCGGGTGCTCGGACACGTCGCCGCCGACGTGCGCGATCGTGAGGTTTGCGATGTGACCGGTCGTGAGATCAGTGAGCAGCGCGCCGTTCTTGCGAAAGTGCGTCGCGTAGTCGGGCGCGTCGGCCACCGACTTGATCGACAACGCGTGCGGCGTCCCGTAGTCCGTCCAGGTGAAGCCAGCCGGGAGGTGATCGGGGAGCGCCGGAACGTCGAAGCACGGCTTGACCACGCTCGTCGTGCACTTGTCGGGGTCGTACGTCTTGATGGTCGTTCGCGGATCGGCCTTGCAGCCGCCCGTGCCCCCGCAGTCGCCGCCGTCGGGGAGCACGCACTTCGCGTTCTCGATGGAGAGCGAGCGGCCGGTCCAGAACACCGTATGCCCGGGTGTGCTCGGTCCGAGCGTGGTCGAGAACACGTGATCGGCGAGCACGAAATTGCGTGCATACTGCCAGTAATTCGGGATCTGCTGCTCGGTGTAGCGAATGAACGGCTCGCGGCTCCCGCCGTTGTTGTCGTCGAACCCGGCCATCGCTCCGTTCTGGTAGGCCTTCTGTCCGCAAGCGTTCGAGTGACAGAGATCCGACGCGAGCGGCCCGTTCGGTGCGACGGGTCGCGTGATGGTGGTGGTGTTGGAGAGCTTCGCCTTGTCCGAGGTCTCGGCGCCCGGAAAGCCCGTGAAGTAGTTGTCGAAGGTATGGTTTTCCTTCACCAGGACGATCACGTAGCGAATCTTCGTGGGGATGGGCGTCTGCACGCCGCCGTCGGGCGGAATGGGCGGCGGCATCCCCTCGCCGCCGGGGGGCCCGTCGTTCGCGGGGTCGTCGTCGGGGTCGGGCGGGTCCGGCGCGGGCGCCGCAGCGGGCGCGCTGGCGTCGCTGCCGCAACCGATCGGACCGCTTGCCGCCCAACCGACGACACCGACCGCGACCGCGACGAGAGAGACGCAGCTGGAGACGGTGATGGCTCTCACTGGGAAAGCGCCCCGGGCATCGTCATCCGACGGTCGTTGCACGTCGAGGCGGTGGCCCACTCGTCGAAGACGACGGGGAGCGTGTGATACGGCCCGTTGACCCACGCGTTCGGAAACGGGTTGAACGTCGTGCTGCACTGCTTGCCGTCCGTACCGCACTCGCACTTCGGCGCGCCCGCGTGGACCTGGCTCACCTGGAAGTGGAGATGCACGCCGGTCGAATGCCCCGTGGTACCCGCCATCGCGAGCGGCTGGCCCTGGACGACCTTCGCGCCACAGGTGATCCCTGGCGCGGCCGTGTTACCTGCAACATGCATGTAGATCGCCTGGGAGCCGTCACCGTGATCGACGACGATCATGTTCACGTCGGTGCTGCATGCCGTCGTCGCGCAGCCCTTCGTGCTGTTGATCTTGAGGTGCGTGATGGTGCCGGTGCGCGCGGCTCGGACGACGAACGAGCTGCCGTTGGCCCAGTCCCACGCGTACTCGTCATTGCCGACGTGATCGCTGCAGCAGCTGTCGTTGCAGTCCTGCGTGAGCTGCATCGACGTGCCCTTCGACCATGGGAGGCGGTACGTCTTCGGGTTCGACGGCGGCGCGCACCCGTCGCAACCCGCGTGGCCGGCATCGCCAGCGTCGCTTGTGATGCTCGCGCTCGCGGGGGGCTCCGGGGCGCCGGGCGTCGTCCCGGGCTCGGTCGCGTTCGGCTCGCCCGCCGCGGGCCCCTTGCTCTCGGAGGCCGGCTCAGCAGCGGCGTCGTCACTCGAGCAGGCGCCGCTCGCAAGTGCTCCGAGCGCGAGCGCACCGAGGAGGAACGTCGTCGATGCAAAGGATCCCATGCAGTCGGAGGAGCAAGCTGCGTGCCCCTGGGCCCTCTGCGCAATCAGCGCAAGATCGGCTCGGTCTGCGCCGTGCGGGTGACCATTCGCGACCGTGATTGCACGTCGAATTCGAGCCGACGCCACATCGACGATCCAGGTGCGGCGCGCGGACCTCGCGCGAGGCCGCGAACGCGCGCGAGGCACTCTCGCGACTCCCCGCGATGTCGAGCACGGGCGCATCCGCTCTTCAGTCAGTCTCGTCAGTCAGTCTCGTCGTCGTCTTCGCGGCGTTCGGCGAAGTAGCGGCGGGACCATGCGTGGAGGTCGGGCTTGTCGCTTGCCCATTCCCAGCAGCCGGTGGGTCCGACGCGGATGTCCACATCGGGGTCGAAGGCGTGGGCGCGGAGCTCCTTGTTGCGGTCGGCGTACCGCCGGTTCTCGAGGGTCCCGTGCCAGAGATGGAGCAGCCGACCTGGCGCGAACGTCAGCCGACCACGAACGACCTCGTCGACACGCCGCGCCCAGCGTCGGAAGTGCGCGAGGTGGCGTCCGCCGTTGCCGACCATGCGATTGATGCATCGCGAACCGAGGTCCGCCGCGAACGCGTGCGCCATCATGTGATCGGCGCTACCGCCGATCGACGCATCGTAGAGGCCGTGGCGAGCGATGAGATCGCGATGCGCCGCCCAGGCGAACCCGGTGTGACCGTGGAGATCGTATTTCCCGTGCGCGAGCGCCTCCGGACGATGGACGTACATCGACGCGAAGCTCTGGTAGGTGTCGTCTCCCTCGCGCACCGTGAGCGCGCCGCGAGAGAGGCGCACCGCGTTCGCGAACGGCTGCACGACTGCCGCCGTGTCGAGGAGCGCGGACGTGCGCGTGGCCCACTCGGGATCCTCGAAGAGGACGTCGGCATCGAGCCACGCGACCTTGGTGCAATGAGGTGGCAGCCACCCGGTCCCGAGGTCGAGCAGACGCTCCTTCTGCCACATGAGGTCGCGCGCCTCGACGCGCAGGCTCGCGTGCTTCTCGTCGAGGGTGAACTCCTCGTTCGCGAAGCGAGCCTCGACGATCACGACCGGGATGCCCGCCGCGCGGATGGGCTCGATGAAGCGCTCGAAGTTCTCGGCGCGCGCGCGGAAGCGGCACGGATTGAAGTACGAGGTGACGATCCCGAGATCGCTCGGGCACGCGTAGATCGGTGCGCTCACAGAAGCGAGGCTCCGTACTGCGCGGCGTGGGTGTCCGTGCCGCCGCACGCGCGTATGCAGGGCTCGAGGCGCCCGTCGGCGACGCTACGCTTCGGCCATCCTTCGGGGACGAGCGTCTGGAAGAAGGGCCCCTCGACGATGTCGCGAATCGGTGTGGTGCGTGCATCGAGCGAGGCCTTGCCTTCAGGGAGACGGCGCACGAGGTCCCAGATCTGCGCGGTGCCTGCGGGGCGACCTGGCGGGTAGAGCGCGCCGGTCCAGCAACAAGGAAAGACGAGGCCTTCCGCGCTGACGTAGAGGCGGCTGTGCTGCACGGCCTTGCAGGCGATCTCGGTCTCGGCCTGGTAGTCGGTGAAGCGGCCGAGCTGGGTGAGGCGGACGACGGCGGGGTTCTTGAAGCGATCGCCGGTCGGCTCTTCGATCATGTAGGCGGGCGCGCCGTCGCGGTCCAAGACCCGCCGGCCGGAGACGTTGCCGGCGGCGAAGAAGCGGCTCGTCTTCTTCAGGAAGAAGCGCTCGAAGCCGAGCTTCTGGGCGAGCTCACGCGCCTCGTCGACCTGATGCTCGTTGTGCTTGAAGACGATGAAATCCCACTCCGCGCGGCCGCCGGCAGCGATGAACGCCGTCGCTGCTTCCACGATGCGCGCCCACTGCGTGCCGCGCCGGTAGAGGTGATTGGTGTCCTCCAGCCCGTCGATCGAGAACCGCACGTACGTGACGACCTTCGCGAGGTCGGCCCAGAAGCTCGGCGTGCGTCCGCTGCCGTTGGTGAACATCCCGAGCTCGAGGCCCGCGCTCTGGGAGCGCAGGTGCTCGAAGATCGGGAGCGTGTCCCTCGCGACCATCGGGTCGCCGTAGTTGCCGCACGCGTAGATCTTGCGGAGCCGCGCGACGAGCTCGCCCGGAAAGATGGCGCGAACGTCCTCGAGGGTGAGCTCGGAGAGAGGAAGCGCCGGATTGACCGGGCCACCAGAGAGGTTGCGCGGACACTGCGGGCAGGCGGCGTTGCAGCGCGTGGTGAGCTCGAGGTGTACCTCGCGGAGGTCCTCGTAGCGGTACATGCACGAGGAGTGTGCACGGAATCGGGGAGCGGGACCAGCATCGTCATCCACCGCGCGACGCCGCGAATATGTCGCGTCGACGAGGGAGGCACGCGGTCGTCGAAGGATCGAGGGATTGGGTTCCGGCCGAGCAGCGGAGCGTCGCCGCGCGGGAGAAGGCCGAAGGCGATCTCGTCGCGTGCCTCGGCATCCTCGACCGCGCGCTCGAAGGAAAATCCTTTCTACTCGGCGGCTACGGCCTGGCCGATACGCACGTGCAAGGGTTCGTCGGGTGGATCGAGGGCATGGGCGTCGATCTCGCGCCCTTCGTCAACGTGCGCCAGTGGGCTGCGCGAGCACCCGAGCGGTGAGACTCAGGGGAAGAGCGCGGTGAGCGGGACGGCCCAGACCTGGTTGTTGGGGTCGTTGTTCATCCGGTAGACGAGGAGACCTGCAGAGCGCATCACGCACATCAGGTTCGGGCCGCCCGACAGCTTGTTCGCGGTGAGCTGGACCGGCGTGAGCGCCTTGCTCGCGAGATCGTACGACCAGATCCCGTAGTCGGTCGCGAACAGAAGCTTCTTGCCCCACATCGCGATCGTCGGTCGAAAGTCGTGCTCCTGACCCGTCGTCGGCGGATCGTCGAAGTACGGCGGCAGCGCCGCGATCTCGGAACCGAGCTCGACGCGCGAAGCGGCGTTGTCGAGGTTGCCCTTGTAGAGGCGCAGCTGCGCCCCGCCGCCGCCAGCCACGTACGCGACGAGGAGGCCGTCGGGGCTCGCCTCTGTCTGCACGACCAGGTTCCCGTTGCTGAACATCACTGCGGTCGACGTCTTCTTCGCGACGTCCACGATGTGGAACAGGTAAGGCGCGTCCTTGGCGCCCGGAATGACGAGCGTGTCGTTGACGAAGCTCGACGGCGACTCACGCGTGGCGAGGACTCCCGTGATGTCCTCCGTCATCATCGAAGTCGCGTTCCAGCGGCGAACCTTGGTCCCGCCGAGATCGGCACCGTCAATCTTCTGATCGAGGAGGATGACGCCGTCACTCACCGAGGCGAAGTTCTCCGAGTACGGGACCGACGAGACCAGCACGTTCGCGGCATCCATGCGGTAGACGTCGACGAAGATGAACGGCCGCTCGACCGTGAAATAGACGTCCGACGGGAACAGGTACGAGTGGTAGCCGTTGTCGGTGAACCCGTAGTCGATGCGCGCCTTCGTCGTGCCGCGCCACGAGTGGACCGAGTTGTCGACGTTGACCCACAGGAAATACGAGGGCGTGCAGTGGCCGCGCGCGCCCGTGCCCGTCGTGGGCCCCGCAAAACGCTTGGCCTCGAGCGTGGCCTGCACGTCGGCATAGACGGGGCGCTGCGCAGGAGGGCTCATCGCATCGCTTGGTGTCCCGCCGCCGTCGGCGGTCGTGCTCGTCGCGTCGGTCCCGCCGTCGTTCCCCGCCGACGAAGGGTCGCCGTCACCGATCTGCGAATGAGCGATCTTCAGGTCGCCACAGCCATTCGAGGCGAGCGAGACGAGCGCCGCCGCCCACATCCGACCGCTGAAACGGCGCACCACTCCACGAGAGTAGCAGGTGGCGCCCCGATCAGAGCTTCAAGGCGACGAGCTTGTCGATGCCGAACCGCACCACCGCGTAATAGACGACTGCGAACAGGGCATTGCTCACCGCGAAACCCTCTTGCCAGCCATCGACGTTCGCCCATCCTTCGTCGGCGCCGGCGCGCTCGGTTCGCCGTACGTTCTCTCCGTCGCTCCTGCCCGCTAGTCGAGCAACTCCCTGACCTACTTCGGCGATGCTCGGGTCAGCGGCACATGCCGCTCTCACACGTGGTCGTTCCCGGACACTGGGCGTTCGTACGACAGCCAGGCGTGCACGTCCCGCCGACGCAGATCCGCCCCGAGCCTCCGTTGCCTGGATTGCACGCTCCGTCGCCGGCGCACGCCGACGGCGCCTCCGCATCCTGGTCGGGCAGAGGCGCGGGCATGGGTTGGCCCTCCGCGGTCGGACGCGCCCCGACGTTGGGCTTTCCGAGCCCCGCGTAGAGGAGCGCGCCGTTCACGAGATGAGTCACGACCTGGTCCTTCACGCGCGGATCGAGCGCGAAGCAGCCCCACGAGTTGCCCTGGCGGGACGAGCTCTCGCTGACGTAGGCCGCGCTATGAATGATGATGTCCCTCGCGCGCATGTGCGCGTTCGTCGGCGAGAGCCCGAAGAGCAGGAGCGATCGACCGTGCTCGCCGTCGAAGGTCGAACCGGTCACGACGAACCCGAGCGACGACATGTGCGAGTTGTTCGTGTCACTGAACCTGGTCGAGTAGCCGCTGCCGCTCTCGCTGCCCGAGCCGTGCGCGACCGCGTGCGTGACGACAGCCCCAGTCTGCATGTCGAGGTCGTAGAAGCGCTTTTTCCCGGAGGGCTTCGCAAAATCCACGATCGCCACGTGCCCCTTGTTGAGGAGTCGCGACGCGTTCGCGTCGAACATCGCGACGGTGTCGAGGAGGAGGTTGTCGGGGATCACTCTCGCCGGATCGAGGTGCGCGTAGCGGGCGAAGAGACGTTGTTCGTCCGCGAGCGCGAGGCTGGGCGTGACGAACCCGCGAGTCTGGGATTCGCCGAGCGCATCCTCGGAGGCGTTCGTCTCCTCGCTGACTTCGCCGCCACACGCGATGAGCCATGCAGTGCCGAGCGAGACGAGGAGGTTGCGGGCCAGGACAGGCGACATGAACCTCCCACCAAGCAGCAACTGCGCCGACACGAGCCCTGAGGCTCACCCGACTCGCCTCACCCTGGCTTCTTCCGGTGCCACGGGCAGATTCCTCTCACGCTGGACTGCCGCGTCGCTCACGCCCATCGGACCGAGGTGATCGAGCCTCGACGCGGGGACCATGAGGTGGATCGCGCCGCCTCCTACGGCTTCTTCTTCGTCGGCAGTCGTGAAGGCTTCTGGGGGCGAGGCTTCACCGAATCGAAGAGGTCCTTGCGCGGATCGAAGAGCGCGCCCTCGCTCGCGTGTGACTCCTCGTCTTCGAGCAGATCGGACTCGGCGAGGAACGTCGGGTCCGCCGCGAACTTCGGCGGCGGAAGCGGCGGCAGCCAGTGGGGATGGGCCGCTTGCCACGCCGTGCGCATCGCTGCGACGTCGGGCCAGCGCTCGGCCTTGGGGTACAGCAACGCGCGATCGACGACCGCCACGACCTGGCTCGGGAGCTCCGGCGCGGCGTCCGCGAGCGAGCGAGGCTTCACCTGCGCGCTCGCGAGAAGCATCGCGTCGAGGTGCTTGCCGATGTGCACGGACTGCCCCGAGAGACAGAAGAAGAGCGTCGCGCCGATCGACCACACGTCGCTCCGAGCATCCACCTTCTTCGTGAGCCCGAGCGCTTGCTCGGGGGGCATGAAAGACGCGGTACCGACGACGTCCTGCGCGGCGTCGGCGGTGTAGCCGCGCAGCTTCGCAAAGCCGAAGTCGAGCAGCTTCACGCCGCCTCCCACCAGGATATGGATGTTGGCGGGCTTCAGATCGCGGTGCACGACACCCGCACGATGGACCGCGGAGAGCGCATCCATCACGGCGTCGCCGATGGGCATCATCTCGCCGAGGGGAACGCGACCGCCTCGCGCCTGGCGGAGATCGTCGAGCGACTCGCCGACGAGGACCTCGAAGACGATGAATGCGGAGTCCGCCGTCAGCCCGTCGTCGAGCACCTTCACGGTCCCGGGATGGTCGATGGCGGCGACGAGGCGAGCCTCGGCAAGGAGCAGCTTGAGGATCTTGGGGTGGCGCGCGAGCTCGCGGTGAAAGAGCTTGAGCGCGCCCTTCCCTCCTCCCGTCACGTCGGTCGCGAGATAGACGATCGAGGTGGCGCCGTTGCCGAGCAACGACTCGATCCGCCACTTTCCGCCGAGGACTTGCCCGAGTTGGTCGTCGGCCATCTTCTCCGGGAGGTTATCACCGCCGACCGCGCGAGGTCGTTGCGTCAGCGTTCCTCTTCGAGCGCGTCCGCTACTTCGTGGTGCCCGGCGCGAAGATGATCGGATACGCGACGGCGACCGTGCCGCCGCCTTCGGGCGTGGGGAAGCTCAGGTTGCTGAACGCCTGGACGACGCAGGCGACCACGTCCTTGTCGGACAGGTCCGACCCACCGTCGACGAGGTGGGAGACCGCGCCTGTCGGGTCGATCGTGAACTTCACGGTCACGCGGCCGCCGAGGTTCACGTTCTTCGCGAGCCCCTTCTCGTAACAGAGCCGGAACCGTCCAAAGTTTTGCCGGACGATGCGCTGGATCACCTCGGGTGGCAGCTTGCCGGTCACCGTGGTCGCGCCCTGCCGGAGCGACGGCGTCGTCTTCGGACGACCGAGCGCGGGGTCCGACGCTCCGGGCGCGCTGCTGCCGGCCGCAGGCGACGGCATCGGATCTGGATCGCTCTGCGGCGTGGTCGACGCAGCGGCCTTCGAGCCCTCCGTCGATCCGGTGCTCGCGGCACCGGGCGTGGGCTGGCTCTGGGTCTTCGCCGGAGCAACCTCGACCTGGACGGGCGCGGCAGCGGGAGGAGGGGCGCTGGCCTCGTGACCGCACGCGGCGACCGCGAGCGCGAGCGAGGTGGCACCGAGGAGGTGGTGGCGTGCGATACGAAGCCGAGTGTTCATGACCCAGCTATTCTGACTCCCGTTCATTCCTCGAGCTTACGACGCTCGGCCGACCGCCGTCCTCGCTCTTCTACCTCGCCCGAGGGTGAGTATCCCACGGGTCGAGGGTCGTCTGCGAAGACGGGCTCGGTGTCAACCACCTGCGCGCCTCGAGGCGCTTGCGAGCGGCCGCCTCGAACTGTGCCGCGCGGATCGCGTCCGGGGCGAGCGCCGCGCGGAGCACGGCGACGAGCTCTTCGGGAGGGACGAACTGGTGGATCCGCACGAGCTCCGTCTCGCCGTCCGGCGCGAGGACGAGGAGCGCCGGCTCTCCGACGATGTTGAACCGCTTCGTCGCGCGCGCCGTCGACGGGAGCTCGTCATCGGTCATGTCGACGTGGAGGTTCACGAACCTCCGGAGCTCCTTCCGCACACGAGCGTCAGCAAACGTGACGTGCTCGAGCTTCTTCGCCGACGCGTCCCATTCCGCGCCGACGTAGACGAAGAGCAGCCTGTCTTCACGCGCGGAACGCGCGAGGGCGGCGACGTCGTCCGTCTCCCAGGTCAGGGTCTGCGCGACGTCGCTCTTCCCACACGCTTCGAGGCACGAGAGAGCCGCCACCACGAGCACGCTCCCGAGGTATCGCATACCCGCGGAACCCGCGAGCCGGCGCGGTTCTTCCCGCGGAGTAGCCTCACGAACCCTCGGCGCGCACGGCAGCGTGACGGCGCTCGACCTCGCGGAGACGCTCCGAGATCCGCCAGATGACGACGAAGGCGGCGAGCGCAGCGCCGAACACGACGCCGTTTTGCAGCGCGATCTTCATGTTCGTGGCGGGCCGGGAGACGCTCACGGCGATCTGCGCGACCACGCGACCGATCCAGAATGCCCACCACAGGCCGACGGGCGCGTGCTTCACGGTCCTCAAGACGGGGCGAGTTAATGCGGCGGCAGCATCCCGATAGAGAGCGCCGGTCTCGACTCTCCTCGGCGCCGGCTCGGGCACGAGATCGGGATCGAGCGCCTCGTCGAGCACCTTCACGACGTTGTAAGGGCGAACGAGGTTGACGAACGGGATGAAGAAACCCACGATCGTGCCGCGACGCCATTGCTCTTCGAGGGCTGGCGACTCCGTCACCAAGCGCGCGCGCGCGTACGTGGCCTTGAGCCACGGGAGGAAGCCGAGCGCGCCGATCCAGACGCCAAGAGTCGAGATCGGCGCGAGCTTTCCGCTCACGTCGACCAGCATCTGATCCACGCCTTCGGGAGCGAAGTCGATGGCCGCGACGATGACGGTGAGGAGTCCGTCGACGAGCACGTTGAGCCCGATCGCGGCGAGCGCGGCGTTGCGTGATCCCCAGACGGAGGTGGGTTGGGGGCTCATGGTGGAGGTCTCTTGGTGTAGCGGGAAGGTCGTCACCCTGCCAGGAGCCTCTCTGGTCGCCCTCGTCGCACATTCTTTCGATCGGCATCGCCTGCTCGCCGTCGAGCTCTCGCGGAAAGTACGATGTAGGGAAGGTTCGCCTGCGCGGGGCGTACGAGTGGGCCATGAGCCACTCGCGTCTCTTCCTTGGCCTTCTCATCGCAACCTGCGTCCTCCCGGTCATCGCGTGCGCCAGCCCCACCGACGACGGCGGCGAGAACGCCGAGTCGCAGGAAGGTGACATCAAGAAGAAGGTGAAGCCGAAGGGTGGCAACGGCGCCTTCGACCTCGTCGCGCCCGGCTTCGCCGCCACGGGTTTCGCCGGTGCGTTCAACTTCGACAACGCGCCGATGAAGGCTGGCGATCGGAGCGAGAAGGTTCCGGGATCGTACTGGCTCCAGTCGGTGCAGACGGACTTCGCGGACGGGCGGCCCATGAACCAGCAGCTGTCGATGACCATCACCGCGGGCGCGATCACGAAGCACCAGCTCGGTGGCCTGCGCATCCGCTTCGCCGAACCTGTCACGCTCGGAATGACGCGTGTCGATCTCAGCCCCGAGCGTGGAAGCGCGGGCTACCTGAACGCGGGCGGACCGTGGCAGGCGGCCGCCGCGGGCGCGTCGATGCTCGTGCTCGCGGGCAAGGTTGGCGTCGACTCCGCCGCCGAGCCGACGCGGGTCGATGCCGTGGTCGCGGAGGGCGTGCTCAAGGAGATCGTCCTGCCCACGTCGCGTGTCGCGCTCCTCGTCGACGCGTACGACCCGGCCTATCCGACGCCGACGAGCTGCTCGGCGACGTACGTGCGCGGCGGCGCCCAGTCCTACGCGGCGACGGCGCTCGTCCGCAAGCAGGATGGCTCACCCAACGCGAGCTTCGTCGTCCCGCAAGGAACGCGCGCCCCGGTGGCGGTCAACGCGTACGGCATCGAGGTCGCCCAGGCGACGGTGTCCGGCCAGACGAACACCTTCACGTTGAACCGACTAGAGATCGACGACGTCGAGGTCGTTCAGGCTGGAGGCGGCTCGCAGATGGTCAAGGGCACGGTGACCATCGGACGAAAGAACGCCGATGGCACGTTCAGCAACCTGAACTGCGCGTTCCCGACTCACTCGGGCGTCGACCTCCCCGACGGCACCTACCGCATCGCGTCGCGCGCGCAGTCCGCATCCGGCGTCGTCACGAGCACCGAGGACGTCACCTTCCCCTGAGCTCCTCGGTGCGAAACCGGCCAGCGCACTGTCGATGCGAGGCGCGCGAGGTCCTGAGCCAGCGAGGCTTCAGCAGCTCTGCTCACGGGGGTCGAGGCCAAATGCTCTCCGCATCTCCTGGCTCGCCTCGGTGCGCTCCCCTCGTTCGTCGCGCATGACGACCTCGGCATGATCCAGCGCGCCGCGTGTCGCGCGTGCGCACGTCCACACGGAGAACAGGGGTGGTCTTCCGGCCTTCGGCACGATGTCGACGCGCCGTACGGGAACCAACCTGGCCGCCTCTGCGCCGCGGAGGACGCGTTCGGGGACGCGCCCGTCGGAGCACAAGACGACGACACCCTCCGGCGAGAGCACGCGCGCAGCCGCGGCGAGATAATCCTCGACCCCGCCGCGGAGCTCGATGCGAGCCGCCGCGCGCTGCGGGTCGGGCGACGCCGAAGCCGTACCCAGTGGCAGGTAGGGAGGCGTGCCCGTGACGAGCGCGCACGGGCCGTGGGGCCAGTCGCGCGTCACTTCGCGGAGATCGCCGCTCAGCAAGCTCACACGCTCACCGAGCCCGTTCTCGTGCACGTTGCGCCGCGCGAGATCCATGCTGACTTCTTGCGCCTCGATGCCGAAGCCGCGCGCCGCCGGCAGTCGCCAAGCCACCATCAAGAGGACGGAGCCGACGCCGCAGCCGAGGTCGAGGAAGCGCGCCGCTTCGGGCGCGGCGCGCGCAGCTTCCCAGGCCGTCGCGAGATCGTCGACGGAGAAGCGGTGGCCCCGCCGTCGCTGGATCAAACGAAAGGACCCGGTGATGGCGTCGCTGGTGAGCTCGTCGGCAGGCATTGGCGGCGACTTCACGATAGCCGAGATACCGCTCGCTTCTCCCAAGCAAGCATCCTGTCGGAAGGCGGTGACGATGATTCAGGCGACGCGCGCCACCTCGCCGCGCATCCGTCCGGTGAGCACCAGGCGGAGCATCCGGAGCTCGGCGCGCGTGTGCCAGAGCTGGTTCTTCCACGGCGTGGTGCGGTTCTCCTCGAACAGGCGATGGCTCGCCTGCGCGATGGCAAAGTCGACGAGCGGCGCAAGCAGGACGAGGGCCGGCGTGCGCGTCAGCACCGCAGCGCCGAGCAACGAGAGGCACGAGAGCGTCGCCACGGCATGCAGCACGTGCGTCTCTCGCCGGGTGTGGAGACGCACGTAGTGCGGCCAGAACTCCTCGAACGTCGCCGCGGCGTAGGGATCCGCGCTCATGCCGCCGCCGCGAGTGCGCGATCGAGCGCGGCGGCCGCGTCCGCGGTGCCGCGGCGGATGCGTGGGTCGAGCACGTTCGCGAATGCCCCCTCGCGATCGAGGAACCTCACGACGACGCCGGGATCGATCTGCGTGGCGCGCATGCCAAGACCGAGCATCTCGAGCCATGCCGCGTTGATCTCCTGCTCCGGCTGACGCCGCACGGGGACGCTGAGCACGGGCTTGCCGAGGTACACGGCCTCGGAGAGCGTCGTGAAACCGCCGTTTGCGACCACGGCGCGGGACGACGCGAGGTCGCGAACGAAGCGCGCTTCGTCGAACGCTCGCAGCTCGACGTTGCCGAGCGTCTCCTGTCGGCCGAGGCCGTAGAGGACGAAGCGTACTCCGGGCACCGCCTGCAGCGCCGCAACCAGCCGCGGGTCGCCCGAGGTCGTCTGGTAGACGAGGACGTGCTCGCCGCGCGTCGGCTTCGCCTCCATGATCTCGCGCCGCACGATCGGCCCCACCAGGGTCGTCGAGCCCCAGCGCGGCTCGGGAAAGAAGAACGACGTCACCACATAGTGAGCGCACCGCGGCGTCTTCGCAGTCACCAGGACGCGTGCCATGCCGTAGGACGAGACGACGTCCTGCACGGCCTTCGGATGCCGAAAGCGATCGAGGACGTGCTGGTGATCGACGGAGATGACAGGGCGGCCCAGGAGAACGCCGAGGGTGCTCGTGAACGTGTCGAAGTCGGTCACGAGGACGTCAGGATCGAAATCGAGGACGTCGTTCCACGCAACCTCCGCGTTGTTCGCGATCGCGCGCGGGGCGCGCCGCAGCAGCTGCAGCAGTGACTTGCCGATCCGTGCCTCCCCCTCCACGAAGCGCATGCTCATGCCGTCGATCGCCACGACGTCGAGCCCGTGCCCGCGCAGGATCCCGACGGCCCGCCCCGACGCCGCGAGCTTGACCACGTGCCCGCTTGCCTCGAGGTGCTCGGCCAGCGCCCTCGCGCGCATCGTGTGACCGAGCCCGCATCCCGTCACGCCGTAGAGGATTCGCATCAAAGGACCAACGGAGCGCTCCGCTTCGCGATTCCATGAAAACAGTGTGAACTCGGCGTGAAAGGCGCTGTGCTCTGGCTTCGGCGGCATGTCGGTGATCTGACGCGCACGTGGGTCACGCAAGCGATCTGACATGATCGCGCGCGTTCGCGATCCACCCGTACCAGCGCGCGAAAGCGGGAAAAATCCGTCGCGGGCGGCCCGCCAAGACAGTCCGAACGCAACCGTCCGTCCCGGTCATCCGGCACGAGACTTGTAATGCATCGATGCATGAAGACCTGCAGTCCTCTCTTCGTGCTCGGGCTCGCCTGCGCAATCATCGGCGGCTGCGGGTCGGCCGATTCGACCGACGACGGGACGCTCTCGTCGAGTGAGGACGCGCTCACGGGATCGTTCACGTCGAAGGGCACGGGCTACTACCCGAGCGGCTCGGCGCTCGAGGGCGGCTTCGTCGACCGGAAGGGCGTGAGGCTGCACACGCTCCAGCAGTTCCTCGCAGGCCAGGCGGCGTACGTGTCGGTGGCGATGGACTCGAGCGCGTTTCCGTACGGACAGCACCTTCGCATCCAGGAGCTCGAGGCGAAGTACGGTCGCGCGATCGATTTCCGGGTGGTCGATACGGGCGGAGCCTTTCGAGGTCGCGGCCGTTCCCGCATCGACATCTGCGTCGCAAACCGTTCTGCCTCGGTCGAACCGAGCATCAATCGCACGCTCCACATCGACGCGGTGAACAGCTTCTCGTCGGCGCCCGCTCCCGCGCCCGCTCCTACGACCTCCCCGTCGCCCGCGCCCTCGCCCTCGCCTGCGGACGACAACACCACCCCCGGTGCGGCTTGCACTGGCGACGGTCAGTGCAACCCCGGCAACGACGGCTCGGGCGAGATCTGCACGGCGGGCCACTGCACCCCGGGTTGCCACTCGAACGCGCAGTGCCCCGGCTCGACGCAGTGCACGGCAGGCCAGTGCCAGTGAGCGTGTGAGGAAGCTCCTTCCTCTTGCCCGTCACGCCACGAGCATGTCGATCGACGCCTTCAAGTGCGGCTCTTCATGGAGCGCTTGCAGGAGATGGCGAAGGCGCACGTCGGATGCGTCCGCCGCCGCGTAGCGCTCCGCGCGCAGGATGGTAGCGCTCCGCGCGCAGGATGACCGCGAACAACCCGGGCCCGACGGACGGCTTGAAGCCCGCGGGACGGTCGCGCGTCGGCAGCCGCGTGTTCGGCAAGTGCTCGCCCATCTCACGAATCACCGCGTTCGGGTCCACGCCGCGGGCCTTGAACTTCGCGTGGTAGGAGAGTGTCCCAGAACGAAGAAATCACCATCGTCTGCGTGCCGTTCTTCGTCTGCATGGGGATCGTGTCGTCACTTCGTCGTGCCGCCTCGCGCTGCCGCGGCGCATGCCGCACGGAGCGCTTCGTCCGCCTGCTTCTTCAGGTCGGCCTCCTGGGCGCTGCCGATGCCGCCCTCCGTTCCCGGGTCCGCGCTCGAGACCGCGCGGAACTGGAAGGCGCCGACCTGCTTGCCGTCGCTGAGGCTGTAGATGGTGACGTCTCCGCTCACGCGACCCGGGACGTGGTTCAGGCCGATGGTCCGCGTCTTGTCGGCCGTCTTGTCGGAGACCTTCTTCGTCGTCGGCTCGAGATACTCGGTCTCGCGGACCACGTAGGCGTACTTGAACGCCGTGCATGGAAGAAGGGTCGTCTTGTAGACGTCGTCCTCCTTGGCCTCCTTCACCTCGGAGAGACCGTCCGCGCAGACGCCGAGGAATTGCGACCCCTTCAGCCGCACCTTCACGGCCTTGTCCCCGTCGTACCGCGGCGGCTTGGCGAGGTCCTCCACATGGATGACGAGGTACGGCTCCGGCGTCGGGTCGGAGCCAGGGGTCGAGCCCGTCCCGATGAGAGCATCCGCGGGCGCGAACGTCCTCGTCACGGGCGGGGGTGACACGGGGAGCTTCCTGATGACCGCCATGATCGGCTCGAACTTCGCCGCCCGCGGCAGGACACTCGCGATGGGCACGTAGTCCGCGCCTCTCTTCTTCTTGCACGCCGGGACGAGAGCGAGCGCGACGAGGCAAGCAATCAAGGGAGTGATTCGCACGAACGAAGAATACACCCATGACCTGAAGAGGCGGCGGTCACCCTTTCATGGCCGCCGAGAAGGCAGGGCGATCCTGGCAGCGCTTCGCCCACGCATCGACGCGAGGCCAGGTCTTCAGGTCGAAGCCTAGCCCGCCGATCCACACGGCGGCGCCCGCGAGGTGCACGTCGACGAGCGTGAAGCCGTCGCCGACCATCCACGTCTTGCCCTCGAGGTGAGCATCGAGCATCCCGAGCAGCTTCTCGGCCTCGCCCCTGCCGACCGCCGCGAGCTTCGGGCTTCGCAGCTCTGCGGGCGTGTTCTCGCTGTCCTGCATCGACTTGTAGACCGCGGCGCCGAGCGAGACGTTCATCCACACGAGCCACTGGAAGGCCTGCGCGCGCTGGAGGCCCGGCTCGGGGAATAGCTTCTTCTGCACGCCGAACGTCTCGCCGAGATGGCAGAGGATCGCGACCGACTCGAAGATGGGCACGCCGTCGTGCACGAGCAACGGCACCTTGCCATTCGGGTTCATGGCGAGGAACTCGGGCGTCTGCGTCTGCTTCTTTGCGAGGTCGACCTTCACCTTCTCGCAGGGGACGCCGAGCTCCTCGAGGGCCCAGAGGCAGGTCGTCGCGGAAGACCACGGTGCGTAATGGAAGACGAGGCTCATCGGGATGGCTCCTTTTTTCGGTTCGGATGCGGCAAGGAGAGAGGAGCCTACCGGCGCCGGATGACAGCCTTGTGTCAGTTATGTCGCGCGCGAGGAGAGCGGTGCCGAATCGATCTGCGTCTCCGGTCGAGAGTCGCGCAGCTCACATCGCGTCGATCAACACTTCGCGGTCCTTCGCGCCGTTCGCCGGCCCCACGAGGCCGCGCTTCTCCATCGTTTCCACGATCCGCGCCGCGCGGTTGTAGCCGAGCGAGAGCTTCCGCTGTAGCCAGCTCGTCGAGCACCGGCGCGTCTCCGCGACGATGCGCACCGCGTCGTCGTACATCGCGTCCTGCTCGCCGTCGTCGTCGTCCGCCGCGTCCTCGTCGTCGCGCGGCTTCAGGATGTTCTCGTCGTAGACCGGCTCGCCCTGCGAGCGCAGGAAGTCCGTCACCGCCTGGACCTCTTCCTCGCTCACCCACGGGCACTGCACGCGCCGCGTCTCGTTCGTGCCGTTCAGCTTGATCAGCATGTCGCCGCGGCCGAGGAGGTGCTCGGCACCCTGCTCGTCGAGGATCGTGCGCGAGTCGACCTTCTGCGCCACGCGGTACGCGATGCGCGTCGGAAAGTTCGCCTTGATCATGCCGGTGATGACGTCGACCGACGGGCGCTGCGTCGCCAGGATCACGTGCATGCCCGCCGCGCGCGCCTTCTGCGCCAGCCGCGCCACGCACACCTCGACCTCCTTGCCCTGCTGCATCATGAGATCGGCGAACTCGTCGACGACGATCACGATCATCGGGAGCACTTCCGGCATGATCTGCTCGCCCTCGGGATCGTCGAACCGCACCGACAGCACCTCCTGGAGGTTGTTGTGGTCACGCCCCACGATCGCCTTGCCCAAGGGATTCTTGATCTCCCCCGAGAGAACGCGCTTCACCCAGCCGTTGTACGTGCCGATGTTCTTCGTGCCGGCGTCAGCGAAGAGCTGGTAGCGACGCTCCATCTCGTCGACGGCCCACTTGAGAGCGGTCGCCGCCTGCTTCATGTCGGTGACGACCGGCAGCAGCATGTGCGGGATGCGATCGTACGGCGCGAGCTCGACGACCTTCGGGTCGATCATCAGCATGCGCAGCTCTTCCGGCGTGCGCCGGTACAGCAGCGACGTGAGCATCACGTTGAGACCGACGCTCTTGCCCGCGCCCGTCGCACCAGCGACGATCGCGTGCGGCATGCTCGCGAGGTCGGCATAGACCGGGTTGCCGACGATGTCGCGGCCGAGCACCACCGGCAGCGGCACGTCGAGGGTCTGGAAGCGGCGATCCTCGACGAGGTCGCGGAAGATGACCGGCAGGCGCTTCTCGTTCGGAAGCTCGAAGCCGATGCGATTTTTTCCCGGGATCGGCGCGACGATGCGCACCTTCTTCGCGAGCGCGAGCGCGAGGTCGTCGGCGAGCGCCGCCACCTTGCTCACCTTCGTGCCAGCGACCGGAGAGACCTCGTACGTCGTGACGACGGGCCCCGGGAGGATCTCCTCCACCTTGCAGGAGATCTTGTAGTCGGCGAGCGTCTTCACGAGGAGCTCGGCGTTCTTGCGCAGCTTCTCCTCGTCGAACAGCGGACCGACCTCGATCTTTCCCGGCGTCAGCATGTCGATCGACGGGAGCATGAAGGCCTTTTTGGCGCCCTTTACAGGCTTGGCGGCCTTCTTCAGGTCGGCCTTCGTGGGCGCGTCCTTCTCGAGCGCCGCCGACGTGTCGACGATGGTGATGCCCGCGAGGGCGGGCTTGCTCGCCGCCGCTGCACGCGCCTTCTTCGATTTCGGAGCGACGTCGAGCCCTTCGAGCGGCGTCACGTCGAGCGTCACGGGGCCGTCCTCGTCCGACGTGGACCGCGCGCCGGCAGGAGCCGGAGACGCGCCCTCGGCGACGGCCTTCGCGACCGACTCGGCCTCTTCCTCGCCGTCGGTCTTCTTTCGACGCGAGCGCTTCGCGCGAGCGGGCGTCTCGAGCTCGGCCTCGTCGTCGCTCTCTTCGCTCTCCTCTTCGTCCTCGTCTTCCTCTTCCTCCGCGACGAGCTTCGTCTTCGCCTTGGCGCCGAGGGCCTTCGCCTCGTCCTCGCTCCTCTTCTTCCGCGCCCTCTTCTTGTCCTCGAGGATGACGAGCGGGCTCTTCTCCTCCGGGAACGGTTCGCTCACGATCCGCACGCGAGGCCCCGAGCCGCGCTCGGCCACCAGGCCTTCGCGCTCGCCGGGATCGCTGTCGCGGATCACTTCGTCGTCGCCGTCGTCCTCGGGAACCAGGATCGTCGCCGCACCGCTCGCCGGGCCGGCGATCAGCGGCTCCTCGTCCTTCCGACGCTGCGCCTCCTTCTCGCGATCGAGCTCACGAGCCTTCGCCCACGCACCCGCCACCGAGCGCGCCCCGGTCGCCGTCTTCTCCGCGGACACCGAGCCGAGCCGCCCCACCCACTTGACGAGCGCGATGAACGAGAAGTGCGCGCGGCTGATCAAGATCAGACCGAGCAACGAGAAGCCGACCAGGAACGAGCCGATCGTCGAGAAGAGCGAGCGCGCGAGCTCACCGAAGAGCTCACCGATCATTCCACCGGCGGGGTGATGACCGAACGCCATCTTGCCGGGGCCGCCGACCTGCACCAGCGCCGCGCCGATCACGACCATCAGCAGATCGCCCGCGAGCCGCGCGGGCGTCGCGTTCGTCTTCCGACCACGGACGTAGGGGATGCCGAGCAGCAGCGCCTCGATCGGCACCACCCACGCGGCCACACCGACCAGCGTGACGAACGCCTTCGCGACCGCAGCCCCGACCGGACCGACCCAGTTCTCGCCGATGATCGCGGGCGGCCCATCCGTGGCAACGGCGGCCGGATCGCCCGCGTACGACGCGAGGCCGAGGCAGAGGAACACCGCGAACGTCCACAAGAGGAGGGCGGCGATCTCTCGACCGCGGGCGAAGGTCTGCGGTTGGATCCCGAGAACGCTCGGCATCCGCGTATTGGCCGGAGCGGCGAGGAACGCAGGACTGCTGCGCCGAGGAGCAAACACGGGCTCCGCCCGCGTATTGCCCGTCGGGGCCGAGACCGGGACGACTTCGCTGACCGGGCCGCCGCGAGAGCGACCTGCAAAGAGGCTGAGAAACGCCATACCTACGTGCACCTACATTGACGCTAGGGCACTCCAGGGTGGCGAGTCAACTCCCTGTCATGTGGGAGATGGAACCACGCACAATCCGAATAAACCTTGGGTATCCTGTAGGTCCCGGCGTAGAGTTCGGTGCCAAAGGATTGATTTTGGTGGGTCGAAGTCAGGCCATTACACCTCGAGGGATGGCGTCACGATGGGTGTAAAGAACAGGCGCGGAGGGGTTGCCCTCGTCGCGATCTTGGGGGCAGCGGTCGCTCTTGGCGCGCTCGCCAGCGGCTGCCGTGTGGCCGAAACCGACGTCAAGCGATGGGAGTCGACCCAGCGCGGGCCGTACAAGCTCGTCGCGGTCGTCACGCACGACAAGTACAGCTGGGAGCTCCGTACCGATGCGGCGCTGTCCCTCATTCGCATGCCGCCTCGCGGCGGTGCGCGGCAGGGCATCGCGTTCCTCGTCGACAAGTACAAGGACGAGGAAGGCGAGACACGCGAAGGCGCGCTGAACCAGCTGACCGAGGACGCCCGGCGACAGATCGTCGACCGCATGGCCCCTCTCCTCCTCAAGGAGCTCGAGCCGGGCCCCCCGCCGCGCACGCCCGAGGGACGCCTCCCCGCGGACCCGACCATCCCGTTCAAGGACGCGACGTTCGCGATGCTCACGCACGAGCCGCCGCTCGTCTCGAACGAGAAGACCCGCGCCGATCTCCGCGCCGCGCTCACGAGGTGGGCCTCGACCGGCTTCGAGGACCGCATCGAGAACGGCTCCCAGCAGTTCGGCCTCGAGCAGATGATGCGCTTTCTCGGTCCCGAGAGCGTCAAGTCGCTCCCGGGCATCATCAACGAGAACGCCGCGCGCCTCGATCGCGTCGCGAACCTCATCAACGACGTCGGCGACGAGCCTACGAAGCTGAAGGCCTCCGAGGCGCTCGTCGCGCTCGCGCAGAAGTACAACTCCAAGGAGTGGCTCGACGCGCAGACCAAGATCGTCAAGGAGTCGAACGCCCGCAACAACGTCAAGGCGGACGACACGCAGGTCGCCGGCCAGGTCGACAAGATCCAGGAGCGCAACCTCACCGAGGCCGTGTTCCCGGCGATGAAGAAGGTCGGCGGTCGCCCGGCGATCGACTACCTCTTCGCCTACTCCGCCGACGGCA